>CAZNAH010000085.1:0-12588 GCA_964570735.1 uncultured Hyphomicrobiaceae bacterium | reverse complement strand
AGCATCGCAACCGTCACGATGAAGGCGAGATAGAACCAGTTCGCGACGTAGATGTGCGGCTCTTTCCGCTTCGCGAGCGTGCCGAGGAAGACGAGCAGATAGACGACCCAGACGAGCGTGAGCCAGAGGTCCGCATACCATTCCGGCTCGGCATATTCCTTGGATTGCGTAACCCCGAGCAGGTAGCCCGTGCCCGCGATCACGATGAAGAGGTTGTAGCCCCAGAACACGAACCAAGGCGCCCAGCGGCCCGCGAGCCGCGCCCGGCAGGTGCGTTGCACCACATAGAACGAGGTTGCGATCAGCGCGTTTCCTCCGAAGGCGAAGATCACCGCCGAGGTATGCAGCGGGCGCAGCCGGCCGAAATTCGTCCAGGGCAGATCGAAATTGAGCGCGGGGAAGGCAAGTTGCCAGGCCAGGATGTCGCCGACGATGAACCCGGCGATGCCCCAGATGACCGTCGCGATCACGCCGGCCTTCACCACCTCATCATTATAGCGAGGCGTGTCCGATGCGGCCGCCTGCGCGTCCGCTTCGTTGCGCGACATGACCCTGAAGACATAAGCGCCCGCGAACAGGCAGGCTCCTGTCAGCAGGAGCCCATGAAACACCATGGCCCCTTCCGGGGATGAGATCGCGAGCGCCAGGCCGAGGATGGCTCCAGCGATTGCGCCGAGGAATGCCGCCCCATCCGAGAACGCGACCATATCGCGGCTCATGCCCGTCTGCCCCATCTGCAACTCCCGTTCAGCCCGCGCATGGACGCCACGCGCGGCGTTTATCAGGTATGGTTTTGGGTCAGGTGCGGGTTTATGGCCTTGATCCAGGTCAAGACGAGGCGTGATAAGTCAGGCCCCAGCTATTCAGCTTCACGGGGCGTGGCCGCTCGCTCTCAGGACGCGGCTTTGGAGGTATGCCGCTGCGGTTGTGTCCCGGAGGGCTGTTCGGGAAGCGTATCGGGCTTCGCCCCGCTTGCAAGCTTCGTCATGGCTTTGGGGCCGGGGCCGCGCATGTAGTGCTTCTCTGGCCGGTAGCGCTCTTTCGTCCGCCAAGCGAAAAGATTGCGCAATGCATTGTCTTTCCAGAAAGAACTCAGTTTCATCATCTTCGGTCTCTCGGTGCAGAAGGCCCCCTCAGCGATATCCGTAGTAGAGCGACACGACATGGCGTGCCTCGGCGAAGAACAGCCACCGCGAAGCGGCGACACCGGCAAGGTGGATCGGCAGTGCAAGCAAAAGTAGCGATGCGAATGGCAGAGTTGCGGCCAAAATCAGAAAGAGCAGCGGCACGACGAACGCCCCGGCGAAGGCAAAACGCCGCAGCTTTTCCGCATGCTTGCGGCCCACGCGGAAGACCATCTCCTTCATGAGATAATTCGGCGAGCTGTGGGGCGCTTCCAGAAGCCGCGCGCGGCCGAGATGGGGCAACCCGATCGCCGTCTCAGGCGTGGAGCCATCGGCGTCAAGGCCGATGCGCTGCGCGCGCAGGGTCCACCAGATCGCGAGGGCGGCGGCCGCAACCAAAAGCGCCGCGGTGAGCATCACGCTTTCACGCGAAGGTTCCCCGAATGGCGCGGCCAGGGCGGCCAGCGCCAGCGCGCCGCCCGCGAGGGCATAGCCCCCGAACAGCACCGGGGTCGGCGTCTTCGACCAGTGCGGCACCGCCTTGATGGTCCCGTAGATCATCGAGGTCGCGTAGACGGTCGCGCCCGCGAGAAGCGCAGCGGCCCAGCCCAGCCACGGGATGCGGCCATATCCTGCGATCCAGGCGAGCGCGTAAAGGCCGAAAGCGCCGAGCGTCGCGATCGCGAGCACACCCTCCCGCGACAGCCACGAGGAACGCCATTGCGACAAGGCGCGCCAGGCCCGCTGCGGGTTGCCGAGATGCCAGAGCGATGCGACGAGCCCGATGCCCGCCAGCAGCGAGGCAAGCCCGCATCCGACGAAGCCGAACAGGCTGCCGTCCGGCCCGAAGCCGAGCCCCAGCCAGACCATGAGCCCGAAGCCTGCGCCCGACAGCGTGGTGAAAACGATGAGCGAAGACGCCGGATGCATGGCTAGCCGAGCCTCTCCAGCGCAGTGTCGAGCCAGCCGAGGAACCCCCTGGCCTTCGGTTCCGCAAGCTGCGCGAGCGACAGGGTTTGCCCGGTGTCGATATCGGCCTTCGGGCGTGGCGGCAGATATTTGTTGACGGGGCGGGTGCCCTGCTCCGGCATCAGATCGACGCCGCCGCGTTCTGCCACAAGGCGGCTCACCTCGGAATTAGGATCGGCGAGGTCGCCGTAATGGCGCGCATTCGCCGGGCAGGCGCGCACGCAGGCGGGCACGCGGTCGACCTCGGGGATGTGCTCGTTATAGATGCGGTCCACGCATAGCGTGCATTTCTTCATGACGCCGGCGGCGGCATCCATCTCCCGCGCACCGTAAGGACACGCCCAGGCGCACAGGCCGCAGCCGATGCACATGCTTTCATCGACGAGGACGATGCCGTCCTGCGAGCGCTTGTAGCTCGCGCCGGTGGGGCAGACGGTCACGCAGGGCGCATCGTCGCAATGCAGGCAGGATTTCGGGAAATGCACGATCTGGGCCGGCGCGCGGGCGCCGCCATGGCGGGAGGCGGCGGGCGTGATCTCGAAGCTGTGGACGCGGTTCAGCCATGCGCCTGTCGGGCTGTCGCCATAGGCGTCCTGATCCGACAGCGGTGCGCCATAGCCGCTGGTGTTCCATTCCTTGCAGGAGACCACGCAGGCATGGCAGCCGACGCAGGTGTCAAGGTCGATCACGAGGCCGAGCTTCTTCTCGGTGTGGGTCGGAAGCGATGTCATGTCCACTCCTCGCCGTAGCGGACTTCGCCGGGACCGCGCCCCACGGCCGAGTTCTGCGGCGGGAACGCCGGTTCGCTCTCCATGGCGGGTTCGGCTTTCTCCAGCCTGACGCGCAGATCGTACCAGGCCGCCTGCCCCGTGATCGGATCGGAGTTCGACCAGCGCATGCCGTCCGCCTGCCGGGGCAGCAGCTCGCTGATGAGGTGATTGAGCAGGAAGCCCTTCGTCGCCTCGGGCGCGTTCGGGGACAGCGCCCATGCGCCCTTGCGCTTGCCGATGGCGTTCCAGGTCCAGACGGTGCGCCCGTTCACCGCGTCCATGCGCGCGATCGGCACGCGGATGCGGCCGTGATGCGAGGTGAGCCACACCCAGTCTCCATCGGCAAGGCCGTGCTCGTCGCAGAGCGCGCCCGGCACATAGAGCGGGTTGTGCCCGTGGATCTGCCGCAGCCAGGCGTTCTGCGAGCCCCAGGCGTGATACATGGCTGCCGGACGCTGCGTGATGGCGTGCAGGGGGAACCCGGCCACGGTCTCGCCCTCGAAGGGGGGATACCAGATCGGCAACGGATCGAAGGCTTCCGCGATCCGCTCGCGAAGGTGGCCGGGCGGCTGGCGTTCGCCGAAGCCCTGCGCCGCGAGCCGGAACTTCGCCAGCGGTTCGAGATAGAGGTTGTAGACATAAGGCTGGGGCGCGTCGAAGAAGCCCATGCCCACCGCCCACGTCTGATAGTCCGCGTTGAACGCCTTGAAATATTGCGCGCTCTCCGGAATGTGCGCGATGTGGAACCCGCCGTTTTCGATATAGCGATCGAGCTGCTGCGGGTTCGGCGCGCCCCGGCCCGTCTCGCTGCCATCTCCGCGCCAGCCGGACAGCGGCCCCACGCCCGGGCGCCGCTCATGGTTCACCATATAGTCGGCATAGTCCCGGTATTTCGGCGCACCGCTCTCCGTGACGAAGCCGGGCAGACCGAGCCGCGCGCCGAGGTCGATGAGCACGGACTGGAAGCCGCGCACCTCGCGGTCCGGCTCCACCACCGGCCAGCGGATGGCGTCCGCCGCGCCGTCGGGCTCTGAAATGGGGCGGTCGAGCAACGAGATGCAGTCGTGCCGTTCGAGATAGGTGGTGTCCGGCAGGACGAGGTCGGCATAGGCGACCATCTCGGAGGAATAGGCGTCGGAATAGATGATCTTCGGGATGATATACTCGCCATCTTCGTCCTTCGCGGCGAGCATCTCCATGGCGCCCGCCGTGTTCATCGACGAGTTCCAGGCCATGTTCGCCATATAGAGGAACAGCACGTCGATGCCGTAGGGGTCGCGCGCATGGGCGTTGGAGATGACCATGTGCATGAGCCCGTGGGCGGACAGCGGCGCTTCCCACGAGAAAGCCTTGTCGATGCGGGCCGGCCTGCCGGCCTCGTCCACCGCGAGATCCTCCGGCCCGCGCGGAAAACCGAGATGCGGCCCGTTCAGCGGCTCATCGCAGCGCCATTCGTGATGCGGGCGCGGATGGGCTTCGAAGCCTTTCGGATAGGGCGGCTTGAAGCGGAACCCGCCGGGGCAATCAACGCTCCCCAGCAGAAGTTGCAGCACGTGCAGCGCACGCGCCGTCTGGAAGCCGTTCGAATGGGCGGAGATGCCGCGCATGGCATGGAAGCTGACCGGGCGGCCGATGAAGCGCTCGTGCCGCTGCCCGCGCAGGTCGGTCCAGGGTTGCTCGACGACGATTTCCTCGCGGAACGCCGTGTAGGCGAGTTCCGCAGCGATCCGGCGGATGGCGGCAGCCGGCACGCCGCAGCGCTCGGCCACCGCGTCCGGGCTGTGCTCCTGCGCCAGCACATGGCCCGCCAGAAGCTCGAACACGGGCCGCGCGGTGCGTCCGTCGGGCAGGGTCACGGCGCCCTTCAGGGCGGGCTTCAGTGCAGGGGCATCGTAGGCGCGGGGTTCACCCGACGCGCGATCGAACACCAGCGCCTTGCCGTCCGCATCGCGCGCGAAGAGGCCGTGCTCCGCCGTGCCCTGCGCCTCGATCACAAGCCACGGCGCATTCGTGTAGCGCATTAGGAAGTCGAGATCGACATGGCCGGTCCGGACGAGTTCATGCGCCAGCGCAAGAATAAACAGCCCGTCCGTGCCTGGCGTGATGCCGACCCACTCATCCGCGACCGCGTTGTAACCCGTGCGGACGGGGTTGACGCCCACCACCTTCACGCCGCGCTTTTTCAGCGTCGCAAGCCCGCGCTTGATGGGGTTTGAATCGTGATCCTCGGCCACGCCGAAGACCATGAAATATTTCGTGCGGTCCCAATCGGGCGAGCCGAACTCCCAGAACGCGCCGCCCAGCGTGTAGATGCCTGCCGCCGCCATGTTGACGGAGCAGAAGCCGCCATGCGCGGCATAGTTGGGCGTGCCGAATTGCTGCGCCCACCAGGAAGTGAGCGACTGGCTCTGGTCGCGCCCCGTGAAAAAGGCAAGCTTGCAGGGATTTGTCGCGCGCACGGGCTTCAGCCAGGAGACGGCCGTCTCAAGCGCTTCGTTCCAGGTGATTTCGCGGAACTCGCCGGAGCCGCGCGGTCCCGTGCGAAGAAGCGGCGCACGCAGCCTCGCCGGCGAATAGTGCTGCATGATGCCCGCGGCGCCTTTCGCGCAGAGCACGCCGCGATTGATGGGATGATCGCGATTGCCTTCGATATAGCGCACCTTGCCGTCGCGCAGATGCACGTCGATGCCGCACCGGCACGCGCACATGTAGCAGGTCGTCTTGCGGATTTCGTCCGAGACATAGGGCGAGGTATCGAGGCGCGCCGTCTCCCGTTCCCGCAGAGTTCGCGGCCCAAATCGCGCATCGGACGGTACAAAGGCCATCGTGTCGAACCTTTAACCTCAAGCAAACGGGAGCCTGATCGCTGCGTATCATCCCATTCCTTGAATCATCGATCCAACAAATAAGTTTTGTCAAAATAATCGAAGTCGATCATGAATAGGCGATGACGCTCGACCAGCTTCGCATTTTCATCGCCGTGGCGGAGCGCGGACATGTGACGAAAGCCGCCCACGCCATCGGCATGACGCAATCCGCCGTGTCTGCCGCGATCAGCGCGCTTGAAACACGCTATGGCGCAAAGCTCTTCAACCGCGTTGGACGCGGCATCGAGCTGACGGATGTCGGCCGGTCCTTCCTGCCAGAGGCGCGCGCCGTGCTGCATCGCGCCTCCACCGCCCGCTCGGTTCTCGAAGACCTGTCGCGCCCCAATCGCGGCGCGCTGTCGATCGCCGCAAGCCAGACCATCGCCTGCCATTGGCTGCCCCGGCGGCTCACGAATTTCCACACGGCCTATCCCGATGTCCGCCTCGACGTGACCATCGGAAACACCCGCTTCGTCGAGGAGGCCGTGGCGGGCGGCGCGGTGGACCTCGGCCTTGTGGAAGGCTCAACTTCGCACGCCAAGCTCGTCCGCGAGCGTATTGACGTGGACCGGCTCGTGCTCGTCGTCCCGTCGGGTCAGCCGGAGCCCGCGCGGCTCGCCACCGGCGAGCCCGATCTCGCCGCACTGTCGTGGGTCATCCGCGAAGAGGGGTCCGGCACCCGCGACGTGCTTGAAGACCTCGCGCGAAAGCACGGGCTGATGCTCGACGACCTCCGCATCTTTCTCGTTCTGCCGAGCAATGAAGCGATCCGGGAAGCGGTCGAGGCCGGAGCGGGCGCGACGATCATCTCCGAGCATGTCGTGGCGCGAGACCTGGAGGAGGGGCGGCTGCGCGCGATCCCCATCACCTTGCCGCAGCGCGAGTTCGCCCTGGTGAGGCACCGCGACCGCTATCAGACGGCGGCGCAGAGCGCGCTCGTCTCCATGCTGCGCGATCTCGCGCGGTGATTGAGAGGAACAATCACGAACGGCTGGTGCCCAGGAGAGGACTCGAACCTCCACGGCTTGCACCACTGGTACCTGAAACCAGCGCGTCTACCAATTCCGCCACCTGGGCTTGAGCCACTCTCAGGTATAGGGTCGGGGGGTGTTTGTCAATGAAGGCGCGGCGGCATCCCGCCACCTTCACAGGCCGTGCGAAGCGCTGTATCACATCGCGTCGACACAATTGACATCCGCGGATGCGCATCGCCTTCATCTTGCATCCGGCGAAGCTCAGAAGAGCCAAGATCATGGCCGTGACCCTCGGCACTTCAACCGTTGTAACCGTCTATGGCGGCTCGGGTTTTCTCGGGCGTTACGTGGTTCAGCATCTGGCGCGCGCCGGGTGCCGGATCCGCGTGGCGGTGCGGCGGCCGGATCTTGCGGGTTTCCTTCAGCCGCTGGGCAGCGTCGGGCAGATTTTCGCCGTGCAGGCGAATATCCGCGACGAGGCTTCGGTGCGGCGCGCGGCGGAAGGCGCGGACGCGCTCGTCAATCTCGTCGGCATCCTGCAGCCGCAAGGGCGGCAGAACTTCAAGGCGGTTCACGTGACCGGGCCGGCCCTCATCGCGAAGGCCGCGCGCGATCTTGGCGCCAGATCGCTCGTCCATGTCTCGGCCATCGGGGCGAACCGGAACGCGCGCTCGGTTTATGCGCGCACCAAAGGCGAGGGCGAGGGCGCCGTTCTGGAGGCTTATCCGCGCGCGGTCATCCTGCGGCCGTCGCTCGTGTTCGGGCCGGAAGATCAATTCTTCAACCGCTTCGCCGCGCTGGCGCGGGTTTCGCCCGTCCTCCCGCTGATCGGGGGAAAAACGCGGTTTCAGCCCGTCTATGCGGGCGATGTGGCGCGTGCGGTCCTCGCGGCCTTGTCGGGCCGGGCCACGCCGGGCGCGATTTATGAACTCGGCGGCCCGCGCGTCTATACGTTTCGCGAGATCTACGACCTCATCACGACGTGGACCCAGCGCGACCGGGCTTATCTGCCCGTGCCGTTCTGGGCCGCGAAGCTCCAGGGCTTCTTCCTGCAATTCCTGCCGGGCGCGCCGCTGACCCTCGATCAGGTCCGCCTTCTGCAGCAGGATAATGTCGTGAGCGCCGAGGCGATCCGGGACGCGCGAACGCTTGAGGGGCTCGGCATCAAGCCGCAAAGCGCCGAATCGATCGTGCCCGACTATTTGAAGCGGTTCAGGCCCAAGGGCGAATTCTCGGCGGGACTGGTCGCATAAGCCACGCCCGCGCAAGCCGCCGGGTCCAAGATGGCCGAGCCATGCTCAGATTGATGCATTATCCGCTCTGTCCTGCGTCGCGCGCCGTCCGGCTTGCCCTGAACGAGACCGAGACGGGCTACGAGGCCCAGGAGGTCAAGCCATGGCAGATGAGCCGCGCCGTGCTCGACCTGCATCCGGCGGGGACGCTGCCGATCCTCGCGGGCAAGGGCGGCACCCTGTGCGGGGCATCGCCCATCGCCGAATACTTGCAGGAGAGCGAGCCGCGCGAGGCGTCGCCCTCCTCCGCCTTTCGCCCCTTTCCGGGAACCCCGTTCGAGCGCGCGGAGGTTCGCCGCGTCGCCGAATGGTTTCTGAGGAAACTTGACGCGGAAGTGACGCAATATCTCTTGGAAGAGAAGATTTACAAGCCCATGTCGGGCATCAGGAGCGCCCCCGATCTCGCGGCAATCCGGGCCGCGCGGGCGAACATGCGATATCACATGAGCTATCTGAGCTACCTTTCGGATCAGCGCAAATGGCTGGCTGGCGAAACGCTCAGCTTTGCGGATTTCGCAGCGGCCGGGCATATCTCGACGCTGGACTACCTCGGCGAAATCGCGTGGGAGGACTACCCGGAGGCGAAGGCGTGGTACGCGCGGATCAAGTCGCGCCCGGCCTTCCGCCCGCTGCTGGCCGAGCGCGTTCCCGGCGTCAACCCGCCGCCCGCCTATGCCGACCTCGACTTCTGACGCCATGACGGCGCCGATGGAACCCGGCACAGCGCTGAAAGCCTGGATCAGGCGGGAAGCGGCCAGCCTCGGCTTCGACGCGGTGGGATTTGCCCCGGCGCGTCTGCCGCCCCATGCGGGCGAAGCGCTTCGCGGCTTCCTCGCCGCTGGCCATCACGGCGATATGGAGTGGCTGGAGCGGGCCGCCGACCGCCGCTCCGATCCGGCGGCCCTGTGGGCGGAAGCCAGATCCGTCATCATGCTGGGCATGAATTACGGCCCGGAGCGCGACCCCTTGCAGGTCCTCGATGCGAAGGATCGCGGCGCGATCTCGGTCTACGCGCAGGGCGCCGACTATCATGACGTGGTCAAAGCGCGGCTGAAGGCGCTGGCCCGCGCTCTTGCCGCCCGTATGGGCGGCGAGGTCAAGGTGTTTGTCGATACCGCGCCCGTCATGGAGAAGCCGCTGGCGCAGGCCGCTGGGATCGGCTGGCAGGGCAAGCACACCAATCTTGTCTCGCGCGATCTGGGTTCGTGGCTGTTCCTCGGTGCGATCTTCACGACGGCGGACATTGCCCCGGACGAGCCCGAGACCGACCATTGCGGCACCTGCCGCCGCTGCCTGGACATCTGCCCGACGGATGCCTTTCCCGCGCCCTACAGGCTCGATGCGCGCCGCTGCATCTCCTACCTCACCATCGAGCATAAGGGGCAGATCCCCCGCGAATTCCGCCGCGCGATGGGCAACCGCATCTATGGCTGCGACGACTGTCTCGCCGTGTGCCCCTGGAACAAGTTCGCGCAGACCGCCCGCGAGGCGCGATTCCACGCGCGGGCCAGCGCGGACAATCCGCCGCTGCGCGATCTGATTGCGCTGGACGATGCGGGCTTCCGCGCGCGCTTCCCCGGATCGCCGATCAAGCGGACGGGGCGGAACCGTTTCGTCCGCAACGTGCTGGTCGCGGCGGGAAATTCCGGCGATAAGACCCTTGCGCCGCTGATCGAGCCGCTGCTTGGCGATACCTCGCCGCTGGTGCGCGGCATGGCGGTGTGGGCCATGATCGAGCTTTCGCGGCAATCACCGGATGTGCGCTCACGCCTTGTGGCGGCGCGGGATCGCCATCTTACCTGCGAAACGGATGACGGCGTGCGGGCCGAATGGGACGCTTCGATGGAGGTTGCATGACACATCTTCTCGCGCTGGGCATGGGCTATTCCGCCGCCGAGGCCGCGCATCGCCTGCGGGCGAAGGGCTGGACCGTGGCGGGGACCGGGCGGTCTTCCGAAAGTTTGCGGCGGATTACGGAGCAGGGCTTCACAGCGCTCCCTTTCGACGGCCGCGCCGTGCCCGACCCGCTCGCGGCGAACCTCGTCTCGGCCACGCACCTGCTCTTGTCCATCCCCCCCGACGAGGATGGCGACCCGGTGCTGCGCGCGTGCGGCCCGCTCATACGGCGCGCGCCGAACCTGAAATGGATCGGCTATCTTTCGACCATCGGGGTATATGGCGATCACGGCGGGGCCTGGGTCGATGAGGCGACGCCGCCCGCACCGCGCTCGGGGCGCAGCAGGGCGCGCGTCGAGGCTGAGCAAGCCTGGGCGGCGCTCGCCCGCGAGCGGGGCGTGCCGCTTGACATCTTCCGGCTCTCCGGCATCTACGGCCCCGGCCGCAATCCGCTGGAGCGGCTTCTTTCGGGCGAGCGGCAGACGGTCGTCAAGCCGGGGCAGGTCTTCAACCGCATCCATGTCGAGGATATCGGCCAGGCGGTCGAGAGGGCGATCGAACGGCCGGGCGAGGCTGGCGCTGCGCGTATTTTCAACGTGACGGACGACGAACCCGCCCCGCCGCAGGACGTGACCGCGTTTGCCGCACAGCTCCTCGGGATGGAGCCGCCGCCGCTCGTTCCGATCGAGCAGGCGCAGCTTTCCGACATGGGCCGCAGCTTCTATGCGGAGAACAAGCGCGCGCGGAACGAGCGCATGAAGCGGGATCTTGGCGTGGCGCTGGCCTACCCGACCTATCGCGAGGGCTTGCGCGCGCTCGCTGCGAGGCTGCGGCCGGAACGCGGCTAGCTTGCCACCTCCGCGATGAGCGCGAACAGCAATGCGAGGTCCTGTGGCCGCGACAGCCGGTGCTCCCCGTCCTTGATGAGCGTAAGGCGGATGTCCGCGCTATCGATCCGGTCGAGCAGTTCGACGGAATGCTGCCACGGCACATCCGGGTCAAGAAGGCCGTGCATGATGCGGATCGGCGCTTCGACGGGAACCCGCGCGCCCTGGAACAGGTGCCGCCTGCCGTCCTCGATCAGCGCGCGGGTGATGGCGTAGGGCTGCGGGTCATAGGCAGACGGCCGCAGATAGCGCCCATCGCGCATCAGCGTATCGCGGGCGTCCGCGCTGGCGCGCTCCCACATCATGCGCGTCATGTCCCAGGCCGGCGCGATCAGCACAAGGGCCTTCGGCGGGCGGAGCCGGCTGAGGAGAAGCGCGATCCAGCCCCCCATGCTCGATGCGACATAGACGAGCGGCGCGTCCCCCGATAGCGTCGCCACCACGGCCTCCGCATCCTCCAGCCAGCGGCTGATGGTGCCGTTCTCGAACGCGCCCTCCGATTGCCCATGTCCCGAATAATCGAAGCGCAGGCAGCCGAACCCCTCGCGGGCGGCGAATTCGGCCAGCGCCGCCGCTTTCGTGCTCGCCATATCGGACTTGAAGCCGGGGAACCAGACGAGCACGGGCCGCCCCGCCTCCGGTGCCGCATCGAATGCGAAGGCGATCCGGCGAGATCCTTGGCCTTCCGGCACGACTAAAAATTGCGGCCCGGACGTCTTCATCCTATGCTTACCCACCGATCGCGCTTTTTACGCGGTTTATCGCAAGTGCGGACAGCCTCTCAATGCTCAAGCGCAATCCCTGGCCTGTGATCCTTCAGGTCATCCCCGAATTGCATATCGGGGGGGCCGAGCGCACGACCGTCGAGGTCGCCGAGGCGATCCGCAAGGCCGGCGGGCGCGCGCTCGTTCTCAGCCAGGGCGGCGCGCTGGAGAAGGAGTTGCAGGAGGCGGGCGGCGAATTGCTGCGCTTTCCCGCCAAGACGAAAAACCCGGCCCTGCTGATGATGAATGCATGGCGCATGGCGCGCCTCGTCCGCGACTATAACGTCAGCCTGCTCCACGCCCGCAGCCGCGCGCCCGCCTGGAGCGCGCTTCTAGCCGCGCGCCGGACGGGCAGGCCGTTCGTGACGACCTATCACGGCATCTACCGGCAGAACGGCCGGCTGAAGGCGTGGTATAATGGCGTGATGGCGCGGGGCGATGCCGTCATCGCCAACTCGCACTTCACGGCCGCGACGATCCAGGCCCGCCACCCGATGCCCGCCGAGCGGGTTCACGTGATCCCGCGCGGGGTGGATCTCGACCAGTTCGACCCGGACCGGGTAAGCCCCGAGCGCGTGACGGCGCTCCGCCAGAAATGGGGCGTGGGCAATGAGCGCGTGATCCTGCTGCCCGGGCGCCTGACCCGGTGGAAGGGCCAGCACCTTCTCATCGAGGCCGTTGCCCGCCTGCGCGGCACCCGCGATCTGAGTGGCGTGAAGGTCGTGTTCGTGGGCGACGATCAGGGGCGATCCGATTATTCGCACATGCTGCGCGCGATGGCGGACGACCTCGGCCTTGCCGGCACCCTTCACATGGCGGGGCATTGCCGGGATATGCCCGCGGCTTTCATGGCGGCTGATCTGACGGTCATCCCGTCGCTCGAAGAGGAAGCTTTCGGGCGCGTCTCGATCGAGGCGCAGGCCATGGATTGCCCCGTCATCGTGGCGGATCATGGGGCGCTGCCGGAAACGCTGGGTGCGCCTGCGACCGGCGCGGACGCCGACCCTGCGCCAAGTCCGGTGCGGGCCGCGCCGGCGGGCTGGCT
>CAZNAH010000084.1:4415-12621 GCA_964570735.1 uncultured Hyphomicrobiaceae bacterium | reverse complement strand
CCCTAGCTCGAGGTCGGCGCTGACGAGTGTTCCCCGCATACGCGGGGCTGAACCGGCGTTCGACAAATCCCCAATGCCACCAGCAACGTGTTCCCCGCATACGCGGGGCTGAACCGGATGCCTGATCGCCGCGCGCCAGGCCAGCCGTGTGTTCCCCGCATACGCGGGGCTGAACCGCCCGGCTCGGGTCTCCCCGGCCGGGCTCGCCTGTGTTCCCCGCATACGCGGGGCTGAACCGCCTGCGTGACGGCGAGAATGCCCCCGCTGATTGTGTACCCCGCATATGCGGGGCTGAACCGCTCCATCGGGACCATCGTTAACGAAACCGCATGTGTTCCCCGCATACGCGGGGCTGAACCGGCACTGTGGACGTTAAAGTAGACAAGCAAGTCGTGTTCCCCGCATACGCGGGGCTGAACCGCTTGGCCCTCAGACGACGCGGGCGCTGAACGAGTGTTCCCCGCATACGCGGGGCTGAACCGAGCTTTTCCGGCTTGGTTTTGAGCGCAGCCTAGTGTTCCCTGCATACGCGGGGCTGAACCGAAATACTCGATGGCCTGAATGCTTTACGCTTAGTGTTCCCCGCATACGCGGGGCTGAACCGATGGAGGTGGCCTCGGGCTGCCTAAAGTCGCCGTGTTCCCCGCATACGCGGGGCTGAACCGGCGCAGGGACTATGTGACCCGTCGGCTGACGAGTGTTCCCCGCATACGCGGGGCTGAACCGCAGTCGCGGAATTGCTGCTCAATGGGGATATAGTGTTCCCCGCATACGCGGGGCTGAACCGATCAGCCCATTGCTGTTGGCTAAGGCGCAAGGGTGTTCCCCGCATACGCGGGGCTGAACCGTTTAACTATGTTTTTACCTGCTTTATTCGCTAGTGTTCCCCGCATACACGGGGCTGAACCGTCGCGCCGGACGTGATGCGTCTCGCTGCCAATGTGTTCCCCGCATACGCGGGGCTGAACCGCGACGACGTGGGCGGGGCGGTGCCAGCCTTTAGTGTTCCCCGCATACGCGGGGCTGAACCGCCAAAAGACTTGGAGCAGCGCGGCGACCGGCCGTGTTCCCCGCATACGCGGGGCTGAACCGCAAAACCTTCGGAGAACAGCGCCGATTGTAGCGTGTTCCCCGCATACGCGGGGCTGAACCGACAAAATCCTAGCCGCAGTGCGTGCGCAAGGCGTGTTCCCCGCATACGCGGGGCTGAACCGCCCGCATCTTCGAGGCGGCGGAGCAGCTTATCGTGTTCCCCGCATACGCGGGGCTGAACCGGCGCCGCTACTAGTGCTGTGTTTTTTGACGGTGTGTTCCCCGCATACGCGGGGCTGAACCGCGCATCCTGCTCGCGCTTGATGTATCGGGGTCGTGTTCCCCGCATACGCGGGGCTGAACCGATGGTAACAGTACGCGCTACGCTTCTGTTAATGTGTTCCCCGCATACGCGGGGCTGAACCGATCATCTTCCACAATAGATACTTCTTGCTTACGTGTTCCCCGCATACGCGGGGCTGAACCGATCGCGCTGCCGTTTGTCATTCTGCGCCTGCTGTGTTCCCCGCATACGCGGGGCTGAACCGCCGCGTACGGCGATTACGACCCCGCAAGCGACGTGTTCCCCGCATACGCGGGGCTGAACCGCCACATCAGGACACGAAAACGAGAGCGGCTACGTGTTCCCCGCATACGCGGGGCTGAACCGTTACGTTTACTCGCTGCCCTGTCACTTTCTCGGTGTTCCCCGCATACGCGGGGCTGAACCGGGCATGAGCAGCCCGGCGCCGCCGTCAAACGTGTGTTCCCCGCATACGCGGGGCTGAACCGCCGCCGACGCCCGCGCCGCAAATGTTGCCGAGGTGTTCCCCGCATACGCGGGGCTGAACCGCTGAAATGGCGCGCTGGCAGGGCCAAGCCAGTGTGTTCCCCGCATACGCGGGGCTGAACCGCCTCCGCCAGTTTGCGCGCGGTCAGCTCCGCGGTGTTCCCCGCATACGCGGGGCTGAACCGCCTCCGCCAGTTTGCGCGCGGTCAGCTCCGCGGTGTTCCCCGCATACGCGGGGCTGAACCGAATCTTCCTGCATGGCACGAGGCGCTGATCAAGTGTTCCCCGCATACGCGGGGCTGAACCGCAGCGCATCGCGCTGTTCAGGCGTCAACCTCGGTGTTCCCCGCATACGCGGGGCTGAACCGCCAATCTTTGCGGTCTTCTGCTATCTTAGATTGTGTTCCCCGCATACGCGGGGCTGAACCGACTGATGTCCGGCATCAACCGCCATACGGGCGGTGTTCCCCGCATACGCGGGGCTGAACCGACCGCCACCCATACGATCAACGGAGACGGCTAGTGTTCCCCGCATACGCGGGGCTGAACCGTCATTGTTGCCGAAAACGGTTACATTGGAAAAGTGTTCCCCGCATACGCGGGGCTGAACCGCTACCCCACACAGGATGCCGAAAACGCGGACACCCCCTCCGCCAGCGGGGCGCCGACACCATGCGCGTCACCCGAGGCGCTCAAGCTCCGCGACGCCGCACACCGTGACATTCAGATCCTTCACTCGGCCGTCAGCGAGGGAATAGACCCAGCCATGCACGCACAGGCTCTGTCCGCGCGCCCAGGCGTCCTGCACGAACACATCCGAGGCAACGTTGCGGACCTGACGGATCACGTTCAGTTCGCACAGGCGATCGAGGCGCGCGCGTCCCTCGGCGAGTGCTTCGAGTTCGGCGCGGTGGGCGTGATGGACCTCGCGGATCGGATGCAGCCAGTGGTCCACCAGCCCGCGCCTTTTGCCGTCCACCGCCGCGCTCACGCCGCCGCAGCCGTAATGGCCGACCACCATGATGTGCTTCACCTTGAGAACGTCCACGGCGAAGTGGAGCACGGAGAGGTAATTCGCATCCTGCGGCGGTGCGAGATTGCCGACATTGCGGTGGACGAAGAGTTCGCCCGGGTCGAGGCCGACGATCTCGTTCGCGGGGACACGGCTATCGGAGCAGCCGATCCAGAGATATTCGGGAGCCTGCTGACGTTCCAACCGGCGGAAGAAATCCGCGTCCGCCGCGACCATGCGCTGTGCCCAGGCGCGGTTGTTCGCCTTCAGGAGATCGAGCATCTGCAACGGTTATGCGCCAGGGTGACACGCGGGACGCGGCATGTGGATGAAATGGCTCCCCGGGCCGGACTCGAACCAGCGACCCAGCGGTTAACAGCCGCTTGCTCTACCGACTGAGCTACCGGGGAAGAGCGCAAACCAAGGTCAATGCGCCTGTCCCTTACATAGCATAGGGCCGACTTGCGGCAAGTCCTTTCGTAACATGCGGGCCGCTTCGCGCGCAAAAGCCTTGGCGAGGCGGGCCGGGGCGGCTAATCCCGTGCATCATGAGACCCTTGAGCTACAAAGGCCGAATTCATAAGGCGAAGCTGTCCGGCCGCAGCCTGCGCTATATCGCAGCGGACCAGCTGGCGCGCCATTTCCCGGGCTTGCAGCGCCGCTGGCAGTTTCCCGTCGAGTCAATCCCGATCGCGGAGGCGGCCGAGACGTGCTCCGCCGTGCCGACGCTCGCCGTGGACGGCCCCCTGCCGGACGCGCTCGCCCGCATTCTTCCCGAACGGCGGTTGCCGGTGCAGATCGTCCAGAACGTCTATGGCTTGCGCGACGTCACCGTGACCGGCCAGGCCGGGGCCATGATGAAGGACGGCAGGCTGCTGGCCGTGCGGGAGCATCCAAATTGGGTCAGCGGCCTTCGTCCGCGCCCGCATGCCGTCCGCACGCTCTCCGGCGACCGCCTCTATTACAACCTCGTGTCGCCGATGCCGGCGCGCGGTCACATCTTCCATTGGCTGTTCGATTTTATGCTGCCCCTTTCGGGATGGCTGGAGATGAGAATGAGCGCGGAGCCCCTCACGCTTCTGGTGAATGCGGAGCGGCTCGCGTTCCAGGAAGCTTCGCTCGGCGTGTTGCTCAGCCGCTATCCGGTGCTGGCTCTGGAGCCTGTCGCGATTGCGGATGCCGTCGTCACGCCCCGTCTGGAGACCACGGTTTTCGTGCCCTACGCGCCCCGGGCGCTGCAAACGGCTGACGCGCTCGCCACGCTCGATGCTCTGGCGGACGGCCTTGCCCAGCCCTGCCCGTCCGGGACGCCGAAGCGCATCTATATCAGCCGGGACGATGCGCGACTGCGCCGCGTTGCAAACGAGGCGGGCGTCATGGACACGCTCAGGCTGCTCGGTTTCGAGCGCGTCATCCTGAAAGGCATGCCCATTGCGCGACAGGTGCGCCTTTTCCGCGATGCGGAGGCCGTGGTCGCGCCGCACGGCGCCGGGCTTGCCCATATCGCGTGGTGCAGGCCCGGCACGCGGATCGTCGAAATCTTCCCCTCGCCGGACGGGGCGCTCGGCCCCGCGCGCAACGCGACCGACAATTTCTGGCTCATCTCAAGACTCAGAGGGCTGGACTATTCCGCCCATCTCGGCGGGCCGCGCCTCAACCGCTCCGACGCGTTCGAAATTCCGCCAGCCCTCGTCAGGCACATCGCGGAACAGCTCAGCCCGGCCGCGGTCTAGAAGCGGAAGTTGCCGCCGCGATCCGGCCGGTAGCCGTGGCAGGTGTCCTTCACGCGGATATCCGCGCCGACGAACCGGCAGGCGCGCTCCTTCGTGCTCGGATTGTTGCGGATGGCCGAAGCGCTGACCCGCATCCCGTATTCGCGCGCGACCGCCGCCAGATAATTGTCCTGACACCACGGGGTGACGTGCTTGTTGCCGTTGATGATCTGGAACGGTCCGTCACAGCGGATGGCCGCGCTGGCGTCCAGGACCGGCAGGGCGGCGGCGGCAACAAAGAATGCAACAGATTTCCACATAGCGAAATCCTCAAAAGCGCATGGCGGCGAATACGGCATGCATACACCGCCAACGCGACGGAAATTTGATGGGTCAAAGATACCGGACGGGGACTGCGATGTCCAGAAGCGCCCTTCCCCCGTCAGACCTGCCGCGCGCATGTTCAAAGTAAAACTGTGCCCCGTTAGTGATATCGAATACAATAAATACAGATTAACAGTGTTCACGGGAACAGCATCAAGCCGACCCGGTGTACGCCCAACGAGACATTGAAAGCGGAAATGCGCCGTGAACAAGATCCCTGAGCGGCATGGCCAATAATTTCGATTCGGCCAGTCTTACGCAATGAGATCTTGAGTGGGCAACACGGGGAGTAAAAGCAGATGATCAGCGCAACAGGACTTTGGGAGCTGGAAGCGCGCACTTCCGATGGGTCCGGCAACAATCTGGCAAACGGCGATTGGGGCAAGGCGGGAACGCCTCTCATTCGTGAAACGCCGGCGCGCTACGGCGAGGACAACGCCATCCGCCCCTACCCCGTCGACGTGAACGGCGATGCGCCCGGAACCGGCGTCAGCGGCCATAACACGATCATCGAGGCCATCGTCAAAACGGAGGACGTGGCCGAGAACACATATGGGACGACCGAACTGTCTGCCTTTTACGGCCAATTCATCACGCACGAGATGTCCAATGTGCCCGCGCCGTTCGGCGCCCCGCCCCCGGCCGGTTTTCTCGGCGGCGAGCCGTTCGACCCGACGCAGGATCCTGGCAACGCGCCGGGTGTGGTCCGCACGCTCGCGACCCTCGATGAGAACGGCGTTCGCCAGCAGGTCAACACCATCACCCATCATCTCGATCTGAGCCTCGTCTACGGTTCGAGCGACGAGGTTAAGGACCTGCTCCGCTCCAACAGCACCGACCGGGTGGAGGGCGCGAAGCTTCTGACCGGCGCCAATGGCGGGCTGCCCACGCTTGCCGATGTGCAGGCGGAAAATCCGGGCCTGTCCGTGCAGCAGCTTGCCGATGCGCTTCTCGGAGGGCTTCCCCCTCCCATCGGCGGCGGAGACCCGGTGCAGATCGCGCTCGGAACGGTGGCGGCCGGCGACACGCGCGCCGCGCAGACACCGGCGCTCGGCTCCATCCAGACCATCTGGATGAAGGAGCACAATTACCTCGTGGACAAACTCGCCGAGCAATATCCCGAGCTGACGAGCGACCAGCTTTTCGAGACGGCGCGGATCATCAATGAGGCCGAACACCAGCACATCATCTACAACGAATATCTCGCCTCGATCATCGGCAAGGAGAACGTCCCGCAGTATGAAGGATATGATGCGTCCGTCGATCCGTCGGTGACGACCGAGTTCACGACCGTGGCGTTCCGCTTCGGGCACGACCAGCAGAGCGAAACCCTGATCCTCGTCGATGGGAACGGGCAGATCGTCGATACGCTCTCGCTGGCCACCCTCTTCACCCAGACCAGCGAGCTTCTGGTGAACACGGAAGACGGTCTGGAGCAGATGCTGCGCGGCCTTACCCAGCAGAAGAGCCAGGAGGTGGACGGCAAGCTCGTTGACTCGCTGACGGAAAACCTGTTCGGCGCGCCGGGCCTCAACCTCGCCATCCTCGACAATGCGCGCGCGGCCGATCACGGCATCGGCACGTTGAACCAGGTCCGCGAGGCGCTGGGGCTCAGCACCTATGACAGCTTCGCCGACCTAACGGACGACCCGGAGCTTCAGACCCTGCTCGCGGAGCATTACGGCCATATCGACAATGTCGATCCCTGGATCGGCGGGCTTCTCGAAGAGAAAGTGCCCGGCTCCCAGCTCGGCGAGACCTTCCAGACCCTCGTCATCAATCAGTTCAAGGCGATCCAGTCGGGCGACCGCTTCTATTACGAGACCCGCCTGCAAGATTTCCCGGAGCTTCTCGCCGAGATCAAGGGCACGACCTTCGCCGATACCACGATGCGCAATTCGGACATCGAGCACATGCATGGCGATGCCTTTCACGTGGCCAACACGATGACCGGGTCGGATGCCTCCGAAAACCTGCGCGGGGAGGACAAGGCGGAGTTCCTGCAAGCCGACAACATCATCGGAGGCGGGGGCAACGACCGCATGTCGGGCGGGCTCGGAGACGATACGCTCTGGGGCGACGCGGGCAACGACATCCTCGACGCGGGCACCGGCGACGACTTCGTCTATGCCGGCACGGGCCATGATCGCGTCTTCGGCCGCGACGGCGACGATAACGTCAAGGCCGGAGACGGCAACGACCGCGTCGATCTCGGCAAGGGCGACGACTGGGTCCACGGCGAGAACGGCAACGACATCATCTCCTGCGGCGACGGCGATGATATCGCGCTGGGCGGCGCGGACGCAGACAGGCTGAGCGGCGGCAATGATAACGACCAGCTTTTCGGCGGTGCGGGCAACGACCAGGTTCGCGGCGATCGCGGCGATGATCTCTGTTATGGCGGCGACGGCGATGACTTCGTCTGGGGCGGAGACGGCAATGACACTGTCAACGGCGAAGGCGGCAACGACACGCTGTGGGGCGGTCGCGGCGCCGACATTTTCCTGTTCACGGCGGGCGCAGGGTCGGACACCATCTTCGACTTCAACGCGGGCGAAGGCGACAAGATTGACGTAAGCGACTACTACGACAGTTACGCCGATCTCGAAGCCTTCATCACGCAGAGCCGGTTCACGGCGACCATCGACCTGGGCGATGGCGAGAGCATCACCCTGGTCGGCCTGCGCGATGAACTCTCCGAGAACCACTTCATCTTTCAGGATGAGGCGGCCGTCACGCTGGTCTGACCCGGCGGGAGGTAGGGCAGCCCTCCCTGCCTCTTTCCCCCGCGATGGAACGAAGCGGGCCATGATGTCTTTACCTCGGCAGTCATCCAGCAAGGAGGTTGATCATGGCACCGTTCATTCTTTGGCTTCTCGGCGTCCCGTTTTCCGTTCTGATCATCCTGTGGCTGGTGGGCGTGTTCTGATCGCTCCCATCAGCCCTCAACGGCTGATATCCTCGACCATCACCTCGACCTCGATGCGCCGGCCGCCGCGCAAAACCTGTAGCGTGGCCTCCTTCCCGATTCCGGCGCGCTCCAGTTCCGAGAAGAGGTCGCCCACGGTTGCGACGGGGCGACCCTCGACGCCCACGATGACATCGCCGAGCTCGCCGTCCGGCCCCACGCCGCGCAGTCCCGCGCGCTGGGCAGGCCCGCCCGGCAGAACCGACTGAATGACAACGCCCCGAAACCCGAACTGCCCGGAGATTTCCTCAGGATAGGCCAGGATGCCGATGCCAGGCATCGGGGCGCGCCCGTTCTCGATGAGCGCG
>CAZNAH010000084.1:0-4298 GCA_964570735.1 uncultured Hyphomicrobiaceae bacterium | reverse complement strand
GAGGCGGCCCGCCGTATCGACAAGAGGTCCGCCCGAATTGCCGGGATTGATCGCCGCGTCGGTTTGGATGACGCCCGCCACCTCGCGCCCCTCGCGCGTCGGCAGCTTGCGGTCGAGCGCGCTGATGACGCCGGTCGTCAGGCTGCGGGACAATCCGAACGGGTTGCCGATGGCAAAGACGCTCTGCCCTACTTTGAGATCTTGGGACGAGCCGACGGCGATGGGCCTGATATCGGGCGGCGGGACTTCGAGGCGCAGCACGGCGAGGTCCGCCCAGGGCGCGGCGCCGACGAGGCGGGCCGGCAGCGCGCGCTCGTTCCCGATCAGGACGCCGATCTCGCGGGCGCCCGCGACAACATGATTGTTCGTGACGATATGTCCGGCACGGTCCCACAGGAAGCCCGACCCGGTGCCCGCATCCGCCGAGAATCCGCGCACGCCGCGGCGGACATAGATCGAGACCACTGTCGGCGCGACGGCCTCGAAAACTTCGATCGCGAGCTTCTCGCTGCCCGCCAGATCGGCGCGCGGCGCGACGACGCGCGGCTCGGTCGCGGAGAAGAGATAAGCGCGCAAAAAGCGCTCGCCGACCAGCAAAACCGACAAGACCAGCGCCACGACCGCGATGGTCCGCCAGAAGCGTTCACCCTGCATGCTCGCCCTGCCCGTCCCTATGGGATTTTCGCTATGGTGTCTGCCACATAGGCTCCCCGTTGGCCCATGGGTTTTTCCTCTCCCACCGTCGAGTCGACAGAAGTCTGATGTTCGATCTGCATGTCAAGCGCCGCACCGAGCAGCGAGACGAACGCCGTGAGCCAAAGCCAGAACAGGAGGATGATGACCGCGCCGATCGAGCCGTAAACGCGGTCATAGGTGTTGAACGCCTCCACATACCAGGAGAAGCCGACCGAGCCGACGAGCCAGAGAAGCGTGGCGAGGATCGACCCCCAGGTGACCCAGCGCCATTTCGGCGGCCTGCGGTTCGGCGCATAGCGATAGGTGAGCGCGAGGCCCAGCGCCATGGCGAAAGCGAGCAGCGGCCAGCGGACGTAGCGGATCAGCATCTCCGCCTCGTCGCCCAGCCCGAACGTGTTCAGCGCGATCGGCGCGAAAACCACGAGCACGACGAAGAAGATCAGCGCCGAGATAGCCGCCAGCGTGAACAGCATGGCAATCACGTTCACCTTGAAGAAGCTGCGGGTTTCGACCTCATTATAAACGGCGTTCAGCGCGTCCATCATGGAGTAGGCGGCGAGCCGGGCTGAGACGAGCGCGAACAGCAAACTTATGAGGCCGGTGATCGACAGGCCGCTCGTCCCGGCGGATGCGAGCGAGGAAAGCTGATTGCGGATGACCGACCACGCCTGTTCGGGCAGAACCTCCTTCATCGGTTCGAGCTGCTGCTGAACGGCGGTCGGGTCGGCGAGCAGGCCGAACAGCGAGATGATCGCGGTCAGGCCGGGGAAGATCGCGAACAGCATGTAGAACGCCACGCCGGCGGCAAGCAGGCTCAGCCGGTCGTCGCTGATCGATTGCCAGGTCCGCAGGAGAATGGCCTTCCACGCGCGCCGCGGCATGTCCGAAGGCGACCGCGCCAGGCGACCGTCCTCGGCATCGTCCAGCGCGGCGGGGTCGGTTTCGTGGACTTTCCTCTTGGTCAGCGCATTGTCCGGCATCTGTCTCCCATCGCGGTCTCTCGACTTTAGCCTGTCAAATACGTGACCTGGCCGCGAGTTGCGAGGGCGGACTGCGTTTTTCGGACGGCTTTACGCTTTCTGCTCGCGGTCGAGCAGCGCCGCCTTGCGCGCGACGCCCCATCGGTAGCCGGACAGCGAGCCGTCCGTCCGCACGACGCGATGACAGGGAATGGCGACGGCGACCGGGTTCCCGGCGCAGGCATTCGCGACGGCCCGCGTCGCGCCGGGATGGCCGATCCGCGCCGCGATATCGGCATAGGTCGCGGTTTGGCCCAAGGGGATGCGGCGCAGCGCCTCCCACACCTTCAGCTGGAACGCCGTTCCCTTCACATCGAGGGGCAGGTTCAGTGTCCGATGCGGCGTCTCGACGAAGCCGACGACCTGCGCGACGGTCTCATCGAAGGACGGATCGCCGCCCATCAGTTCCGCTTTGGGGAAACGGTTCTGCAAGTCCCGCACGAGTGCGTCCGCGTCATCGCCGAGCGCAAGCATGCACAGCCCGCGTTCCGTTGCCGCAACGAGGATCGCGCCGAGCCAGCATTGGCCAACGGCGAAGCGGATGCGCGCGCCCGCGCCGCCCTTGCCGAACTCGGACGGCTTCAGGCCGAGCCCGTCCGTTCCGGTCTCGTAGAAACGGCTCGACGAGCCGTATCCGGCCTCGTAGATCGCCGCGGTCACGCTCTGTCCGCTCTCGATGGCCGCGACAGCCCGGCGCGCCCGCACCGCCTTCACATATGCCCCCGGCGTCATGCCCGTCTCCACCTTGAAAGCCCGATGGAAATGATGGCGGCTGAAGCCCGCCGCCGCGCCGATCTCCGCGAAATCAACGCGCTCCCCCGCCTGCTCCTCGATGAGGCGCATGGCTTGCGCGATCGCCTCCGCGCGCGGGGCAGGCCCCGGCTCCGCATCCGGACGGCAGCGCTTGCAGGCGCGAAAACCGGCGGCTCTCGCATCGGCCGCACTCGGGAAATACCGCACATTGGCGATGTTCGGGCGGCGCGCCGGGCAGGACGGGCGGCAATAGACGCCGGTCGTCACAACCGCATAGATGAATTGGCCGTCCGCCGCGCGGTCACGGCGCCCCAGCGCATCCCAGCGGGCTTCGTCGATGCTCTCGCCGCAGCGGCGCATGTCGCAGGTCTCGGTCATGGGGACATCCTAAGCACGGACGGCAGAGAAATCACTCCGCCCCTTGCTGTCGAATTCAGGGCTTGAGGCGCAGCGGCAGCCCGGCTGCGACGAACTCCACCCGGTCGGCCGCCGCCGCCACGGCCTGGTTGAGCGCCCCTTGCGCATCGCGGAAACGCCGGCCCAGCGCCGTCTCGGGCACGAGGCCAAGGCCCACCTCGTTCGAGACGAAGATCGCGCGCGCAGGCATAGCGCGGACGGCGGCGAGAAAAGTTTGGGTTTCGCGCGCGATATCCCGCTCGGCAAACATAAGGTTCGACAGCCACAGCGTCAGGCAATCGACGACGGCGATGGCCTCCGCAGGCACGCCGCTCAGTGCGCCCGCCAGATCGAGCGGCGCCTCGACCGTTGCCCAGCCCTCGCCGCGCTCCGCCCGGTGGCGCGCGATGCGCTCGCGCATCTCGTCGTCGAGCGCCTCCGCCGTCGCGATGTAGACTTTGGCGGCAAAGCCCTCCGCGAGAGCCAGCGCGCGGCGCGTCTTGCCGGATCGCGCGCCGCCGAGAACGAGAACCGAGCGCGTTTCCGGGTCCATGCGATCAACTTATCCATTTCACGTCCGCGCGAGATTGACACGCCCCCCACCCCCGCTCAATAATTTTGCATCCGGTTGCCCAAAAGGTGCGCCACGTACCGGGCATGAAAAGGGAACGCGGTTCGGGAAGACCCAATTCGGGACCCAACGCCGCGGCCGCCCCCGCGACTGTATGCAGCGAGCCCTCGCTCAACGCGCCACTGGCCGATCCGGCTGGGAAGGCGGGCAAGGGCAAAGACCTGCGAGCCAGGAGACCTGCCGGAGAGGATACGTGGTCGGACGGGGTGTTCCGGAGCGCGTCCTGACGGCTGGGCGCTTGCGCCCGATGGCCGCGCATGGCTCGCCGGACGCCTCCTTTTCGGGAGGGTCTATTCAGCATGATCATAAAACGAAACGCGCGCCCGCTCGGCGCGGCGCTGCTTCTCTGCGCCTTTGCGCAGCCGGCCTTGGCCCATCACGCGATGGACGGCGACCTGCCGGCGACGCTGGCGCAGGGGCTGGTGTCGGGGCTCGCGCATCCGGTCATCGGTCTCGACCACCTCGCATTCGTGATCGGCGTGGGCCTCGCATCGGCCTTTCTCGCGCATAGGCTCGTGCCCGTCCTGTCCTTCGTTGCGGCGACGCTGCTCGGATGCGCGCTGCATGTGAACGGCGTCACCCTGCCATACGCGGAGGCCGCGATCGCCCTGTCGGTCCTCGCCCTCGGCGCGGCCGTGATGTCGGGGCGCGGGCTGCATCTCGGCGCGGCTGCCGCGCTGCTCGCCGCCGCGGGCCTGTTCCATGGCTATGCCTATGGCGAGAGCATCGTTGGGGCGGAGCAGACCCCGCTCGCCGCCTATCTCGCGGGCTTCGCGGCCATTCAGGCCGCCATCGCGGGCGCT
>CAZNAH010000083.1:7073-12811 GCA_964570735.1 uncultured Hyphomicrobiaceae bacterium | reverse complement strand
AGGAAGAACGGCCCGCCGAGCGCGCTCGTCAGCACCCCGATCGGCAGTTCCGCGGGCGTGACGGCGGTCCGCGCGATAAGGTCGCCGCAGACGAGCAGAAGCGCGCCGAGCAGCGCCGAGCCGGGCAGCACGACGCGATGATCCGCGCCCGCGATGAGGCGCACGATATGCGGTGCGGCGAGCCCCACGAAGCCGATGATGCCGGAAACCGCGACAGCCGCCCCGACCCCGAGCGCCACGAACAGAATGACCTGCGCTTTCAGCCGTTCCACATTCACGCCGAGATCGTGCGCTTCCCGCTCGCCGAGCAGATAGACGTTGAGCACGGAAGCCAGCCGCACAACGCAGAGCGCGGCCAGCAGCATGAGGGCCGCCGCAGGGGCGAGGCTCGTCCACGAAATGCGGCCAAGACTGCCGAGCGTCCAGAAGGTCAGTTCGCGCAACTGCGCATCCGTGCTCACGAAGGAGAGATAGCCGAGCGCGGCGCCCGCGATCGCGTTCACGGCGATCCCCGCGAGGATAAGCGAAGACCCCGCCATGACACCCGCCCTCCGGCTCAAGCCATAGACGGCGAGGATGGCAATGGCGCTTCCCGCGAAGGCCGCCAGCGGCAGGGCATAGATCCCCGCCGTCGCCATGAACGCTGCCGGAAGCGCGCCGCCCGCCACGATGACGAGCGCGGCGGCGAGTGCGGCCCCGCTCGATACGCCGATAATGCCCGGATCGGCCAGCGGATTACGGAACAGCCCTTGCAGCGCCGCGCCGCAGACGCCGAGCGTCGTGCCCACGCAGATGGCCAGCAGCAGGCGGGGCAGCCGGATCGAGGCCACGATGGTCGCGGCCTGCGCGTCGTCGGGTGCGAAGGCTTGCGGCAGGACGGCATGGGCGATGTCGGCCAGCGAGACCGGCACGGCTCCGATCGACAATCCCGCCATCGAACAGACCATCAGCAGGGCGGAAAGCCCGGCGAGCAGGGCGAAACGGGAGCGCTCGCGCGCGGCCCGCAGGTCCCGCAGGCCCGGTACGTTCGCTTCCGCCAGGTCTGCCTGCGTCACAGGGTGCCCTCGCTGCGGATGGCTTTTGCGAAATCGACGACGGCTTCCGGCAGACGCGGGCCGAAGCTGAGGAGATAGCTGCCGTCGCGTCCTACGATGCGGCCGGACTTCGCGGCGGGCGTGAGGCCGAGCGCGGGGTGCCGCGCGATGCCCTCCGCGCCGCCCATGGCGGTGAGCGTCTGCTCCATCATCGCGATGGCGTCCGGCGCGGCGGCGGCCGCCGCTTCCGGCGATATGGCCTTGTATCCCCTGTGGGCGGAGAAGACGTTTTCACCGCCCGCAAGGCGGATCAGGGCATCGGCGGCGGTTTCCTGTCCGGCGGCCATCGGCGCGCCGCCGCCTGCGTTGATGACGAAGAGCACGCGCGGCTTGGTCTCAAATCTGGCCACCGCGGTGGTCGCCGCTGTCATGCCATCACGCAGCTTCGCCGCGAGCGCCTTACCCTTTTCGGCCACGCCGAGCGCCTCTGCGACCTGCATCACCTTGGCGAGGAGACCCTCGGGGCTGTGGCCTTCCGGCAGTTGTTCGATGGCGACGCCCGCCGAGCGGATCTGCTCCAGAACCTCCTTCGGCCCGGCGGATGCGGACGCAAGGATCAGGTCCGGCCGCAGCGACAGCACGCCTTCCGCGCCGAGCTGCCGGAAGTAGCCGACATCGGGGAGCGCGGCGGCCTCGGCCGGGTAAGTCGATGTCGCATCACGGCCCACAAGGCGCGCGCCCTCGCCCAGCGCATAGACGATTTCGGTGATGTCGCCGCCCAGGGTGATGATCCGGCGCGGCCCCTGCGACGCCATCGCCTTGCCGTGCGCCAGAAGGATCAGGCCAGACAGCCCGAGCAGCGCCTCTCGCCGGGAGAGGCGGGTCAAGCCACGGCCTCCGCTTCCATGGTGCGCGGCAGGGCGGCGACGATCTCCCGCCAGCCGGGCAGTTCCGCCTTGCCGGGTTTCCGCTCCCCGAAGAACTGAACGAAGCAGAAGCCGTCTTCGTCGAACAGTTCGAGCGAGGTAACGATTCCGTCGCGCGTGGGCTTGCGGACCACCCAGGCTTGGGCGATCGCATCCTCGCGCAGATGCAGGTTGAAACGCGGATCGAGGATGTTGAACCACGGGCCGGTGGCCTTCAGCGCGCGGATCGGCCCCGTGTGGATCTGGATGCAGCCGGGGTTGCCGACGAAGCACATGATCGGCGTCTGCGTTTCAGAGACCGCTTCGAGCATCAGCCGAAACGCGGCCGGTGTGACGGGATAGGCGAATTCCCGCTCGGCAAGGCGCATCGCTTGTGCGCGCCCCACGCCGAACTCCATGAGCAGGCCGAAGAAATCATGCGTGTCCTGAAGCGCGCGCCAGTGCTTGTGGAAGTTCGCCACGTCGATATCCGCATCCGGCCTGTCCTTGCGCCGCGCGGGCAGGGGGGTGATTTCGACGTCGGGCGAGGTGTCGCTGCTGCGGAACCGCGCGACAAGGTCGACGAACGCGGCGCGGTCGCTGGCCTGGGTGAGATAGACCTTGTGGACGGCGGCGCCGTCGATGTCGAAGAATTGCAGGCTGGTGCGCACGCCCGAGGCGACCTCCTCCGTCACCACGAAGCCATAGCGCCAGTGGCTCATGAAAAGCCGCAGATCGACATCGTGGTTGAGCACGAGCCCGTGGCCCGGCCCGATGGAGACATTGCCGAACGCGCCGTGCTTCTCGTGGACGCAATGCTCGTTGCGGGTGAGCACCATCACCTCACCGACGGCCGGGAGCGCACCGAGGATCGCAGCGAAATCCGTCTCAAGACGGGTCACGCCATCGCCTGTGCGGCAGGCGACCAGTTCCGCCTCGCTGACGCCGAAGGCTTTTGCGGCGTCCCGGGCGCGCATCTTGGTGCCGGAGGCTTGAGCGGTTCGCCAGGCTTCGCGCAGCGCGCTTCCCTTCAGCGGCTCGGGTTCCGGAGCCTGGGCCCCGCCGTTCCTCTCCATGCTCTCGTCAAGCATCCAGGCTGCCTCCGCCAGTGTGTGTATCAGGAGGATTATTATGCTATGGCCGGCCGCAACGCAATGAAAAATAAGAAATATGGAATTGTAATACTTCTAAAATTTGTATCCTGGAATCACTCTAAAATAAATACACATGATTAGAGGGTCATTGGATATGTAATATAAAACCGTAGTAAGAGATTAGACTCATTCTACATATTTTTATACTTGATCTTGCGCCAGCTCTGTTTCAGTTTTCTCCGGGGCGCGGGACCGCCGATGCCGGGGGCAGCACGCGCGAAGTTCAGAGTATGGGGGAACAACGCAATGGACTTTCGTTTGAGGACGCTCACGGCGTTGGGGTGCGCGATGGCGCTCGCCCAGCCCGCGCTGGCGCAGGACAGCGAAGATGCCGGGGAGCAGGCGCCGGCGCAGCAGGTCGCGGGCTACACGCCGCTCGATCCGATTTCCATCTTCGCCACGCTGACGCCGATCACCGCGTTCGACTATCCGGGCCAGGTCTCGGTTGTGGCGCGCGAGGAGATCCAGACGCGTCAGGCCGCGTCCATCGGGGATGTCCTGAAGGATGTGCCCGGCGTCTTCGTGGACGGCGGCGCGCGGCGGCAGGGGCAGGCCCCCACCATCCGCGGCTTCCGCGAGGAGGACATCCTGATCCTGATCGACGGGGTCAAGCAGAGCTTCATTTCAGGCCATGACGGGCGCGTTTTCATCGAGCCCGACCTCCTGAAGACGGTCGAGGTGGTCAAGGGGCCGGTTTCCGCGCTCTATGGCTCAGGCGCGCTGGGCGGCGTCATCGCGCTGACGACGGTAGACGCTTCCGATTTCCTCGACGAGGGCGAGACGGCGGGCGTCCGGGTCAAGGCGGGCTACCAGAGCGTGAATGACGAGTTCGCGATCACGACCACCGGGTTCACGCGCAGCCTGGACGGGCGCTTCGACGTGGTCGGCAGCTTCACCTATCGCGATGCGGGCGATATCGAGCTCGGCAACGGCGTGACCCTGCCCGACGAGGAGGAGATCAAGTCCGGCCTCTTGAAGGGCACCGCGCAGTTGACGCCGGATTTGAAACTCACGACGTCGTGGATCCATTACGAAGTCGATGCGGTGAACCCGGGTAATCCTCAGTCGGACGCGCGGCTCAATGATCCTGACACTGTAAACCCAAATCCAAACGTGGACCGTCGCATCGAAAGCGACACGGTTTCGGGCAAGCTGTCCTACGCGCCTTCCGACAATCCGCTCATCGACGGCAACCTGCTCGTATATTGGGCGCGGCATCTAAATGAGGAAAAGGGAATTGCGGGGGAAATCGATCCGACCCGTTTCACATCGCGCGAGATCGAAACGATCGGCGTGAATATCGACAATCGTTCGCGGTTCAGCGTGTCCGACACGACGAAGCTCACGCTCACCTATGGCGCGGAATATTATGTCGATCAGCAGACCGGCGACGATAATGAACCCCAACAGCTTCCGCCGCCACTTTTTGGCCCGCCACCGCCGTCCCAGCCTAAAAACGTGCCCGATGCGGACGCAAGCTATTACGGTGCCTTCCTCCAAGCCGAACTCGACATCGTTCGGCCGGCGGGGCTGCCCGGCGAACTGAAAGTCATCCCGGGCGTCCGCTGGGACGGCTTTGAAAACGACTATCAGGACACCGAAGACTTCGAGGATTTCGAGGATACGGCAATCTCGAAGAAACTCGGGGTGTCGTACAAGCCCGTGCCGTGGCTTCTGCTTTTCGGGAACTACGGCGAGGCTTTCCGCGCACCGTCCTATACCGAACTGTACGCACAGGGCGTACATTTCCGCGTCAATGAGGATGGGCTTGTCAACGTTTTCGAGGCCAACCCAAATCTGAAACCACAAGATGGTGTAACGCTCGAAGGCGGCATTGGGTTTGATTTCAAGGATCTCGCCGCCACAGGGGATAGTTTGAAAATCAAAGGTTCTTACTGGACGACCGATGCAGAAAACTTCATAGATCTGGATGTCAACTTCACGCTCGCATGCTTGAACCCTGTTACTAATCCGTTTGGTACTGGAGGCATGGATTTTTTTACCGGGCCTTGCAATAGCCAGTTCATCAACCGGGATGCCGAGCTGGACGGTGTCGAGATCGAGGCGAAATATGATGCCGAGCGCTGGTATGCCGGCCTCGCCTACACCCACATCGACGGGCGGGACAAGGAGACCGGCGAGTTTCTCGGCATTCTCCAACCCGATAAGGTCGTGCTCGACACGGGCGTGAAGGTTCCGGAGTGGTGGTCGCGGTTCGGCGCGCGCTTCACCTTCGCGGATGAGTTCACGAAGTTCAACCCAACCCCCGAGACCGATAACGATGTGGAAGAAGGCCCGCGCGCGGCCTACAACCTGATCGACCTCTACGCCGTCATCGAACCGACCGAAGGCCCGCTGAAAGGCTTCCGCCTCGACCTCGGCGTCGATAATGTCACCGACGAAGCCTATGAACTTATCGCGAAGGATGTCTTCGAGGAGGGGCGCAACTACAAAGCCGCGATCACCTATACGCACAAATGGTGATGCGGACATCGTGGTGACGCGCACAAAGGTGACGCCGGACGCGGCGGGCTTCGGCCCGCCCGCTTCCCTCTTTGCGCCGGTGCCCGCATTCCGGCGCGGGCGTGCGCCGAAAGCCGCAACCGTCAGCGCTTGCTTGTGAAAAGGCGGAAACGGAAGCGTTT
>CAZNAH010000083.1:0-7041 GCA_964570735.1 uncultured Hyphomicrobiaceae bacterium | reverse complement strand
CCCGTTTCCCGCGCGGTCCCGGCAGGCGTATGGGGGCGCGCGTCAATGGGTTGTGCGGCGCGTTCATACGGATCGTCGGGGTCCGCCCGTTCGGGATCGCCGGCTTGCAGGGCCGTCAGCCGAGAGAGCAGCGAGTCCGCGGCTGGCTTGGCATGTTGCGACCGGGCGCGGGGCTTCGAGGATTTTTCCGGTCTTGGCGGACAGCCAGTGTCGCTCACGATGCCCGCAAGACCCTGATCCGCCAATCCTTCGAGGGCGTCGGCGGGCCGTGCCGCGCGAGGCCGCCTTCCATGGAACAGCGCCCGCACCCGCGCGAGATTGTCCTTGGGCAGAACGGTGTCGCCCGCCGGGGCGGACGCCGCGCCGTTGAGCGCTTCCGAAAGGGCAGGGCGGTGGGCCAGCAGCAGCGGCTCGGCGGGGACGGCCGGTTCGGCGGGCGACACCCCGGCCCTTACGGGCTTTGCCGGCGCGAGGACGACCGCGAGTTGCTTCTTTTCGGGCGGGGTCAGCCAAGCCTGAAGGTGTTGCAGCCCCGAGATCAGCCCGGCGATCGCCACGACGAGCCCGTTGCGAAGCCGGGAGAACAGCCCGCGCGAGGTCAGCCGCATCTGCTCGGCCTTCTTCGCGAGTTCGAGGCGCGCGATGAACTGGCGCCCTCTCTCGGAGAAATCGGGCGCGGCTTGCAACGCCTCCATGTAGCGGGCCTGAAGGTCGCGCGCTTCCAGCAGGAAATCGTAATGCCGTCTCAGCCCTTTGCCGCCCTGCCGCGCAAGGCCGCCAGCCTTTTCGACCGCTGCGGCGAAGCGCTGGGGAAGATCGTCCCGCGCCCGGCGGATTTCGCCCAGGCCCCAGGCCACCGCGTCGGGCTGTTTCACGGCGTTCATCGCGCCGGCGAGTGAGGTCGCCGCGGCTGCGATCTCCCGCGCGGAGGCTCGCAAGGCCCCGAATGCCGCGGGCAGGGCTTTCAGCGCGCGCACGGGATAGGCGATGAAATCGGAGGGGCGCGGCAAATCCCGCTTGGCCGCCTCGGTCTGAATGTCGGCGTCAACCTGCGCCACGAAGCGCTGCGCGTCGTCGAACGCCATGGCGAGGCGCAGCGCGATGGGGTCGTCCGTGTCGGCCTGGAGGGTGACGGGTCCGAAGAGAAGCGCCTGGGCTTCTATACGGAAAGCGTCGTAAGCGGCAGGATCGCTGAAGCCCGGACCGAGGGTTTTCAGGTCGTCCACAAGGATGATCTCGGCCGAGGCCCAGAGATCGCGGCGGATCTGCAGGATTTCGCTGAGCGCGGACTCTTCCAAGGCAGGGAAGGTCTTCTGGAAACGCTTGCGCAGATCTTTGACCGCATCAAAAAACGGGTTGTTTGTTTCGATGAGGTTCAGAAGCGCTCTGACGTCGTCTTTCAGCGCATCCTCGCCTGACGCTGTCGCGGACCAGGACAGCGCGCCGCGCCGGGCCGGGTTCGCGCGCGCGGCGCGGATAGCTTCGAAAACGGTGCGGGCTTCCCTCACCTGGTCAAGGGCGCTCCGCGCGATTTCGAGACGGTGAGCGCCGCCGCGCCGCAACCAGAGGCGATGCCCGAGCCAGAAGAGAAAGCTCGTTCCAAGCCAGAGGGCGATCACGCCGCCGAATGAGAACGCGTTCGTCATATCTTCATGAGGGCCGATTTCGCTAGAAACGCAACCTCGCGCCCGGCGTTCCGAAAAAGTTGCTCACGGGGTTGTCAGGGCAGACGACGCAGCCGGCAACATGGGGGAGGATCGCTCAGTTCAGTTTTGCGCCATTGGGGGCCATGGCGATAGGACGAACCTCGTCCGGTGCTCCGAAATGGCCGAAGTAGCGCGGATCGATCGCTTCGACCGGCAGGATGATGAGCACATCCGTCGTGCCGAATTGCCGGTCGATGACGGCGCCGTCCCCCACGAAGGCGCCTAGTCGGAGATAGCCCTTGATAAGCGGAGGCATGGCCTTGAGGGCCGCTTTCTGGTCAACTTCATCCTTCGGCATCATGTTCATGTCGACATGGAGATTGGTATGGGCCGAGACGCGCCAATCCTCGGGCGCGCGCGCATAATGATGAAGGAAGCTCAGGGCCGTGGCATGAGCCTTCGGATCGATGCCGGGGAAACTGGCGCAGCCCAGCATCACATCGACGCCGTGCTCCCGCACATAGGTCCACAGGCCCTGCCAGAGCAACTCGACCGTTCGCCTGTTCCGGTACGGCTTCAGCACGCAGGAGCGCCCAAGCTCCATGAAGTCGTAACCGTGCCTTTTCCGTTCGATCAGGGGGGCGATGTCATATTCGGACTGGGTATAAAAGCCTCCCGTTCTCTCCGCGATCGACTGGCGCAGCACCCTGTATGTTCCCACGACCTTGGGCCGGCGTGGCCAAGCCCGTTTGCCCGACCGCGCCGTGCCCGTATCGACGACGAGGAGATGGTCGCAGATCGCATCATATTTGTCTTCGTCCCGGCGCAGCATAAAGTTCGTCATGTTCGGGACAGCGGACATTTCCTCATAGAAAACCTCGTAGCGCAGCTTCTGGGCGCGGCGGACGTCAGCGAAGGACCGCGCGAGCCGCACTTCGAGGTTTCCGATGCGGCCATAGATTTTTACGGGGCGGCGGAGCGGAAAAAAACCCAGCGATCTCGGCCGGCGGGCAAGCTTCAGGAGCGATAAGGGGACGGACTTCAGCCGGGGGCGGGGTGTAAACTTGCGCGCGAAGCGTCTTGGGGAGAGTCGCATGACAGATCTCAAAACCGCCTCGGCAGAAACTTGGCTTACTGGGAGACGCCTTCCGTGCTGCCGGAGCGATCGACAGGCGGGCGCCACTTCGGGCGTTACAATGGTCCGCACCGTTTCGTGCAGCAAAGCTACGCCGCGTTTACTATGAGATGAACCGGGGCGGCGCGCAAGGCTTACGCTGATGGCATTCATGGGTTCACGCCGCCCGTTTCATGTCGAAGGACAGGTTGCGCAAGGACAGGGCCTCCGCCAGGTGCGGGCGCCGTATGACGGGCGAGGCATCGAGATCGGCGATCGTCCGCGCCACCCTCAGGACGCGGTGATAGCTTCGCGCGGAGAGCTTCGCGAGATCGGCCGCCTGGGTGAGGAGGGTTTTCGCCTGCGCGTCGAGTTCAGCGACGTGATCCAGAACGTCCGGCGGGCAGTGAGCGTTGATCCGCAAGGCTTGGTTGCCGCTGCCATAACGGTTGGCCTGTATCTGGCGCGCTTGGGCGACGCGCCGCGCAACTTCGGCGCTGCCCTCGTCGGCCGGTGGCAGCATCAGATCGGACGGGCTCACGGCCGGCATCTCGATGTGAATGTCGATACGGTCCCATAGTGGGCCGGAGACGCGCGACTGATAGGATTCGGCGCAGCTCGTCCCCCGGCGGCACGTAAAGCCGGGTTCGCCCGCCCGGCCGCACCGGCAGGGGTTCATCGCGGCGACAAGCTGAAAGCGCGAGGGGTAGCTTACCCGGTGATTGGCGCGCGCAATAACCGCGATGCCGCTCTCCAGGGGCTGCCGCAGGGCATCGAGGACATGGGGGGAAAACTCCGGCAGTTCGTCGAGAAAGAGCACGCCGAGATGAGCGAGCGCGATCTCGCCGGGCTTGGCCCGCTGACCGCCGCCCACGAGCGCGGCCATGCTGGCCGAGTGGTGAGGCGCGCGGAACGGGCGCCGGCTCGTCAGGCCGCCGCTTTCGACCAGCGCTCCGGCCATGCTGTAGACCATGGCGACTTCCAGGAGTTCGCTCGGAGCGAGGGGAGGCAGGATGCCCGGCAGCCGCGCCGCCAGCATGGATTTGCCGCTGCCGGGCGGCCCCGTCATCACCATGTGGTGGCCGCCCGCGGCCGCGACTTCGAGCGCCCGCTTCGCCGTTTCCTGGCCTTTCACATCGCGCAGGTCGAGACCGCCGCTCTCCTGGCGCGCCATCTTCGGCTGCGGACGCTCCAGGCTCGAATGCCCCTTGAAATGGCTGATCAGGGTGTTCAGATGGGGGGGCGCCAGGATGGGCATGTCGGGCGATGCCCACGCGGCTTCGCCCCCGCAGAGGTGGGGGCAAATGAGACCTTTGCCCAGCGCGGATGCGCTGAGAGCCGCTGGAAGCGCGCCCGTCACCGGCGCGACCGTGCCGTCAAGACCCAACTCACCGATCACGACATAGTCAGACAGGTTCTCGACCGTTATCGCCTCGGCTGCCATCATGAGGCCGAGAGCGATCGGCAGATCGTAATGGCTGCCTTCCTTCGGCAGGTCCGCTGGCGCGAGGTTGACGGTGATCCGCTTCGGCGGAAGACCCAGCCCGACAGCCGTGAGCGCGGCTCTCACCCGTTCCCGGCTTTCTCCCACGGCCTTGTCGGGCAGTCCGACGATGTTGAAGGAGGGCAGGCCCGGGGCGACCAGAACCTGAACGTCAACGGGACGCGCTTCGACGCCCTCGAACGCAACCGTCGTCACCTGAGCAAACATCGGCCCCCCGGCACTCCCGCACTACGGGAAAAACTCTATCAGGCCAGCCGACAAAATCAAGAACAATTAAGGAACATGGAGGCTGGACCGCTTCGCCTCGATGGTGTCCCAGATCAGCGCGGCGATGTCCGGCCCGCCGAAGCGCTTCACCTCCCGGATGCCGGTCGGCGAGGTCACGTTGATCTCCGTCAGGTGCTCGCCGATCACGTCGATGCCTGCAAAGATCAGCCCGAGGCGCTGAAGTTCCGGGCCGATCGCCTCGCAGATTTCCCGGTCCCGCCGGGTGAGATCGGATGGCTCGGCGCGCCCGCCGACATGCATGTTCGAGCGGGTTTCGTCCGCCGCCGGCACGCGATTGATCACGCCGGCCGGCTGCCCGTCCACGAGGATGATGCGCTTGTCGCCGAGCCGCACCGCAGGCAGGTAGCGCTGAACGATGAACGGTTCGCGGAAGACGGTCTTGAACAGCTCGATGAGGGAGCCGGCATTGGTGTCCCCCGGCTGGAGGCGGAAGACCGCCGTCCCGCCATTGCCGTAGAGCGGCTTCACGATGACGTCGCCATGTTCGGCGCGGAAGGCTTTGAAATCCTCGAAGGAGCGCGTGATCAGCGTCGGCGGCATCAGGTCGAGGAAACGGGTCACGAACAGTTTCTCGGGCGCGTTGCGCACACTTTCGGGTGCGTTCACCACCAGCGTGCGCGGATGGATGCGCTCCAGGATGTGTGTCGTGGTGACATACGCCATGTCGAAAGGCGGATCCTGGCGGAGGAGGACGACGTCCATCTCCGCGAGATCGACCGTCTCAGGCGCGCCCTTGGTGAAATGCTTGCCCTGCTCATCATGCACGCTGAGCGCGCAGCCCCGCGCCTTCACCCTATCGCCGTGCATGGAAAGCTGGTCCGGCGTATAGTAGAAGATCTCGTGACCGCGGGACTGGGCTTCGAGCAGAAGCGCAAAGGTCGAATCGCCCCGGATCGTAATGGCCTCGATCGGGTCCATCTGGACGGCAGTCTTGAGGGTCAAGGCAAAGCTCGCCTAATCCGCCATGAAGGCTTGAGGGATATGCACGATGTCCTGCGCGCGCGACACCAGGATGACATCGAAGCTCGCGCTGCACTCATGATAATCCGGATGTTCGGCGAGGAAAAGCGTGGCGGCGTCCACGATGCGCTGCCGCTGCCGGGGCAGGACCGTCCATGCCGCCTCTCCAAGCGTTTTGCGCGCCTTCACTTCGACAAAGGCAATGTGATTGTCGCGCTTTGCGATGACGTCGATTTCGCCGCACGGGCTGCGGTAGCGCGTTCTCAGGACGTTGTATCCCTGCGAGGACAGGAACCGGCCGGCCGAGCCTTCGGCCAGCACTCCAAACGCGTGGGCATTCGGGCGAGTGTTTGGGGTGCTCATCGGTTTTGCAGCCTCAAGGCGAGATCGTAGACCGTTTTGCGCGATGCCCCTGTCCGCTGGGCTACGGCCTTGACGGCATCCTTCAGAGTGGACAACCGCAGCGCGGCGGACAGCTCTTCCTCTAAATCTAGGGTTGTTATACCACACCCTTCCCCCGCCGCAAGCACCAACACCATCTCCCCCCGGCGTTCCTCCGCGTCGAGCAGCCCCCAGATTTGCGACACGGGAGCCCTGATCAGATGCTCGTGCCGCTTGGTCAGTTCCCGGAGAAGCGCCGCGGGACGGTCGCCGAGCACTTCGGCGATATCGCAAAGGGTTTCTTCGAGCCGGTTGGCGGTCTCGAACAGGATCAGGGTACCCGGCACGTCGCGAAGCTCCGCGAGGCGCGTGCGCCGTGCCGACTGCCGCGGCGGCAGGAATCCGGCGAAGAAGAAACTGTCCGCGGGCAGGCCGCTCGCGACCAGAGCCGCGATCGCGGCCGATGGTCCGGGCACCGGGAAGACGCGGAAACCCGCCTCGATCGCATCGCGGGCGAGCTTGTAGCCGGGGTCTGCGATCAGCGGCGTGCCCGCATCCGAGATGAGGGCCACCGATTTCCCGTCCGCCAGCGCGCGCAGGATCGCGGGGCGCACCCTGTCCGCGTTGTGATCGTGATAGGCAAGGAGCGGACGGCGGATCGCATAGGCCGACAGCAGCTTCCTCGAATGCCGCGCATCCTCGCAATAGACATGATCCGCGCGCACAATGATGGAGAGGGCGCGAAGCGAAATATCGCCCAGATGGCCGATCGGCGTTGCAACGGGATACAATCCCGGCGACAAAGTCTCGCTGCAAAGCTTCGTTATGGCCGCGCCGATAGCGTCGGAGAGGGATGAGCCCATGTCATCGGACGTCTTTTCTGCCATGGTGTACCGCCTTCAAGGTTGACATGCCGGTGGGGCAATGCTCCGACTCGCGCTAGGCTGCAATGATAGGGACGAGGATGAAGCGAGGAAGACCGTTCGTGCGCCCTCGCTCCGTCGGGCCATCCCTGAACCAGAATAACGATGACGAGCTGATGGCCAAATCCGCAGATCACTCCCGCCGCGCCGTGCTGGCAGGGCTTGGATGTCTGGCCGCGGCATCGCTCGGGGGCTGTTCGGTCGGCTCGGGCCGGGGACCGTCCG
>CAZNAH010000082.1:0-12886 GCA_964570735.1 uncultured Hyphomicrobiaceae bacterium | reverse complement strand
CCCCGACCGGGTCACCTCGCGCCCGCGCGCCCGGGGCGTCCCCATCACGGTGTTCGTGCACAAGGACACGGGCGAGGTCATCCCCAACGCAGGCTTCAAGGCCGCGAAGGACCTCAGCAAGCGCATTACCGATGCTTTCAAAGCGGAAGGCGCGGACGCCTGGTTCGCGGACGGCGCGCGCGAGCGCTTCCTCGACGGGCTCGTCGATAACCCGGCCGAGTGGGAGCAGGTGCGCGACATTCTCGACGTGTGGTTTGATTCGGGCTCGACGCACGCCTTCGTGCTCGAAAAACGCCGCGACCTGAAATGGCCGGCCGATCTCTATCTCGAAGGCTCGGACCAGCATCGCGGCTGGTTCGGCTCATCGCTGATGGAAAGCGCGGGCACGCGCGGGCGGGCGCCTTACGATGCGGTGCTCACCCACGGCTTCGTCCTCGACGAGAAGGGCGACGAGAAGATGTCGAAGTCGAAGGGCAACACCATCTCGCCGCAGGACGTGTGCAGGCAGTCCGGCGCGGACATCCTGCGCCTGTGGGCGCTGTCGGCGGATTTCATGAACGACATCCGTTTCGGGCCGGGGATCATCCAGTCGAACGTGGACGCCTACCGCAAGCTGCGGAACACGCTGCGCTATCTGCTGGGCAACCTTGCGCATTACGAGCCGGGGCATGACGCGCCGACCGCCGAGATGCCCGAGCTGGAGCGCTGGGTGCTGCATCGCCTCGCCGAACTGGACGGGCAGGTGCGCCGCGCCTATGACGAGTTCGACTTCAAGCGCGTCTACCGGCTTTTGTTCGAGTTCTGCACGAACGATCTCTCGGCCGTCTATTTCGACATCCGCAAGGACGCGCTCTATTGCGAGCCCTATTCCAGCGTGAAGCGGCGCGCCTGCCTCACCGTGCTGAACCGGCTGTTCGCATGCCTGACGGCGTGGCTCGCGCCGATCATCCCGTTCACGGCGGAGGAAGCCTGGCTCGCGCGGCGCGGCGACGGCGAAACCGGCTCGGTGCATCTCGAAACGTTTCCCGAAATACCGTCGGACTGGCGCGATGAGGCGCTCAGCGCGAAATGGCGGAAGGTCTGGGCCATCCGGTCGGTCATCACGGGCGCACTTGAAGTGGAACGGCGCGAAAAGCGCATCGGCTCCAGCCTGGAAGCCGCGCCGGACATCCACATCGCCGACAAGGCGCTTGCCGCCGCCGCCAAGGATTTGGACTGGGCCGAAATCGCCATCACGAGCGGGGCGAGCCTCAAGAGCGGCAAGCCTCCCGCAGGCGCGTTCACTCTCGACGAGGTGCCGGGTGTCGCCGTGGTGCCGAAGCCCGCCGAGGGCCGCAAATGCGCGCGCTCCTGGCGGATCACCAAGGATGTGGGCCTCGACCCGGACTTCCCCGACCTCAGCGCGCGCGATGCGGCTGCGGTGCGGGAACGGGATGCCCGGCACGCGGCCTGAGCGCTGGATTCGCACAGAAATTTACCGCGTGACAATTAAGCCGCTTGCCCGGCGTGAAGGACCGTGTACGGTCGCATGCCGTTCATATTTGAGGATTTCCGATGTACCGGATCGTGTTGTGCTGCGCCGTGTTGTTCGCGGGCGTCCTGGCTGCTACCGCCCATGATTATCGCCTGGGCGGGCTCTCTATCGGCCACCCCTGGGCGCGCCCGACGCCGGGTGATTCGACCTTGGGCGCGGTTTACATGACCGTGGACAACACCGGCATCGAGGACGACAGCCTGCGCGGCGCCGTATCCCCTGTCGCCCAAAAAGTGGAAATCCACGAACACAAGCAGGATGATCAGGGTGTGATGCGGATGCGGCGGGTGGAGACCGGCATTAACATCCCATCGGGCGACTCGATCCAGCTCAAGCCCGGCGGCTATCACATCATGTTGATCGGCCTGAAACAGAAGCTGGAGGAGGGGCAGTCGGTGCCGCTCACCTTGAGCTTTGCGCGCGCGGGCGATATCGAGGTCGAAGTGAAGATCGAGAACGGGCCGGCCCATGCGAGCCAGGACATGGGCGAGGCGCACAGCCAGCATCATCATCACAAGCATTGACGCGGCGAGAGCGGGCGGCTCAGGACGGGCCGCAGCCGGAGCCCGGCTTGACCCAGACTTTGGTGTCGTGCAGCGGCGCGCCGCCGAAGGGGGCAACCGCATCGGCTGAGGTCAGCGTGTTGATCCCGCGCCCCCCGGCATGTTTGCCGTTCGGCCAGATGCCCTCCGCGACGACGACGCCGCGCCGCAGCCCGTCGAACAGGCGCGCGTGCAGCATGACCTCGCCGCGACGGTTTCCGATGCACACCGCGCCGCCATCGGAGAGCCCGCAGGCCGCCGCGTCATCCGGGTGGATGAGCAGCGCAGGCCGTCCTTCGCGAGCCTCGCTCGTCGGCGTTTCGGTGAAGCTCGTATTGAGAAAGGTGCGCGCGGGCGCGGCGACGAGGCGGAACGGATGCGTGTCGTCCGCCTTGTCCGTAACCGGCCAATGGTCCGGAAGCAGGGGCATGGCGGCGGGCAGGCTGCCGTAGTGGCGCGGCGCGCCGCGCGCGACACGGTCGTCCGACCAGTCCGGCTTGAAGCGGAACTTGCCGTCCGCATGGCCGAAGCCCGTCAGGAAGTTCGAGCGCTCGAACGGCAGCGCGCAATCGAGCCAGCGCCCCGCTTCAAGCTCGGCCAGCGTGCCTTTTCCGCTCGCACGCAGCGTCCGGTCGATGATGTCGCGCTCGGTCAGCTCGAAGCCCTCATGCCGCGCCCCGAGCCGCTTCGCGAGTTCGCCCAAAACCCAGTGGTTCGAGCGGCATTCGTCCGGCGCGTCGATCACTTTCGGCCCCAGCATGAGGAAGGTGTGCCCGCCCGAGCGGTAGATGTCGTCATGTTCGAGGAACATGGTCGCGGGCAGGACGATGTCGGCGAGTTGAGCCGTTTCCGTCATGAACTGCTCGTGCACGCAGACGAACAGATCGTCACGCAGGAAACCCTGCTGCACGAGACCCTGCTCCGGGCAGACCGTTAAGGGATTGGTATTCTGGATGAAAAGCGCTGTGACGGGCGGGCCATCGCCCAGGTCTTGCTCGTCGCCGGTCAGAACGGGGCCGATGCGCGACTGGTCGAGCGCGCGCGTGGACGGGTCGAGCGCGTCCAGCCCCTCGATGAGCGTCATGTCCAGCCCATAAATGCCGGAATTGGAGTGAAGCGCGCCGCCGCCCTTGTGCCGCCACGCGCCGGTGACAGCGGGAATACACGTCACCGCATGCATGTTGGCCGCGCCGTTGCGCGAGCGCGTGAAGCCATAACCGATGCGGAAGAAGGTGCGCTTCGTCTCGCCGATGGCCCGCGCGAAGGCTTCGATGTCTTCGGCGGGCAGGCCGGTGATTTCCGACGCCCAGTCCGGCGTCTTGTCGCGCAGGTGGTGTTCCAACTCGCGCGGCGCATCCGTATGGCGGCTGAGAAAGTCCCGGTCCGCATGGGCGTCGCGGAACAGCACATGCATGATGGCGCAGGCGAGCGCGCTGTCGCTGCCTGGCCGGATCAGCACGGGAATGTCGGCCTGCTGCATCGTGCCGGTACGATAGACATCGACGACCGCGAGGCGCGCGCCCCGGCTTTTCCGCGCCAGCGCGACATGGGTCATCACGTTGACCTGCGTGTTGACCGGGTTCGCGCCCCAGATCACGATCAGGTCGGAGTGCTGCATATCGCGCGGATCGGAGCCGTGCAGCGCGCCCGTGCCCGCCACCCAGCCCGCCCAGGACAGGCTGGAACAGATCGTCGAATGCTGCCGGGAATAGCGCTTGACGTGGCGCAGCCGGTGGATGCCGTCGCGCTGCACGAGACCCATGGTGCCGGCATAATAATAGGGCCAGACGGCTTCCGGGCCGTGGCGCGCCTCCGCCCGCAGAAGCGCATCGGCGACTTCGTCCAGCGCTTCGGTCCAGGAGAGGCGCTGCCACGCGCCGGAGCCTTTCGCGCCCTTCCGCTTCAGCGGGTGGAGAAGACGCTGCGGGTTATGGATGCGCTCGGCATAGCGCGCCACCTTCTCGCAGATGACGCCGAGCGTGTAGGGATGGCTGCGAGCGCCGCGCACGCGCCCGATGCGGCCCGGCCCGTGGACCTCAAGCTCCAGCGCGCAGACGCTCGGGCAGTCGTGCGGACAAGTGCTCCAGCGCGTCTCAATATTCGTCATGGCACCCAGCATAGCCTCGCCCGATGCTGCCGTCAGCGGAAGACTTCCCTCTTCTTGCGCTCCTCCGCCAGCATCCGCTTGTCGTATTCGGTCGGGGCTGAGAAATAAACGAGCAGAGATGCCCCTGCGATGGCGGCCACGAGCGAGCCGGCCAGCACGCCGAGCCGGACGAGATCGACGGTTGCCTCGTCCGTAAAGGCGAGCACGCCGATGAAAAGGCTCATGGTGAAGCCGATGCCCGCGACGAAGCCCATGCCGAGGATCTGACCCCAGTTGACGCCCTGCGGCAGGCTCGCGACGCCAAGGCGCACGGCAAGATAAACCGCTATCAGGATGCCGAGCGGTTTGCCGACCGCAAGCCCCAATGCGATGCCTGCCGTCACCGGCTCCGCAAGGCCGCTGATGCCGAGCGCGCCGAGATCGACACCAGCATTGGCGAAGGCGAACAAGGGCATGATGAGGAACGATACCGGCCAGATGATCGCATCGGCCAGGTCATGCAGCGGGCTGTCGCCTTCGCTCGTTCGCAGCGGGATGAACAGCGCGACGATCACGCCGGCGAGCGTGGCCGTCACGCCCGATTGCATGAGGCACAGCCACAGCACGAAGCCGAGCGCGAGATAGGGCCACTGCTTCAGCGCATTGAAATGGTTCAATGCCGCGAGCCCGCCCACGCAGAGCGCCGCGAGCCAGATCGCCGTCATGTTCAATTCAGCCGTGTAAAAGACCGCGATGACGAGGATCGCGCCCAGATCGTCGATCACGGCGATCGCGAGCAGCAGCGCCTTCAAGGTGGTGGGCACGCGCGCGCCGAGCAGCCCGATGATGCCGACCGCGAAAGCGATATCGGTCGCGGACGGAATGGCCCAGCCGCGGGCGAGCGCAGAGTCGCCGCTCGTGATCAGGAGATAGATAAGCGCAGGCGCGCCCATACCGGCCGCCGCCGCGATGAAGGGAAGGGTCGCCTTGTCCCGGCCTGCGAGCGCGCCTTCCTTGAACTCGGCTTTGATTTCAAGGCCGACTTGGAGGAAGAAGATCGCCATCAGCCCGTTCTTGATCCACTCCTTGACGGAGCCGGTCAGTTCGAACCCGCCGACGCGAAATTCGATGGGGACGGCGAGAAACTCCTTGTAAGCGCCCGCCAGGGGGGTGTTCGCGAAAATGAGCGCGGCTGCGGTCGCACCCAGCAGCGTGAGGCTGGCTGCGACCTCGTCGATCCTCTTATAGTCACCGTTCGCGGACATCGGCGGCTCCCTGCGCGGAAGTTACGTCTAGCCGTCGAAGCGAGGCTGTGCGCCGCGCGCCTCAGGCGGATAAACGCCTGGCAAGGCAGGCGCTACGTCTTCTAATAAGGGCACAACCGAGACGGTTGGCAATAATTGTGTTGCAGGATCAGCCCACGATTTCGTGTTCCGCGAAGCAGAGCGCGATTTCCTGCGCGGCGTTTTCCGGGCTGTCCGAGCCGTGAACCGAATTGCGCTCGATATTCTCGGCGAACTCCGCGCGGATGGTGCCGGGTGCGGCGTTCGCGGGGTTGGTCGCGCCCATGATCTCGCGGTTGCGCGCCACCGCGTTCTCGCCCTCGAGAACTTGGACGACGATTGGCCCTGACGTCATGAACGCGACGAGATCGTTGTAAAACGGGCGCTCACGATGCACGGCATAGAACTTCGCGGCATCCTCTTGCGTCCAGCGCGTGCGCTTCTGCGCGACGATCCGCAGGCCGCCCTCCTCGAATTTCGATATGATCTTGCCGGTTATGTTGCGCGCGGTGGCATCCGGCTTGATGATGGAGAGCGTGCGTTCGACTGGCATGGGATGTGGCCTTCGGGTGAGCGGGTTGCGGTGTGCGGGCGCGAGCCGCGCAGGGGGCCCGCATGCGTCCGGCTTATAGCGAACGCGATTGTGCGCCGCAAGAACCGCGCGGAGACGCGCTGCGCACTGCAACCCGCTCACCCGAAGGCAGCCTCCATCTCCCGTCTCACGCGATAGGCGAGGAGGCTCTCGTCCACCGTCACATCGGCCCAGGTCAGCGGCTCGTCTTTGCGAACCCGCCGCAGGACGGTGAGATCGTGGGCAAGGCCAAGCGGGAGGTATCCGCCTTTCAGCGAGGTGCGCGCGGGCATCAGGCGGCCATAGACGGTCGAGCCGCCTTCCCCGTCGATGCGCTCGCCCGCAGCGAGATCGCGCTTGGCGGTCGCCACCACGTCCGCGCGGAATTCATGCGGCACGCCGGTCGGCTCGCGGCGCAGCCCGACGGACGCCACGGACACGCCAAGCTCCAGCCCGATGAGATGCCATCGCTTGTAGAGGCACATCACGCGCCCCGAGGGATCGGTGACCACCTTGTATTCCTGGAAGCAGCGCCGGACGTAATCCGTCTCGCCCTCGATGCAGACCCACACGCCCATGCGGATATCGTAGGGGATCGGCTTGCCCTCGGCGGTCAGCGACGAGACGACCTCGACCACGCCCGTTTTATCGAGTTGACCGCCATCGGCGCGCAGGCGCATGACGCACGGGATATCGTCGATGGATGCGGGCGGGAAGGTCAGCCCCTGCTCCGGCGCGTCGAGTCCGGTCGCGTTGGCGATCGCCGCGCTTTCGATGGCGGGTTTCGAGCCGTCCAGAAAGGAATTGAACATCTTCGGGTTCAGTCCTCCCCGCTCGGCCTGATCGGCGGTCAGGCCATAGTGCTCCCACACGGTTTGCGGGGTCGACTCGCGGTAATGCGGCAGCCATTTATGGCCGCGCCCCGCCGCCACCACGGAGAAGCCGCAGGTCCGCGCCCAGTCCACCAGATCGCAGACGAGCGCGGGCTGATCGCCATAGGCGAGGCTGTAGAGGACGCCCGCTTCGCGTGCCTTGCGCGCGAGCATCGGCCCGCAGAGCGCATCCGCCTCGACGGTCACGTTGATCACGGATTTGCCGTGCGCGAAGGCGGCGAGGCAGTGCTCCACCGCCGCGACCGGATTTCCCGTGCATTCGACGATGATATCGACGCCGGGGCAGGAAATGAGCGCGAAGGGGTCGTCGCCGACATGGGTGGCGCCGTCCTTGAGAGCGTCCGCGATGCTGGCGGCGCGGGTGCGCTCGGCGGGCCAGCCGACGGCTGCCAGATTGGCGTGCGCGCGGGGCGGCGACAGATCCGCGATCCCTGCGACGTGAACGCCGGGCGTGCGCGGCGCCTGCGCCAGATACATCGCCGCGAACTTTCCGCCGCCGATCAGTCCCACGGTGAGAGGCCGGCCCGTCTGCGCCCGCTCCGCCAGCATTCTGTAAAGGTTCATGCGCTGTCCTCGCCCGCCTTTGCCCTGTGCCGTGACGGTCCGCCCCTGACTAAGTATGCCGGCGCGGCCAATCGGCCTCAAGGTTCATCATGGGCTTGCCAAGCGCGCGACCGCCTGAGACGATAGGCCATGCCGCAGCGCGCGGCGCGCGGCGGCCCAATCAGAAGCGATCCCGATCGAGGATGAGCATATGGGCGACAGTCAAAAAGGGGACGGCAGAGGCCCCCGTTGCATCGCGTTCGTTGGCCCGTCATTCAGCGGCAAGACCACCTTGTTCGAGGCGATCCTGGCGCGCACCGGCGCGATCCCGGAGCAGAGCGCATCCTCGCGCCGTGTGGTGGCGGACACGACGCCGGAGGCCCGCGAGCACGGCATGAGCGTCGAGATGAACGTGGCCGAAACCGAATTCCTCGGCGACCGCTTCACCTTGCTCGACTGTCCCGGCTCGGTCGAGTTCCGCTACGACGCGGCCTGCGCGATCGCGGCCAGCGATGCCGCCGTGATCGTCTGCGAGCCCGACGGGAAGAAGCTTCCCGCCCTGCAAACGATCTTCAAGGCGCTCGAAGAGGCGGGAGTGCCGCACATGCTCTTCCTCAACAAGATCGACAAGACGGAGCGCAGCCTGCGCGATCTGCTGCCCGTACTGCAATCGGCGAGCCGCCTGCCTCTGGTTCTGCGCCAGATCCCCATCCGCGAAAACGGCATGATCAGCGGCTTCGTGGACCTCGCACTGGAGCGCGCCTTCGCTTATCGGGACCATGCGCCGAGCCAGATCGTGGAAATCCCGGCTGATCTCAAGGCGCGCGAGGCGGACGAGCGCTTCGCCATGCTCGAAAAGCTCGCCGATTACGACGATGAGCTGATGGAGCAGCTTCTGGGAGACGTGGAGCCGCCGCGCGCGAAGGTGTTCGACGATCTCGCCGTGGAGCTCCGCCAAGGGCTGATCTGCCCGGTGTTTTTCGGGTCCGCCGAGCAGGGCAATGGCATCGGGCGGCTTCTGAAGGCGCTGCGGCACGAAGCGCCCTTCGCGGGCGAGACCGCCAAGCGGTTGGGCGTGGCGGGCGCACCCTCCTGCGCCGTCGTGATCAAGACCCATCACACCTCTCACGCCGGCAAGCTGTCGCTCGCGCGCGTGCTTTCGGGCCATTTTGCGGACGGGGCCACCGTCTACGGCCGGGACGGCGATGAGCGCATCTCGGGCGTCTTTTCGGTTACGGGACCGGAGGTGAAGAAACGAGGACCGGCGGGCGAAGGGGAGGTTGCGGCGTTCGGTCGGCTCGACGGCGTGCGCACCGGCGAGACGATCGCCCTGGAACGCAACGGCAGCGCCGCCGTCGCGGTCCCTGAGCCGCCGAAGCCGGTCTATGCGCTCGCTGTCGCTGCGACCGAGCGGAAGGACGAGATCAAGCTGACGACTTCGCTCGGCAAGATCATCGACGAAGACCCTTCGCTCTCGCTCGTCCACGACGGCGATCTGAAGCAGATCGTTCTGCGCGGGCAGGGCGAGATGCACCTGCGCGTGGCCCTCGAACGGCTCGCCCGCCGTTACAGCGTGAGTGTGGAGACGCGCAAGCCGCAGGTGCCCTTCAAGGAGACCATCCGCAAAAGCGTCGAGGTGCGGGGCCGGCACAAGAAGCAGACGGGCGGCCATGGCCAGTTCGGCGACGTGGTGATTGAGATCCGGCCGCTGCCGCGCGGCGAAGGCTTCGCGTTCAGCGAGACGATCACCGGGGGCGCGGTGCCGCGCAATTACATCCCCGCTGTGGAGGCGGGCGTGCGGGATTATCTAAGTTCCGGGCCGCTCGGCTTTCCGGTCGTGGATGTGGCGGTCTGCCTCAAGGACGGCTCTTACCATACGGTCGACTCCTCGGATCAGGCGTTCCGCACGGCGGGGCGGATCGCCATGAGCGAGGGCATGCCGCAATGCGCGCCTGTGCTGCTCGAACCCATCATGGCGGTGCGGTTCTTCGTGCCCTCGGAAGCGACGCCCCGCATCAACGGCATGATCACCTCGCGGCGAGGGCAGATCCTGGGCTTCGACGGGCGGCCCGGCTGGCCTGGCTGGGACATGATCGACGCGCATATCCCCGAGGCGGGCGTGCAGGACCTCATCATCGAACTGCGCTCCGCGACGGCGGGCGCCGGATCGTTCGAGGCGGAGTTCGACCACCTGTCCGAACTGACGGGCAAGCTCGCCGAGCAGATCGCCAACGGGTCCGCTCACGCGGCGTAGAAGCTTTAACTTGGAAGTAAAGTCAATCGTAAGCGTGTCATGCGCGATGTATATCTCAAGCTCACGCCATCGAAACGAAATAAAAATTGTAAAAATATTTGCAATTTAATCCCTTCGTAACGCGAATCGCCGTAATCAAAAGGAAGATGCAACCTTCCAATTGCTGGGGCTGGGCCTTTGATCCGCCCTCAGCGCGAGACGGACGATGGCAGCACGGATAGGACGACTGGGCGTTTCGGTCTATTGCTCGCCGCCAGGGCCGGCGGGAAGCGCGGGCCCGAGGGGCATCCCCGGCGGCGCGAACGGGGCGGCGTGCGTTTCGGCAGTCGCGCGGCCCGGCACGCGGTCGAGCCAGTCGGGGTCGGGGCGTCCGCGAAGCGTGCTTCTTCCGCTCGGGAGCCCGGCCGTTGGCCATCTTGCCGCCCGCCCGCCTGCGGCGTGTTCGCTGGGCGCGGCCGTTTTGACCGTGCCCTCCGCCAAGCCTGGTCTGAAGGACGACGCGGCGAAGGATTGACCTTCGCCGATCCGCCCACCCCTTCGCCCGAGCGAAGGTGCAGCGCATTCGCCTCGCCGCGCATCCGTGGCTTGACTTGAACCGTTCCCCGGTTACATAAGCGTGCAAGCTGGCCACAGGTCCGTGGAAATCTTCCGCGTATCGACGTTTCCCGCCATGGGTGTGGCCGTCGCGGCGCTTAAGAGGGGGTGCTGCTGTGAGTATGATCGAGTTGCCTGAGGATTACCGTCCGTCCGAAAACGAACCCTTCATGAACGAGCGCCAGCGGGCTTACTTCAAAAGAAAGCTCATTGATTGGCGTCAGGAAATTCTGAAGGAAAGCAAGGAGACGCTGGAGAACCTGCAAAGGCTCGAACAGCATCCCGATACGACGGACCGTGCCAGCTCCGAATCCGAGCGCGGCCTTGAACTTCGGGCGCGCGACCGCCAGCGCAAGCTGATCGCGAAGATCGATGCGGCGCTCGAACGCATCGAAAACGGCACCTACGGCTATTGCGAGGAGACGGGCGAGCCGATCGGCGTGAAGCGCCTTGAAGCGCGGCCGGTGGCCACGCTCAGCCTGGAAGCCCAGGAGCGCCACGAGCGCCGCGAGCGTATTTATCGGGACGACTAGTGCTCCGGTTCCGACACACGAGGACGATGGCATTCCGTTTGCTTTGCGGTACCATATCCGATGGCCGGGTGTTGATCCGGCCTGGAAAGAGAGGTGCTCATGGCAAGTCAGGACTTCATCGAACAGCTCAAGGGATACAGCCTCACCACCGCCGAGATCATCTATCGCCTGCCCGATTATCCGGCTCTGCTGCAATCCTATGTCTGGCAGGATTACGATCTCGCTCCCAAATTTCCGAAACTTCAGGACTTCCTCGGCTTCTGGGAGGTCAATCTGGAAGGCAAGCTTCACCACGTCCGCGTCTGTCATAAACGGCTGATCGATCCTGCCGAATTCCGCGTGCTCGACGGGAAGTTCGTTTTGCAATAAGGCGGTTCGCGCGGCGATCCGGAGCGTTGCACGCCTGCAATAGGACTTGGCGTCGGCACGGACGCTGGCTATAACGAGACACACTGCGCGCCGACGCGCCGCAACGTCCCTTTTTCGCGAGACAGAATGATCCGAGCCAAACGTGTCCTGAAGTCCATTTCCCGCGCCTTGCAGACGCGATATCGGGGTTTCCGGCAGGGTCTCGTGGAGAAGAGTCCGAAATGGGCGGGCCGTCGGCTGCACCGCACGCTGGACCACTTCGATCTCGTATTCGTTGATCACGGCATCTTCCGCGGCTTTTATTCCAACGGACACGAGATCGCGCCGGGTGTCTGGCGGTCGAGCCAGCCCGGCCCGCGCCAGATCGCCCGGTATGCACGGAAGGGTGTGCGCACGGTCATCAACCTGCGCGGACCTCGTGATTGCGGCAGCTACCGGCTTGAAGTGGAAGCCTGCCGCCGGCATGGCCTCACCCTCATCGATTTTCCGCTGAAATCCCGCGCGGTGCCGACGCGCGAAGCGATCCGCGAGGCCGAAGCGCTCCTGCGCAATGTGGAATACCCTATTCTCATTCACTGCAAATCCGGCGCGGACCGGGTCGGCCTCATGAGCGTGCTGGTGCTCATGCTGCGCGAGGGCAAACCGCTGAAAAAGGCCATGAAGCAGCTCAGCCTGCGCTTCGGCCACATCCGGCAGTCGGACACCGGCATTATCGACCACTTCTTCGAGCACTACAGGGCGCACAACAGGAAGCAGCCCACGCCCTTCCTGGAATGGCTGGAGACGGCCTATGATCCGCTCGCCGTGAAGCGGGATTTCCGGTCGAAAGGGTGGGCCAACCTTCTCGTCAACCGCGCGCTGCAACGGGAATAGCCCGAACTCGCTCGAAATCAGGCGGATCTGTTGCGCCGCCTTGCGTTTTCGCTTTTCCTGAAGCGAACAACCCCGCGAGCGAGCCCCACCATGAAAAGCTATGACGTCGTCTCTTTCGGCCAGCCGCTTCAACTCACCGAGAAAGAGACGCCGGAGCCGCGCGGCAGCGAGGTTCTGCTGCGGGTTCTCGCCGCGGGGGTCTGCCACAGCGATCTCCACCTCTTGGACGGCTATTACGAGCTTGGCCAGGGCCGCAGGCTTCATGTGACCGACCGGGGCGTGACGCCGCCCTTCACCATGGGTCATGAAGTGGTCGGCGAAGTCGTGGCGTTCGGACCGGATGTGAAGGGTCTCGCGCCGGGCGATGTCCGGCTGGTCTATCCCTGGCTCGGCTGCGGCGTTTGCCCCGCCTGCCGCGAGGGAATGGAAAACCTGTGCCGCAAGCCGAACTGCGTGGGCATCCACCGCCCCGGCGGCTATGCGGACCACATCCTCGTGCCTCACGCCCGCTATCTCATCGACATCGCCCCGCTCGCGCCGGACCAGGCCGCGCCTTTCGCCTGCTCGGGCCTCACGGCGTACAGCGCGCTGATGAAGCTCGGCCCGCTGCTCCATCGGGCGCCGGTGGCGATTATCGGCGTGGGCGGCGTCGGCCTGATGGCGCTCTCGCTCATTAGGGCGCTGGGCGGGGCGGGCGGCATCGCGGTCGATGTGAGCGCGGCGAAGCGTGAGGCGGCTCAACGGGCCGGCGCGATCGCGGTGATCGACGGCTCGGCCGGGGACGCGGGCGCGCGGCTTGCGGAGGCGGCCC
>CAZNAH010000081.1:8181-13023 GCA_964570735.1 uncultured Hyphomicrobiaceae bacterium | reverse complement strand
CGGAAGCGTGATCCTCTGGTCGCCGGAACGATCACCGAGAAGAGCGGTGCGAGGTCAGCCATCATTGCTGCGGTGTTTCGCCGCGGTGGAAGAGTGTGGTCGATACTTCGCCAGGGTCCCCAGGCGTACGAAACGCTGGGGAGCCCCGAGTCCAGAGCTTCGGGGCTTCGGTGGCCTCGGCCGGGGCGCTGCCGCTCGCCGCCGCCTTGCGGGCCCGCTTCGGCGCAGCTTCGGTTTCCTCGGCCTCGCTCGGGGCCGGCTTGGCGGCAGCCTTGGCCGGCTTTGCGCCCTTGGGCTTCTTGCCCGCCGTCAAAATCTCCAGAATGCGCACCGTCGTCAGATCCTGGCGGTGGCCTTTCTTGCGGCGATAGTTCTGGCGCCGCTTCTTCTTGAAAACGATGATCTTCGGCCCGCGGCCCTGCTCGACGACTTCCGCCGAGACCGTCGCGCCATCGACGGTCGGCGTCCCGAAGGCCGGCTCGCCCTCGCCGCCGATCATCAGCACCTCGGAGAATGCGACAGTATCCCCTTCTTCCCCCTCGATTTTCTCGATCTGGAGCGTGTCTTCCGGCGCGACCTTATATTGCTTGCCGCCCGTGCGTATCACCGCATACATGGCTTCATCCTTTTTCAGGTTTTGAACGCATCCGTCGGCGCCGCACGTCAGCGGACTTTGCACACGGGTCTGGGTGATGGCCTAGGATAGCGAATGGTGCAGGCAAACGAGGTTCACCAGCCTGCGCGCATATTATGCGGGGCCGTGACTTTGTCAATTCAGCAGGCGCGCGCCGCACGATAAGACCGTCTTATCGCGACAAAAGTCGGACACCCCCCAGAGCGCGGAAATCCATAGGATGAGGACATGATCGCCGGATCGGCCGCCCATGAATGACCTGTCCGCCGCCTTTACGCTTGCGATCGATTTGATCGCATCGGCGGATTCCGAGTTGATGCGGATTATTGGCCTCTCGCTGCAAGTCAGCCTGACGGCCGTGTTCTTGGGCTGCCTGATCGGTTTTCCGCTTGGGGCGGCGCTCGCCGTGTTCCGCTTTCCCGGGCGCGGCGCGATCATCGCGATCCTCAACGCATCCATGGGGCTGCCCCCGGTCGTCGTCGGCCTCGTGGTCTATGTCATGCTCTCGCGCGCCGGACCGCTGGGCGTGCTCGGCCTGCTCTACACGCCGCAGGCTATGATCATCGCGCAGACGATCCTGATCGCGCCGCTCATCGCCGCCCTGTCCCGCCAGATGCTGCGCGATCTCCACTCCGAATATGATGAGCTTTTCCGCTCGCTTCAGGTGCCGAAGCTTCGGCAGCTGGGCGCCATCCTGTGGGATGCGCGCTACAGCCTCGTCACCGTCGCGCTCGCGGGCTTCGGGCGGGCCAGCGCCGAGGTGGGCGCCGTCATCATCGTGGGCGGCAACATCGACAATCTCACGCGGGTCATGACCACGGCCATCGCGCTGGAGACCTCGAAAGGCTATCTCGCGCTGGCGCTCGCGCTCGGCATGATCCTGCTGCTGATCGCGTTGGGGATCAACGCGGCGGCCATGAGCCTGCGCGCGTCGCTGTCGAGGTTCGGCCATGCTTGACCTCGTCCCGCGCGAAGCGTTCCGCAAACCCACAAAGCAGCGCCTCATGTTCCCTATCGTCCTCGACGGCATCACGTTCGCGGCGGGAGGCCGCCTCCTGCTCGGCCCGCTGAACGTTACGCTCTGGGGCAGCGGCAAGACCGTCATCATGGGACCCAACGGCTCCGGCAAGAGCCTGCTGCTGCGCCTGCTGCACGGGCTGATCGCGCCCGCGTCCGGAACGATCCGATGGGGCGGGGCGCCTGCCGATGCACGGATGCGCGCGCGGCAGGCGATGATCTTCCAGCGGCCCGTCATGCTGAGACGGTCGGCTGCCGCCAACATCGCGTTTGCGCTGGAGCGATTGGCGTTGCCCGCGCAGGAAAAGGCCGCGCGCGTGCGGCAGGCGCTCGCCGAGGCTCGGCTCCACCATCAGGCGCAGACGCCCGCGCGGCTCCTGTCCGGCGGCGAACAGCAGCGGCTGGCGCTCGCCCGCGCGCTTGCCCTTTCGCCCGAGCTTCTCCTTCTCGACGAGCCGTGCGCCAACCTCGATCCCGCCTCGACCTTTGCCGTCGAGGAAATGGTGTCGGCCGCCCACGAGCGCGGCTGCAAGATCATCCTCGTGACGCATGACATCGGGCAGGCCCGCAGGCTCGCCGACGACATTCTGTTCCTGCATGGCGGGCAGGTGATCGAGCAGAACGCGGCGGAGAGCGCTCTCGAGAACCCGGCATCCGAGGCGGCGCGCGCCTATCTGGAAGGCCGGCTTTGGCTTATGTGACGACCCTGGCAAACGGGAGTGACGTGATGCTGAGACGGACATTGTTATTCACGCTGGCGCTGATCGGGCTCGCTGCCATTGCCCAGCCCGGCATGGCTGAGGAGAAGAGCATCCTCGTGCAATCCACCACATCGACCGAGGATTCCGGCCTCTTCAAGCACATCCTCCCGAAGTTCAAGGAGAAGACCGGGATCGAGGTCCGCGTCGTGACGGTCGGCACCGGACAGGCGATCAAGAATGCGCGAAACGGCGACGGCGATGTCCTTCTGGTCCATGCCAAGCCCGATGAGGAGAAGTTCGTGGCCGACGGCTTCGGCGTAAAGCGCTTCGACGTGATGTATAACGATTTCATCCTGGTCGGACCTGCAGAAGACCCCGCCGGCGTGGCCGGGACACGCGATGTCGCTGCCGCGCTGAAGAAGATCGCCGAGGCCAAGGCTCCGTTCGCCTCGCGCGGCGACAACAGCGGCACGCACAAGGCGGAACTCGCACTCTGGAAGGCGGCGGGCATCGACGTGAAGCCCGCGAGCGGCACCTGGTATCGCGACACGGGCTCCGGCATGGGGCCGACCTTGAACGCGGCGGTCGGCATGGGCGCCTATGCTCTGACTGACCGTGGCACGTGGATCTCCTTCAAGAACAAGGGCAATTTCAACATCGTGGTGGAGGGCGACACGGCGCTGTTCAACCAGTATGGCGTCATCCTCGTGAACCCCGCGAAGCACCCTCATGTCAAAGCGGAGGCCGGCCAGAAATTCGTGGAGTGGCTGACCGGCAAGGAAGGCCAGGCGGCGATCGCCAGTTTCAAGATCAACGGCGAGCAGCCTTTCTTCCCCAACGCCGTGCCATCGAGCTGAGACTTGCGCAGCCGCGGCTTCGGCGCACATAACGGCGCATGCCCGAGTTGCCCGAAGTCGAGACGATCCGGCGCGGATTGGCGCCGTTTCTTGAAGGCGCGTCATTCTCCCGCGTGGAGTTGAGGCGCGCCGATCTGCGTTTTCCCTTCCCGCCGGGGTTCGCGGGGCGCTTGCAGGGCGAGCAGATCCTGCGTCTCGACCGGCGCGCGAAATATATCCTCGCCGAACTGGAGAGCGGGCTGTGCCTTGCGATGCATCTCGGCATGACGGGGCGGTTCAGCATCATGCCGCACATCGCGCCCGACAGCGATCCGATCACGCCGGGCGCGTTCTATTACGACCACCCCGCGCTGCCCCAGCATGATCACGTCATCTTCGATCTCAGCCATGGCGGGGCGGTGCGCTACAACGATGTGCGCCGCTTCGGCTATATGACGCTGATCGAGCAGGGCGAGCGCGCGGCGCACGAGCTGTTCCGCAATCTCGGCGTCGAGCCGCTGACCGATGCGCTCTCCCCCGCCTTCCTGCGCGAGAAGGCGGAGGGACGGGTTCAGCCGCTGAAACATTTCCTCATGGACCAGCGCATCATCGCGGGCCTCGGCAATATCTATGTCTGCGAGGCGCTGTTCCGCGCGGGGCTCTCGCCGAATGCGGAGGCGCGCAGTCTCGCGAGGCAGGGCCGGGGCGGGCCGCGTGCCGCCGATAACCTCGCGGCCGCCATCAAAGCGGTTCTGTCCGATGCGATCGAGGCCGGCGGCTCGTCCCTTCGCGACTATCGCCACGCCGACGGGTCGGCCGGAAGCTTCCAGGAGAAGTTCAACGTCTATGGCCGGGCAGGGGAGCCTTGCCCGAATGGCTGCGGCTCGGTTATTGAACGCATGGTGCAGCAGGGGCGGTCCACATTCTTCTGCCCTGCCTGCCAGCGCTAGCAACGGATCACCAGCGGAGGGGCACATGGCCTACGCGACACTCATCGTGGACAGACAGGATCGGGTGGGAGTGATCACCCTCAATCGGCCCGACGCCCTCAACGCGCTGAACAGCACGCTCATCGGCGAACTGAATGCCGTCCTCGACCTGATGGAAGCCGATGATGCGGTCGGGGCCATCGTCATCACCGGTTCCGAGAAGGCTTTCGCGGCCGGGGCGGACATCAAGGAGATGAAGGACCGTTCCTTTGCCGATGTGACGAAGCACGATTTCATCGAACCGTGGGAGCGGGTGACGCGGTGCCGCAAGCCCGTCATCGCGGCCGTTGCGGGCTTCGCGCTGGGCGGCGGGTGCGAACTCGCGATGATGTGCGATGTCATCATCGCGGCGGATACGGCGAAGTTCGGCCAGCCCGAGATCCGGCTCGGCATCATTCCCGGGTCGGGCGGCACGCAGGGGCTTGCGCGCGCGGTCGGCAAGGCGGCGGCGATGGACCTCTGCCTCACGGGGCGGATGATGGATGCGAACGAAGCCGAGCGCTGCGGGCTCGTCAGCCGGGTCGTGCCTGCCGCTGACCTTTTACCCGAGGCGATGAAGGCGGCGCGCACCATCGCCGGCTTCTCCATGCCTTCGGTGATGATGGCGAAGGACGCCGTAAACCGCGCCTTCGAGACGACGCTGTCCGAGGGCGTCCGCTATGAGC
>CAZNAH010000081.1:7481-8171 GCA_964570735.1 uncultured Hyphomicrobiaceae bacterium | reverse complement strand
TTCGCGACCGATGACCAGAAGGAAGGCATGGCCGCTTTCGCGGAGAAGCGCGCGCCGGATTTCAAGCACCGCTGACGCCGAGCGACAGTCCGGTTACACCGCGTAATAATCGCGATACCAGCGCACGAGATTTTCCACGCCCGCCTCTATGGGTGTTTGCGGCCTGAACCCGATGTCGCGCGCGATATCGTCGATGTCGGCATAGGTCGCGAGGATGTCGCCCGGCTGCATCGGCAGAAAGCGCTTCACCGCTTTCTTGCCGGCGGCGGCCTCGATGCAGGCGATGAAGTCCAGGAGTTCTACGGGCTTGTTGTTGCCGATATTGTACAGCCGGAACGGCGCGGCGCTGCCCCCGGCTTCCCCCGGTGCGCCCGTCTGCGGCGGACTGTCGAGCGTGCGGATCACTCCGTCGACGATATCGGAGATGTAGGTGAAGTCGCGGGAATGGCGGCCATAATTGTAGACGTCGATCGGCTCCCCCTCCACGATCCGCTTCGTGAAGATGAAGGGCGCCATGTCGGGGCGGCCCCACGGCCCGTAAACCGTGAAGAAGCGCAGGCCCGTGGCCGGCAAGCCGTAAAGATGGGCATAGGCGTGCGCCATGAGTTCGTTGGACTTCTTCGTCGCGCCATAAAGGCTGGTCGGGTGGTCGGCGGCGACCGGGTCGCTCGCGCCGGCGCCGGTGCTGCT
>CAZNAH010000081.1:0-7471 GCA_964570735.1 uncultured Hyphomicrobiaceae bacterium | reverse complement strand
GGCGTGGTGTTCGCTGAAGGGGAGCACGCTGTTCGCGCCGTAGACCGAACTCGATGACGCGAAGACGAGATGCTCGACCGCGTGAGCACGGCAGCCTTCCAGGACATGCAGGAAGCCCACCATGTTCGACGCGACATAGACATACGGGTCTTCGAGGGAGTGCCGCACGCCCGCCTGAGCCGCAAGGTGGACGACGCGCTGGGGTCTGAACGCCTTGAAAGCGTCTTCCATCGCGGCACGGTCTTCGAGGCTTGCCTTGACGAAAGTAAAATTGCCGAACCCCGACAGTCTGGCGAGGCGGCTTTCCTTCAGGCGCGGATCGTAATACGCGTTGAGATTGTCAAGTCCAAGCACCTGCTCGCCGCGAGACAGCAAGTCTTCGCACACGAAAGATCCGATGAACCCTGCTGCGCCGGTCACGACAGTGCGCATTCACACTTTCCCACTACAACATCGGTGCGTGTCATGCTATGTGAACACTCCAATTCAACGAAAACTGCCGTGGGATCAAGCCACGGCTGCACGTTGACGGCTGACTTGCGCTTCTGTATACCGCGAGCCAATCGAGCCGCACAGGACGGTTTTGCAACAACGGTGACAATTCTGCCGGGGCCATCTCACAGCGTTTCGGGATGGCCACTCGGTGTCGAGGTAAAAGCATATGGCGAATACGAAGTCTGCGAAAAAAGCTGCGCGTCAGGCGGAGCGCCGCACAGCGATCAACAAGGCGCGCCGGAGCCGGGTGAGGACATATGTCCGCAAGGTCGAGGAGGCGATCGCTTCGGGCGACAAATCCGCAGCCGACGAAGCCTTGCGCGCCGCACAGCCCGAGATCATGCGCGGGGCACAGAAGGGCATCCTTCACAAGAATACGGCGTCGCGGAAAATCTCCCGTCTGTCCGCCAGAATCCGGAGCATGGCTGCGGCGGCATGAGGATTGCCGCGCAGTGATGTTTTTTTGCATCGCCCTGTGCGTCCTCCGTCTGCGAGGCTCATTGTCCCCACATAATTTCCTCGCGAAATCAGGATCTTATCCTAGATTCTCGTAAATGCAACCTTCGGTTGATAGCGCGGCGCGCGCGAGGTCAAGCAAATTCCGCGCGCTGCTGGCCAATCAGGCCACCACCCGGCCGACTCCGGGCCAAGTGTAAAAAATCCGTTAATTTTCGCAGGTTTAATGGGTCGCTTGCGGGCGATCCTTTGCCGCGTCCCAGCTTCTCATGAGGCGCGGCCGGGGTGCTGGCACCGGACATTCAGCGCAAGCAATCCGTTGCGTGATCGCCAAGGCGCGAGTAAGGTTTTCCTCATCCGAACGGGGGTTATCCCCTCCTGATTTAGTTCTGTAATGCGTGCCGGCCTCACAGCAGGGTGGCCTCTGCGGTGTTGGCGGATTTGTCCTGATCAGGCTTACGGGCAGATGGTGCGCATGCGGCTGGCTGCGTAAACGCGCTTCTCCGGTGGCGCCTTCTGTCCGATTTCGTATTGGCAGGAGGATGACATGGCATTGATTTCCGAAGGCGCGAGGAGCGTTTGCTCGTCGGCCAACATCTGGAAGCGCATCGCAGACGATAAAGCTCATAAACCTCTCCCCACCCGGCCCGACACCAACAGGCACGGCAGCCGGAAACCCGGAAAACTGACGCGCGCGGTCCTCACGTCCACTCCCACAGCGGCGCGAGGCCCCTGGAAAGTTCTGATGGCGCGTCAGGACCGCTCCTCTGTCGCGAGCGAGCTTTCCAAGGCTTTTTTTAAGACCTCCGGGGACTCCACGCCTCTTCCGCGCGCCGGGTTCCTCGATGAATTGCGCGCAACCTCGCTCCTGTCCTCCGACAAAACGCGCTCCGGCGGCGCCGACCGTGGCACGCGCTGCGACACGCCGATTTTCGGCGGTTCGCTGGCTCTGATCCCCGTCGCGGGTGGTCAGACGGCCGGGGCTCTCGACAATAAGCCCGTACCGGGCCGCAGCGAGCCATTGCCGATCGCAAAAGCGGCCTGAAGCCGGCTCGATCGACTTTCTTTCACGCGCAATGAGGTTCGCGCCGCTCTGATGCGGCCGCGTTCACAGAGGTTTACACGATGGAAACGGTTGAGCTTGGGACGATGGAAACCAAGTGGCGTCGCATCCAGAGCCGCCTGCGGGCGGAACTGGGCGAGGACGTTTTTACGAGCTGGTTCGGCCGCGTCGAACTCGATTCCTACGATGGCCGGGTCGTGCAGGTCTCGGTACCGACGAAGTTCTTGAGGAACTGGCTGCAATCCCACTACTCGGAGAAGCTGCTCGCGTGCTGCGGGGCCGAACTCGGCAGCGCCAGCCAGCTCGAATTCCGCGTCCGTCAGCCTCACCTGCCCGTCGTCGACAAGCAGAAGCCGACCATGCCTGCGGCGCGGCCCTCGCGCCCGGTCGCCTCCACCCCGATGTCGTCCGCCGTTACGCCCCCCGTTCCGCGCTCCGCTGACATCGCCGGTCGCGACGGCCGCACGGGCGTGGACGGTTTCGAGGGCTCGCCGCTCGACAGCCGTTATACCTTCCAGTCCTTCGTCGTCGGCGGCGCGAACCGGCTCGCCCAGGCCGCTGCACTCCAGGTCGCCGAATCCATCGGCTCGGAGCAGACGCTGCGCTATAACCCGCTTTACATCCACGCGCGGGTCGGCATGGGGAAAACCCATCTGCTTCATGCGGTTGCCTGGGAGGTGAAGGCGCGCCACCCGCAGGCGAAGGTGCTCTATCTCACCGCCGAGCGCTTCATGTACAGCTTCGCCGAGGCGCTCCAGACCCGCGACGCTCCCGCCTTCAAGGAGAAGCTGCGCACCATCGACCTGCTCCTGATCGACGACATGGAATTCCTCCAGGGCCGTACGTTCCAGCAAGAATTCTGCCATACGCTGAACTCGCTGATCGACGGGGGCAAGCAGGTTGTCGTGGCGGCGGACTGCGCGCCGATGCTGCTCGAAAGTTTCGATGCGCGTATGCGTTCGCGCCTCTCCGGCGGGCTTGTGGCGGAACTGGGCGTGCTCGACTACGACCTGCGCTACAAGATCCTCCAGCGCCGGGCCGCCGAGAAAGCGGCGCAGTCTCCCGGTTTTCAGGTGCCCTCCGAGGTGCTCGAATGCCTCGCGCAGCAGCTCACCGAGAACGGGCGCGAGCTTGAGGGCGCGGTCACGCGTCTGCATGCGGGCTTCCAGCTCACGGGCCAGCCTGTCACACGGGAAGCGGCGGAAAGCATCATCGGCGACCTTGTCCGCTCGAAGGAGCCGCGCCGCGTCAAGATCGACGATATCCTGCGGGTCGTCGCCAAGCATTACGGCGTGCAGCGCGGCGATCTCCTGTCGAGCCGGCGCAATCAGTCGATCGTGCGCCCCCGGCAGATCGGCATGTATCTCGCGAAAAGCCTCACCTCGCGGTCGCTGCCGGAGATCGGCCGCCGCTTCGGGGGGCGCGATCACACCACGGTGCTGCACGCCATCCGCAAGATCGATTCGCTGAAACAGCAGGATGCGGCCCTGCGCGAGGAGATCGACGTGCTGGCGCGGTCCCTGAAGGACGGCACGGCCTGACGATCCCGGGCGGCCGCGAGCGCAAACATCGCGGCCTCACCGGCGCTGCCCCTTGACTAAGGTCGCCCGACCGGCAACTCTCCGAGAATTCGGACCCTCTCCGTAACCCTATGCGGTTCCTGCGGTCATGCATTTCATTATTGAACGAAACGTTTTCTTGCAGGCTCTGGGCCACGTCACCGGCATCGTGGAGCGTCGCAACACGATCCCGATCCTTTCGAACGTGCTTCTTCGCGCCGAGCCGTCCGGCCTAACGCTGAAGGCGACCGACCTCGATGAAGTTGGAGTAGAGGCGCTTCGGCGGACCCACGACCTCGATGTCGAGGCCATCGAAACGGTCTCGGCCGAGGTGAAACGTCCGGGCGCGCTCACCGTGCCTGCGCACACGCTTCACGACATCGCGCGGAAGATCCCCGAAAATGCCGAGGTCGAGATTTCCAGCGATCAGGCCGACGGGCGCATGAACATCGTCGCGGGCCGCGCCCGCTTCTCGCTCGCGGTGCTTTCGGCGGAAGAATTCCCCGATCTCGGCCAGGCGCAGTTCTCCCACACGTTCAGCCTGTCCCAGGGCGATCTGAAGCGCCTGTTCGAGAAGGCGCGCTTCGCGATCTCGACGGAAGAGACGCGCTACTATCTCAACGGCATCTATTTCCACGTCGCGGGCGAGAAGACGGCGCGCAAGCTCCGCGCGGTCGCGACGGACGGCCATCGGCTGGCCCAACTGGAGATGGAATGCCCGAAAGGCGCGGACTCGATGCCCGGCGTCATCGTGCCGCGAAAGGTCATCGGCGAGGTCATCAAGCTGCTGTCCGATGGGGAATCGCAGGTGGAGGTGTCTCTTTCATCCTCCAAGATCCGGTTTGCGGCGGGGTCCGTCGTCCTCACTTCCAAGCTGATCGACGGCACATTTCCGGATTACGCGCGCGTCATCCCCGCGTCCAACAATCAGGTTCTGCATGTGGGCACGGCTGACTTCATGAAGGCGGTTGACCGCGTCTCGACGCTCTCCGCGGAGAAGGGGAGGGCGGTGAAGCTCAATCTCGCCTCGTCCCGGCTCGTGCTGTCCGTCACAAACCCCGACTCCGGCTCCGCGACCGAAGAACTGAGCGCCGATTACGAAGGCTCGTCCCTGGAGATCGGCTTCAACTCGCGCTATCTGTTGGACATCGCCGGTCAGATCGAGGGGCTGCGGACCGAGTTCCGGCTCGCGGACGCCTCCTCTCCGACCCTTGTAACCGATGAGAGCGACCCGTCCGCCCTCTACGTCCTCATGCCGATGCGCGTCTGACGATCAGGATGGACGGTTGCTCACCCACGACAGGAGCACGCGGCGTGAGCTCGCCGGCTTGTGCGCGGACGGCGTCTCCCGGCAGAACCTGGGTCAGCCGTCTCATGCTGACGAATTTCCGGAACTACAGCCAGTTGAGCCTCTCGCTCGATGCCCGCCCGGTCGTGCTGACGGGGCCGAACGGCTCCGGCAAGACGAACTGCCTCGAAGCGCTGTCGCTGCTCAGCCCCGGTCGCGGCCTGCGCGGCCAGCCCTTCGCGGTGCTGCCGAGGCAGGATGGCGACGGAAGCTGGGCGGTGGCCGCGCGCGCCTGCGCGGGAGCGGATGAATTCACGGTGGGCACGGGCGCGAGCGTCGAGACGGCTGGCGCAGGTCCGAAGGCATCTCGCACGGTGCGCATCGACGGCGCTTCGGCCCGCACGCCGCGCGCCCTCGCGGAACGCCTGCGCATCGTCTGGCTGACGCCCGCCATGGATGGGCTCTTCACCGGCCCCGCCGCGGACCGCCGCCGCTTTCTCGACCGGCTCGTTCTCACCGTCGATCCATCCTTCGCCGGCCCCGCCGCCGCCTTCGAGCGCGCCATGCGCCAGCGCAACCGGGCGCTTGAGGATTTCGCGGCGCCGTCCCTGCTTGATGCGCTGGAAGTGCAGATGGCGGATGCCGCCGTCGCGATGGCCTATCAGCGGCGGGCGGCGGTCTCGGCGCTCGTGGCTCTCCGCGACGAGGTGGGGGAGGGCAAGGTGGGGGAGGGAATCCAAGAGCGCCCCTTCCCCTGGTTCAGCCTTGCGCTTCAGGGCGATCTCGAAGACCGGGCCGCCGAATCGCGCGCCGGTGAGGTGGAGGACTGGTACGCCGGTCGGCTGCGCGACGGCCGCGAGCGCGACCGGGCGGCGCGGCGCACGCTGGTGGGTCCGCATCGCAGCGATCTCGTCGTCGTGCACGGACCGAAGGCCATGCCGGCCGCGCTCTGTTCGACGGGCGAGCAGAAGGCGCTGCTCTTGGGGCTCGTTCTCGCGCAATGCCGTCTGGTGAAGACAATCAGCCGAGGTCTCGCCCCCCTCCTTCTCCTCGACGAGGTCGCTGCGCATCTCGATGCCACCCGCCGCGCGGCGCTCTATGGCGAGATCCTCGCGCTGGGCGCGCAAGCCTGGCTGACCGGAACGGACCGCCCTGTTTTCGCGCCATTGGAAGAGCGGGGCGAAGCCCAGGTTTTTCTTGTGTCCAACGGCACTATCCTGCGCGCGGAGGGTGAAGAATTCCGCCCAAATCACTAGATATAGAGTGCTAATCCGCCGCTTGCTCTCGCGGCCTCACCGGACATCCTCATGGAAGCAGCACGACGTTTGGACGCAGCCCAAGCCTACGGCGCCGACAGCATCAAAGTCCTGAAAGGGCTCGATGCCGTTCGCAAGCGCCCCGGCATGTATATCGGCGATACGGACGACGGTTCCGGTCTGCATCACATGGTCTACGAAGTCGTGGACAACGCCATCGACGAGGCGCTGGCGGGCTATTGCGACGAGGTGCAGGTCACCTTGAACGCCGATGGCTCCGTGACCGTGGTCGATAATGGCCGCGGCATCCCGACCGAAATCCATCCGCAGGAGGGGGTCTCTGCCGCCGAGGTCATCATGACCCAGCTTCATGCCGGCGGGAAGTTCGACCAGAATTCCTATAAGGTCTCGGGCGGCCTGCACGGTGTTGGCGTCTCGGTGGTGAACGCGCTGTCCACGCGGCTCGAACTGACCATCTGGCGCAACGGGCAGGAGCACGGGATCGTCTTCCGCGACGGCGTGCCCGAGGCGCCGCTGAAGGTGACGGGCCCGGCCGGGGACAAATCCGGCACTCAGGTCACCTTCCTGCCGAGTCCGCAGACCTTCACCATGACCGAGTTCGATTATGACACGCTGGAGCACCGGCTGCGCGAACTCGCATTCCTCAATTCCGGTGTCCGCATCGTGCTCACCGACCTGCGCGGGGTTGAGGAAAAGCGCGAGGTCATGGAATATGAGGGCGGACTCAAGGCGTTCGTGAAATATCTAGACCGGTCGCGCTCGCCGCTTTTCCCCGAGCCGATCTTCATCAAGTCGGAGCGCGACAATGTGCTCGTCGAGGCCGCGCTTTGGTGGAACGACGGCTATCACGAAAGCGTCTTCTGCTTCACGAACAACATTCCCCAGCGTGACGGCGGCACGCATCTGGCCGGTTTCCGCGCCGCGCTGACGCGAACGATCAACAACTACGCGGCCACCTCGGGCATCGCGAAGAAGGAGAAGGTGCAGATCACCGGCGACGATGCGCGCGAGGGCCTGACCTGCGTGCTCTCCGTGAAGGTGCCGGACCCCAAATTTTCGAGCCAGACCAAGGACAAGCTCGTCTCCTCCGAGGTGCGCCCCGTGGTCGAGGCCGTGATGGTCGATACGCTTGGCGCGTGGTTCGAGGAGCACCCGGCGGAAGCCAAGCTCGTCATCATGAAGATCGCCGAGGCGGCAGCTGCGCGCGAGGCGGCCCGGCGGGCGCGGGAGCTGACGCGTCGCAAGGGCGTGCTCGACGTGGCGAACCTGCCCGGCAAGCTCGCCGACTGTCAGGAGCGCGATCCCGCAAAGGCCGAGCTGTTCCTCGTCGAGG
>CAZNAH010000080.1:10970-13174 GCA_964570735.1 uncultured Hyphomicrobiaceae bacterium | reverse complement strand
CCGAACCTGGAGTGGGGCAGCTGCGTGCGGGCCCGCCCGGAACCCTACGACACGAACGACACGCCGCCGGACCCATCCAATCCAAACACGCTTTTCGTGCCCTACTTCTCGCCGGACGAGCCGGATAGCGGCGGCTACTCGAATAGCTACATGGGCGACCAGTACAACGCGTCCCTGTGCACGTCCGGGCAGTCGGAAGCGCAATGCCGCCAGCGAAAGACGGCCAAATACATCCAGAGCGCGAGCGGAGCGGGGCCGAACAGGAACTGTGTCATCCGGCCGATCCTGCCGATGACAGCCGACAAGGCGACCATTACGGCCGCGATCTCCGGGATGGGCGCCGACGGGAATACGGTGATCCCTGCAGGCTTGGCATGGGGATGGCATCTCATCTCTCAGAACGAGCCGTTCACGCAAGGGGCGCCCTACACCGATCAGGACGTGATCAAGGCGATCATCCTCTTGACCGACGGCTCGAACGTCGTCAACGGGGGAGGCAACGGACACAACAAATCGACGTTCAACGCCTATGGCTATGCGGCGGAAGGCGGCCACCTGGGCAATCCGAACGGCTCCGAGGCCGAAACCGTGCTGAACAACAAGCTGACGGCGCTCTGCAACAACATCAAGGCAAACCATGACGCCGATGCCCAGGATCAGGACATCATCATCTACACGATCTGCTTCGACGTTCCGTCCGGCAGCAGCATCGACACTTTGCTGAGGAACTGCGCGACGGACGCGAGCAAGCATTTCAACTCGCCGACAACCGCTGAGCTGGAAGGCACCTTCCAGAAAATAGCGATCGGGCTCAACCAGTTGCGCCTCGTGAAGTGAGGTTCAGGCGCATGGACCCGATCGCCGGTCTTGGCCCTTATGCCATCGCTTCGAGAAGCTTCTCCGCGCTGCTGGCCTCGGCCTGGCTGGGCTTTTCCTCGACATTGAGGACCTTGACGACGCCGTCTTCCACGAGCATGGCGTAGCGCTTCGAGCGGATGCCGAAGCCGATGGGCGAGCCGTCCATGTCGAGTCCGATGGCCTTGGCGAAATCGCCGTTTCCGTCGGACAGAAACATCACCTTGCCCTGCCCGCCGCTGGCTTTCGCCCAGGCATCCATCACGAAGACGTCGTTGACCGCGGTGCAGGCGATCACGTCCACGCCCTTTGCCTTGAAGGCATCGGCATGGCTCAGGAAGCCCGGCAGGTGCATCCCGTGGCAGGTCGGCGTGAAGGCGCCCGGCACGGCGAACAGCACCGCTTTCTTGCCTTTGAAGACCTGCTCCGTCGTCGTCTCCGAAGGGCCGGTTTCGGTCATGATCTTGAAGGTCGCGTTCGGAAGAGGCTGTCCAGGCTGTATCGTCATCGGTCGCTCCTTGTGCGCGGGGATGATTCGCTCCTGCGATCTATAGCCGAGACGGCAGTCGAAATCCATCGGCGCACGGTTGCGCCGCGCGTCCGGAACTGCCGGGTCCGCCTGCCGTTTATGCGGTGGTGAGGAGCCTTCGGCATAACGCTTCGGGTCGAATTGAGTGCCGGTGTGGCTTCACAAGCGGATGGACTGAGGATACGATGAAGGTATGTTGGGATACGGCAAAAGCGGGGATGGACAGGCTATAACCGGCTATTTGGACGGTCAACTCCTGATCGCCATGCCGTCCATGACTGACCCTCGCTTCAACAGAGCCGTAATTTATATGTGCGCCCATTCGGCCGAGGGCGCCATGGGCATCATCATCAACCAGAGGGCGCCGCATATCACGCTGCCGCGCCTGTTGCAGCAGCTCGATATCGTTGGTGAGGACACGCGCCCGTCGCTGATCAGCTTCAAATCGAAGGCGGTCCATCTTGGCGGGCCGGTGGAGACGAGCCGCGGCTTCGTGCTCCACAGTTCGGACTATTTCTCGACCGACAGCACCCTGCCCATCGACGAGGGGGTGTGCCTGACCGCGACGATCGACATCCTGAAGGCGATCGCGACGGGCAGCGGGCCGAATTCGGCCATTCTCGCGCTCGGCTATGCCGGGTGGGCGCCGGGACAGCTGGAGCATGAAATCCAGTCCAACGGCTGGCTGAACTGCCCGGCCGACGCCGATCTCGTGTTCGATCCCAATCTCGACAATAAGTATGACCGGGCGCTCGCCAAGCTGGGCATCAATCCGACGCATCTCATCTGCACCGGCGGACACGCCTGAGGCGGCTCACTC
>CAZNAH010000080.1:0-10910 GCA_964570735.1 uncultured Hyphomicrobiaceae bacterium | reverse complement strand
GCGGCGCGATCCGGCCGGCTGGCCTGCGGCTGCGATCCAGCGGACGGCGCGGCGTTCGGAAGCATCAGCGGCGGGATGGCGGACGCGGACGCCTCCGCCCGGCGGCGTCCCAAACGGCTCCTGGCTTGAGCCTGTGGCCGTTCCGGCGCGGCGGACGCATCCGTGCGTGCCTCAGCGGGGGATGCTTCCGCGGGCGCGGGGAGAGCGTCGGCGGGCTTGGCCTTGCGGGCGGCGCGGCGGTCCTCGCGGAGGCGTTCGCGGTCTTCCCGGCGCGATGAGCGGGCGATCGCGTTGAGAAGGTTCACCACTTCCTTCTCCGTCATCATCTCGCTGAAGAAGAAGCCCTGGCCGTAATCGAAGCCGAGCGCGCGGACATAGGCCATGTCCTCCTCGGTGTCGATCCCCACCGCTACGACATCCTTGCCCAGTTCGTGCGCCATGCCGAGCACCGTCTTGAGCACGGTCGCGCCGGTGCGGTCCTTCTCGTTGAGGTTGATGAGCGAGCGGTCGATCTTGATCGAATCGATCGGCAGGCGGTGCCAGTAGGTGAGCGAGGAGAAGCTCACCCCGAACTCGTCGAGCGCGAGGCTCACATTCAGGCTCTTGAGCCAGTCGAGGATCTCGACCGCCTGCTCCGGGTTCGACGTGATGAGGGTTTCCGCGATTTCGAGCCGCAGCGCGCCTTTTGGCAGCGTCTCGCGGCCGATGATGAGCCGCAGGTTCTGCACGAGATCATTATGGAAGAGCTGGCGGCTCGACATGTTGATGCTGACGAAGAGCGGGTCCTCGCGCTGAAGGATGCGATGCCAGCGCGCGCCCTGGCGGATGCAGCGCTCGAACACATAGGCCCAGACTTCGCCCGACAGTCCCGCCGCTTCCGCCACGCCCTCGAATTCCGGCAGGGTGAGGCGGCCGAGCTGGGGGTGGTCCCAGTGGACGAAGGCTTCCATGCCCACCAGGCGCTCGTCGGAAATGCGCATGACAGGCTGGTAGAGCACGCGGATCTGGCGGCGCTCGATGGCATGCTTGAGGTCCGCGCGCATCACAGCGCGTTCGTCGCGCTCGGCGCGCATTTCCGGCTTGAACAGCTCGATGCGGTCCGCGCCCGAGCGCTTGGCGCGGTACATCGCGCTCTCGGCTTCGCGCAGAAGCTCCTCGGCGGTCGTCTGCTGGCCGTCATACATCGCGATGCCGATGCTGCCCGTCAGCACGATGTCGCGGCCGCCGACCTTCATCGGCGAGCGCAGGGCGCGGCGCACCCGTTCGGCCAGCATGGCGATGTGACGCGGCTCGGTGTCGGCGGCGAGCAGGATGGCGAATTGCAGCGCGTTCACGCGGGCGAGCGTGTCCTGCTGGCCGAGATGGCGCGAGAGGCGGCGCGAGATGGTGAGCAGGATGCCGTCATTCGTGGCGAGATCGGGCGAGCGGCTCTGGTTTTTCAGGGCGTCGATCTCGATGAAGAGGATGGTGGGCTTCAGTTCCTCTTCCTTGGCGCGGACGAGCGCGACCTGGAGCCGGTCGAGGAACAGCTCGCGGTTCGGCAAGCCCGTGAGGCTGTCCTTGATCGCGTTTTGCAGCAGGCGTTCCTGCGCGCGGCGCGGCCCCGTGATGTCGCGCATGAGACCGACGCCGCGCAGGTTCCGCGTGTTGCGCTGCGGCGTGGCGAGCGCGCGCAGCTCATACCAGAGGTAACCGCCATCGGCGCGGCGCATCCGGAAATCGACATTGATTTCGCCGCCCTGCCGCTCGCGAATGGTCCAAAGGGTGAGGCGCAACCGCTCACGGTCCGAGGCGTGGAGATATTGCAGCCAGTCCTCCGCGCTGCATCGGAGCGTCCCGTTGGCCAGGCCGAGCGCCGATTCGACCTCCCCGCCCGTGTTGACCTCGTTGCGCCGCCCGTCCCATTCCCAGACGGAGGCGCCGGAGGCTTCGAGCGCCATGACGCGGAGTTTGAACTGCCCCGCATCCTCGCCGATGCTCCCGCCATCGGCGGTGTTGAAGGCGTATTGCGTGACCGTGAATGCGACCAGCGCAAGGAATACGACAAGCCCGGCCGTCAGCGCGGAGACGACGATATCGCCGGAAAGATTGCCGAGAATCGCCATGGCGGCTCCGAAGAGCCAGACCATGAACAGCATCCACGACGGCAGGAGCGAGAGCGCGCGCTCCTGTCCCCGCAAGGCTAGGAACACGATGATCGCCGTACCGATGACCGCGATGGGCAGAAAGGACAGGCGCGCAAGGCCGGAGGCAAGCTGCGCGTCGATCAGCGCGAAGGCGACGAGAGCGAGTTGCGCCGCAGCCCATCCCGTGAAGGCGACGGAGATCCAGCCATGCCATAATCGCAGGTTGAGGAAGACGTAAAGGAAGATGACGAGGCTGGCCGCGAAAGCCGACTCCGCCGCGGCCCGGTAGACGGCGTTATCCTCCGCCGAGAGCTGGAACAGCTTGTGCCAGAAACCGAAATCGACGCACAGATAGGCCACGGCAGCCCAGGCGACCAACCCCGCCGCCGGGAAGATACCCTTGTGGTTCGCCGCGAAAATCGCCGTGAGAAACACCGCGAGCAGGCCGGTGATGCCCAGGAGGATGCCCTGGAACAGGTTCAAATCGCGGGCGCGCTTGCCGTAGGTCGCGGGCGTCGTCAGATACAGCCTCGGCACCGAGGCCGAAGCCAGTTCCACGATGAAGGTGACGGTGGTCCCCGGCTCAATCGAGATGCGGTAGATGTCCGCGAAGTCGAAATCCTCATTGCGTTCCGGGCGGAAACCGAGGGACGGCGTGACGTTGCGGATGCGCGGCGCGTCGAGGTCCGGCCAGATCACGCGCGACCCGACGAACTCATAGCGCTGCGCGGTGAGCCAGCGCGAGATCGGCTTGTCGGTGGGATTGCTGAGCGCGAAGACGATCCAACTCGGGTTCGTTCCCGGCGCCTTGGCGGAGACGGTCATGCGGCCCGCGATGCCGTCCGGGCTCGGCGCCGTCTCGACGCTGAGCTTGTCGCCGCGCTGCTCGTAAAACTCGCCCAGGAGGGTGATGTCGATCTTGTCCTCGTCTGGGCCGATGATGATGGGTTCGAGCGCGGCCGCGCGCCCGGACATGCCCACGGCCGCCGCGAACAGCACAAGGCCGAACAGCAGGAACACGCGCCATGAGCGCCGGTCCGCCAAGACCTTTTGCCGGCGAGATGCCCCGCCGCATCGCCAGCCGCCTCGGTTCAACAGTGTCATCCCCTCATCAACCTGGTCGAAGCGCCATCACGGCAGAGGGTCGTCGCTCAAAAGTGCGAACAACCAGTGATCCTGCCAAAGCCCGTTGATCTTCAGATAGCGCCGCGCCAGTCCCTCATATTGAAAACCGAGCTTCGTCAAAAGCCCCGCGGAAGCGGTGTTCTCCGGCAGACACGCGGCTTCGAGCCGGTGCAGCCTGAGCGCTTCGAAAACAAACCAGATAGCCGAGGTCACGCCCTTCGACATATAGCCCTGGCGGGCATAAGGCTCGCCGATCCAATAGCCTAAGGAACAACTTTGGCTTATCCCACGCCGGACGTTGCTTAGCGTCAAACCTCCGAGCAGCGCATTATCATCGCTTCTGAACAGAAAAAAGGCGTAGCCGAGATCGTGGCGCGCGTCGCGTGCATAATAGCGGATGCGCCGCTTGAACGTATGCTTTTCCAACTCGTCCTTGGTCCAGCGCGGCTCCCAGGGTTCCAGGAAAGCGCGGCTTTTCGCGCGCAATTCGGACCATTGCGCGTAATCGGACATCTGCGGTTCACGCAGATAAACGCCCTGGCCTTCCACATAGGGTCTGCTCTCGGAGAGGAACATGCGTTCGAGACCCGGTCTAAGAAGCAGGCTCACACGGGTGCCAAGGCTCCTGTCTGAAAGGCTTCGGCCGCATCCGCCGCAGCGCCCGCGGACCCTTTCGCGCCGACCACCGAAGTTACCACCGCGCGCTGATCACGCAGGCCGTTCGCGAGCTTCCGGACGCGCTCCGCGGAGACATCCTCGATCCGCGCGACGATTTCTTCCGTTTCCAGCGGCCGGTCGAACACCATCATGTCCCAGGCCAGCTGACCGGCACGCGCCTCGCAGCTTTCCAAGCTCATAAACAGCCCGGCCTTCATTTGTGCCTTGGCCCTTTGCAATTCGCTCGCCGTCGGCCCCTTTTCCGCCAGATCGGCGAAGATGCCCAGGGAGACGGTGCTCAGTTCCTTGAGCTGGCTCGGATTGCTGGCGGCATGGATGCCGACGAGCCCCGTATCCGCGTAGCCCCAATCGAAGGCATGGATATCATAGCAGAGGCCGCGCTTCTCGCGCACCTCCTGGAAGAGCCGCGACGACATTCCGCCGCCGGCGATCGTGGTGAAGATGCGCCCGGCGAAGGCGTCCTCGGCATCGTTCGCGAACCCCTCGAAGGCGAACACCACATGGCATTGCTCGAAACGGCGGTCGCTCGTCGCATGGCCGCCGCCGAAGCGCGCGCGGCGCATGTCGCGCTGCGGCTCCGCGCTGAGCCCCTGAAACAGCCGCTCCGCCTGAACATGGATCGCGTCGTGATCGACCGCCCCGGCCGCCGCCAGGATCATGCGGGAGGCTGCATAATTCTCCGTGCGGAAGCGCTTCAGGTGCGGCGCATCGAGCCGCTCGATGGTCTTTTCCGTGCCGAGGATCGTCCGCCCCAGAGGATGATGCGGGAAGGCTTCCAGCATGGCGAGGTCGAACACGACATCGTCGGGGCTGTCCTGCGCCGCCGCGATTTCCTGCAAAATGACCTCGCGCTCCTTTTCCAGTTCGTCCTCGTCGAAAGCGGGGTTCAGCAGGATGTCCGCGATGAGTTCGATGCCGAGCGACACATCCTCCTTCAGCACGCGGGCGAAGTAATTCGTCGCCTCCGCCGTCGTGACCGCGTTGAGCGTGCCGCCGGAGGATTCGATCTCTTCGGCAAGCTGCGTCGCGGACCGGGTCGGCGTGCCCTTGAACGCCATATGTTCGAGGAAATGGGCAACGCCGTGCTCGTTCTCGCTTTCCGATCGCGCGCCGGCCGCCACGAACACGCCGAGCGAGGCCGTCTGCACATGGGGCATGCGGTGCGTCACGACGCGCATTCCGTTGGGCAGGGTGCTGACCTGAACCGCGGAGGATTTGCGAAACTTAAACATGGGCCAGCGACGTGAAGCGGGATTCCTGCGCAATGTAGTCCGCGACGACTGCCGCATTATTGGGAAGCGCAATATAACGTTCCTTCTTCTTAAGAATTTTTTCCAGCCGGGCCGGAGTTTCGGGAGGAGCGCCCGTCGCGCGCATGACCGCGTCGGGGAACTTCGCGGGATGCGCGGTGCCGAGCACGACGACCGGTTCAGCCGCGCCGGTCTCGCGATACTGCATGGCCGCGGCGAGGCCGACCGCCGTATGCGGGTCGAGCACGATGCCCGCCGTGAAGGATGAGGCGGGCATCGCGGCCGCAGCTTGATCCCGCGAGGCACGGAACGCGGCGAACTCCGCGCGCATCGCGCTCAGCACGGCGGGGGGCAGATCGAACCCGCCCTCGCGGGACAGGCGCGCCATGCAGTCGCGGACGAACTCGGCGTCGCGCCCGCTGGCCTCGAAAAGCAGGCGCTCGAAATTGCTCGAAACCTGAATGTCCATGCTCGGGCTATCCGTTGCAACCACACCGCGCGGCTCATAGCGACCCGCTCCAAGCGCGCGAGTCAAGATGTCGTTTTCGTTCGTGGCCACGATAAGGCGGGTGATGGGAAGCCCCATGCGGCTTGCGACGTAACCCGCGAAGATATCGCCGAAATTCCCCGTGGGCACAGAGAAGGAAACCGGCTTGCCGAGCGCCTCTAGTTTCAGCACCGCCGCGAAATAATAGACGGCCTGCGCCATGATTCGCGCCCAGTTGATGGAATTGATGGCGGACAGGCCGTGTGTCCTGCTGAATTGGGCGTCGCCGAAGAGGGTTTTCACGATCGACTGCGCGTCGTCGAAGGTGCCGTCGATTGCGATGGCGTGGATGTTGTCTTCCTCCGCCGTCGTCATCTGGCGGCGCTGGATGTCGCTGACGCGGCCGTTCGGGAAGAGGATGAAAACGTCGATTTCGGATCGGCCGCGAAAGGCTTCCACGGCGGCGGCGCCGGTGTCGCCCGATGTCGCGCCGAGAATAGTCGCGCGGCGCCCGCGCTTCGCCAGAGCGCGGTCCATCATCCGCGCGAGGACCTGCATCGCGAAGTCCTTGAAGGCGAATGTCGGCCCGTGGAACAGCTCCAGCAGGTGGAGGCTGGGGCCGATTTCGGCCAAGGGCGCGATATCCGGCCCTTCAAACGTCGCGTAAGCCTCCTCGATGACGCGCGCAAGCGCCTCGCCCTCGAAATCCGGCGCGGTGAAACGCGACAGGATGGCGGTGGCCTGGTCCTGATAGCGCCGGCCGCCCAGGCTCGCGATCTCAGCGAGGGAAAGCTTGGTCCATGCCTCGGGCACGTAAAGGCCGCCATCGGGGGCAAGCCCCGTGAGCAGGACATCGTCGAAGCCGAGGGCGGGGACCATTCCTCGCGTGGAATGATACATCATGGCGGGAGCTGCGCGCGTTATGGGCTTTTCGATCGAGGATAGGACTCCTGGCCCCGAATGTCATCAGGTATGCAAAGCGCAACTGACGCGGTTCATACTTCAGGGCGGCCAGACGGCCCGCCCGTCCGCAGTGCGCGCACGACATAGGCAAACGTGACCGCAACCAGGGTCAAAGCCAGGCCATACCAGGTCAGCGCGTATTCCAGATGACGGTTCGGAATGGCGGCGAGCAGTTCGCGCGGATCGCGCCCGCTCGGCCATTCATCCGCCGTGCTTCGGTCGTCGGCTTCGATGTACTCGCCCGTGACGAGGTTGCCACGAGCCGCCCACCCAAGCGCCTGCGCCATGGCAGGCACGTCGGGGGCGAAGAACAACCTGCGATCGGGCTGCGGGTCGGGCGCGAAAAGCCCGCCATCCTCAGGCGTGCGGATGATGCCGGTGACCACGGCGCGATCGTGTTGCGCAGTTTGACGCAGCACGTCCTGGCCGGGGGCATAGCCGCGATTGACCACGACCGTGCCGCGATCCGTCTCCAGCGGCGTGAAGACGAGATAGCCGAAGCCGCCCTTTTCCGAGGGGCGTCCGCGCGCGGGCGTCAGCACATAGGCGGCTTGCTCGTGGAGGAAGCGGCCCTCGGCTCGCACCTTGCGAAACTGGCGCTGCCCGCCTTCCATATCGGGCGGCGTCCATGGAACCGGCTCCGCTGCGATGCTGCGCTCCAGGTCCGCGATGAGGGCGTTCTTCCACTCGCGCCTCTGGAGCTGCCATGTGCCAAGAGTGACGAGAATGGCCAGGGCGAGCCCGGAGAGCACCAGAAGAAAAGCGAGCCTGCGGCCCTGCATGGTGTCAGTGCGCCGTGTTCCCCGCCCCCCAAACATAGATGCTGGCGAAGAGAAACAGCCAGACCACGTCAACGAAGTGCCAGTACCAAGCGGCCGCCTCGAAGCCGAAATGCTGCTTCGGCGTGAAATGGCCCGCGAGCGCCTGGAAGAACACGACGATCAGGAAGATCGTTCCGATGATGACATGGAAGCCGTGGAAGCCCGTCGCCATGAAGAAGGTCGAGCCGTAGATGTGGCCCGAGAACTGGAACGCGGCATGGCTGTATTCGTAAGCCTGCAAAGCCGTGAAGCAGATGCCGAGCAGGATCGTCAGGCCGAGCCCCCAGATCATGCCGCGGCGGTTGCCCTCCTGCAAGGAATGGTGCGCCCAGGTGATGGTCGTGCCCGATGTGAGCAGGATCAGCGTGTTGAGGAGCGGCAATTCCCAGGGGTTGAACGCGGATTCGAAACGGCCATCGGTCGTCGGGACCGGCGGCCACTGTCCGCCCGTGACCTCGTTCCGCGCCGTGAGGCCGATTTCGACCCCCTCTGCGACGGTCTTAACCTCGCCCGGGAACAGCGATACGTCAAAATAAGCCCAGAACCACGCGACGAAGAACATCACCTCCGAGGCGATGAACAGGATCATGCCGTAGCGCATGTGAAGCTGCACGACGGGCGTGTGATCGCGTTTGTATTCGCCCTCGACGATCACGTCGCGCCACCAGCCGAACATGGTAGCGAGAATGCCCGCGATTCCGGCGAAGAACAGCCATGGCCCCTGCATCCCGAACAGACCGCCCTGGTCCGTGCGCATCCATGCGATGGCGCCCACGGCCATGACGAAGGCGGCGACCGACCCGACGAGCGGCCAGGGGCTGGGATCGACGAGATGATAGTCGTGATGCTTGGCGTGTTCAGCCATGGGCGTTTCTCCAAATCATGCCCATTCTCCTAACCAGAAATGCCGCCGGTGCCTAGGGGCTTGCGGCGAAATGTCGGCATGAGCGGGGGCGCCCGTTCTCAACCATCCGCGCTGGGCTTATCGGTTGCTGCGGCGGTGGAGTCGGGCTGCTTCCCCTTCATCGGGAAGAAGGTGTAGGACAGCGTGATCTCGCGGACGTGTTTTGCGTCCTCGTCGTTGAGAATGGCTGGATCGACGAAGAAGGACACCGGCATTTCCAGACTCTCGCCGGGGTTGAGCAACTGCTCCTGGAAGCAGAAACATTCGATCTTGTTGAAATAACCGCCTGCGATCTCCGGCGTCACGTTGAAGGTGGCCGTGCCGATAACGGGCCGGTCGCCGATATTCTTGACGCGATAGAAGGCGAGTTCGTTCTGCCCGATCTTCAGCTTCATCTCGCGCACGATGGGCTGGAACGACCATTTGAGGTCGGGCGAGGTGTTGGCGTCGAAGCGCACCGTTACGATTTCGTTCGAGACGTGCTCGGGGGCCGCTTCGGCGCGCTGCGTGGTGCCGCCGAAGCCCGTGACCTGGCAGAAAAGCTGATAAAGGGGCACGGCCGCATAGGACAAGCCGATCATGCCCGCGACGAGCAGCGCGAGCCAGAGCGCGACCCGGCCATTGCGCCCGGACAGCCCATGCGGTGGGTTGATCGGCGATTGCGGTTGCATCGCGTTGCCTCCTCAGATCGGCCGGTTCGCCACGTTGCTGCCGAGCCGGACGATCGTCACCAGAAAAAACAGGATCGCCAATGCGACGAGAAACCACGCGATGGCGAGCGAACGGATGCGCTGGCGCCGTTTCTCGCTGTCCGTCAGGCGGCGCGGAAGCTCGTCCTCACTTTGAGTGCCTGGCCCTCGGCGATGCTCGCCGTCATGCGATTCCAAAACCATGCTCCACCAGCAGCGCAGAAAACAGAACGAAGAGATAGAGGATCGAATAGGTGAAGAGATGCCGCGAGGCGCGGTCGCCCGCATGGCCCTCCTCCGAGCGGTAGACGCGATAGGCGAAGAAGATGAAGCCCGCGTTCAGCGCAAGCGCGACAGCGCCATAGGCGAACCCTCCGAAGCCCATGACGACAGGCAGCAGGCAGGCGGGCGCCAGCGCGATGCAGTAAAGCAGGATCTGGCGCCGCGTCTCCTGCATGCCGTGGACGACCGGCAGCATGGGCACGCCAGCCCGCTCGTAATCGCGCGAGCGATAGAGCGCCAGCGCCCAGAAATGCGGCGGCGTCCACAGGAAGATGATGAGGAAGAGGACCGCGCTCTCCCAGCTCAGGGAACCGGTGGCGGCAGCCCAGCCGATCATCGGCGGCAAGGCCCCGGCCGCCCCGCCGATCACGATGTTCTGGGGCGTCCTGCGCTTCAGCCACATGGTGTAGACGAGGAGGTAGAAGCCGATGCTGAGTGCGAGCAGGAAGCCCGCGAGCCAGTTGACGAGCAGGCCCAAGCTCAGCACCGAACCGAAGGCAAGGAACAGGCCGAGGGTGAGCGCTTCCTCTCGCGGAACGCGGCCGCGCGGAATCGGGCGCTTGGCGGTACGCTGCATGAGGCCGTCGATATCGGCGTCATACCACATGTTGAGAGCGCCCGCCGCGCCCGCGCCCATCGCGATGAAAACGAGCGCGGTGAACGCCAGCACGGGATGCATCGTCTGGGGCGCGACGGCGATGCCTACGAATGCCGTGAAGATCGCGAGCGACATCACGCGCGACTTGAGCAGGGCGAGATAATCGCCGAGCGAGGCCGTCTGCGTGGTCCCGTAATCCGCCGCCTCAAGGGTTTGCGAAGGCGAAACGCTGCGATCCGTCATCTTCTGGTCTGTCCGGGTGAGGCTGCTCCGGTGGAACGCCTCCCGCATTCGAGTTTCGGAAAGAAGGCGGGCCGAACCCGCCTTCGCCATGATGCCCTATTTGATCCGCGGCAGTTCCTCGAAGGCGTGGAACGGCGGCGGAGACGGCAAGGTCCATTCGAGCGTCGTCGCGCCCGCGCCCCACGGATTGGCCGCAGCCTGCTGGCGGCGGATGAAAGCGTGGGCGATAGCGAACAGGAAGACGAGAACGCTGACTGCCGCAATGTAAGAGCCGATGGAGGACACATAGTTCCACCCCGCGTAAACGTCGGGGTAATCGGCATAGCGGCGCGGCATGCCGGCGAGGCCCAGGAAGTGCTGCGGGAAGAAGGTCAGGTTCACCCCGAGGAAGGTGAGCCAGAAATGCAGCTTGCCGAGCGCCTCCGAGTAGGTATAGCCGAACATCTTCGGGAACCAGTAGTAAAAGCCCGCGAAGATCGCAAACACCGCCCCGAGCGACAGAACGTAGTGGAAGTGCGCGACGACGTAATAGGTGTCGTGCAGCTGCCGGTCGATCGACGCATTGGCCAGCACGACGCCGGTCACCCCGCCCACCGTGAACAGGAAGATAAAGCCGAGCGCGAAGAGCATCGGCGTCTTGAACTGGATCGAGCCGCCCCACATCGTCGCGATCCATGAGAAAATCTTGATGCCGGTCGGCACCGCGATCACCATCGTCGCGAACACGAAGTAAGCCTGCGTGTT
>CAZNAH010000079.1:3563-13422 GCA_964570735.1 uncultured Hyphomicrobiaceae bacterium | reverse complement strand
TAAGGACTCCATCTACTCAAGAGTTGGAGCCTCCGACAATCCCGGGGCGGTTCACTCGAAGCCTCCTTCTCACGACCTCTGACGAGCATATCTGGATCGTAGAGACGCTGGATGTTGACCAGTCACTCGTCGGCAAAAACGTCATTGTTGATGGCATTCCGACGGCCGCCGACCGCATTCAAGCTGACTGGATCGGCCAGATCTAGCCACCGCAAAATCGATAGATCTTTGATGGCACGGTTCAGGGCACAACCTCCAGAACCGCCTCCAACAGCGCAGAAAGCAGGAAATTAGGCGGCACTCTGCCCTCTTTTTTTGAGCTGGACCACCTTGTTCCCATCGAGGAAGTCGGCCCAATCCTGCATCATGCGTCGCCGTGGGACGAGATACTCGGCAGCGTTGTAAGCACCTCGGACGTCGTTCTTTTCGGAATGGGCAAGCTGCATCTCGACCCAATCCTCATGGTACTTCCGGATCCAAATCACAGGTTTGCCAAACTCGACCAGTTGCTCGTTCGCCCAGGTGCTGGCGAGCCCCCGGAACCCATGGACCGTCTGCCGACTATGGTAACCAAGCCGGTATAGGGCGTAGATCATGGTGTTTTCAGACAGCGGCTTGTCTACGCTCACCCCAGGGAACAAGAATTCGCCTGTCGCGCGCGATATCATCGTCCTAGCTATCTGGGCAGCCTGAGCGGAAAGAGGGACAAGGTGCTCTCGCCCCATCTTCATCCGCGCAGCCGGGATGCGCCACAGCGGATTTTTGCCGTGCAGGTCCTCGAACTCTGATTTGACAGCGAGACGAAGCTCCTTGGTCCGGACCCAGGTCAGCAAGGCGAACATGACCGCGTCCCTCGTGATTGCCGAGCGCCGGTCACCTTCTTCCTGGTAGTCTCGGACCTTCTCAATAAACGCGGGCAACTCAACAAGTGGCAAGCGGCTCATGTGCTTTACCCTTGGCCGTGGCTTCAGGGCGCCGCGAAGATTTGCTGTCGGATCACTGGAGGCCAACCCGCAAGCAATGGCAAACTGAAAGACCTGACCCACCCCCTGCTTGGCACGCCGGCTGATATCGAGCGCGCCGCGTGACTCTATCCGGCGTATCATCTCCAGAACCTCTGGCGCGGTGATCTCCTGAATCGGTCTTTGGCCAATGTAGGGGAACACATCCCGCTCCATCCGGGACCAGACACGATCGGCATGCGCCGGATCCAGTGCAGTCTTTCGGTTCTCATGCCAGCGGTTCGCGACGGCGAAGAAGGTGTCCCCGCCCTCCGATGTTACTTGGCCCTTGGCCAACATCGGGTCCTTGCCTTCCGCGAGGACGGCTTTAGCCGCCCGACGCTTTTCTCTGGCAGCGGCGATCCCCAATGCCGGGTAGGCTCCGAAGGAGAGCAACTTCTCCTTGCCTGCAAAGCGGTACTTCATCCGCCAGAGCTTCGCGCCATTCGGCTGGACGAGCAGAAACAGGCCTTCGCTGTCGGCTAGCTTGTAAGCGCGCTCCAGCGGCTTGGCGTTCTTCGCTTGGTTCTCTGTGAGAGGCATGGGGGTATCGCTCCTTTCCGATACTCCGCGAAAATACCCCCAAAATACCCCCACACCAAATTTGGCTGCATGTGGAAGGCCATGGACGCATGCGGACGCGAATCACCCGCAACCCTCTGCTTTCTATTGGATTTTTGGAAAAATGCGGAAGCGTTCGGAAGCTTCCGGAAAGGCCTATGGTAGCGGAGGAGGGACTTGAACCCCCGACACGCGGATTATGATTCCGCTGCTCTAACCAACTGAGCTACTCCGCCGCAGGAATGTTGCAGGCCCGCGCGATCCGTGTCTGCGTGACGATGGATTTTGGATGATCGGCGAGACGCTGCCGTTAGGTATAGGAGCGCCGATGGTCAGCGTCAAGACAGCCTGCCGCGGTGCAAGTCAAGCGGGCGCGCTGCCGTCCTTGCGAAAACGCAGCAGCGAGAACAGTCCCATCGGAATGAGGTCGCGCCGTTCCAGCAGCGTGAGGCGCGGCGAGACGCACACCCGGTCCACGGAGAAGATCGGATGCCAGCCGAGCCGGTCGGCATAGGGGGCGAGGCGATGCTCCATATAGCCGCGCACGCCGCCTTCCCGGCTGAAGTGGTTGACGATGAGGACCTCGCCGCCGGGCTTCGTCACCCGTTCGATCTCGTGCATCACCGCGGCCGGGTCCGGGACCACGGTCATGACATACATGGCGACGCTCGTCTCGAAGGTCGCGTCGGGAAAGCCGAGCCGTCCCGCATCCATCAGCGCGAGGTGGCGCCGTGATGTCAGGCCCTTGCGCCGCACCCGCTCCGCCGCGAGAGCCAGCATGTCCTCGGAAAGGTCGATGCCGGTCACATCGAGTTCCGGTTTGTAGCGCGGCAGCGAAAGCCCGGTGCCAACGCCCACTTCCAGCACGCGGCCCCGGCGCTTGTTGATCATCGAGACAGCCACCTTCCGGCCATGCGTCGCGATCAGCCCGAAGGTCTGGTCATAGAACGGCGCCCAGCGCCGATACGCCTTCTTGATGGATGCGTCGTCGAGGCTGGTCTGGGCGCGCGCCATGTCACCCATCGATGGGAACCATGCGGGGCTTCCTCGAAACGGTGCCGATCGTATCGAGATCGCGGAGCAGGAAGAGGATCACGAGAGCGGCCAGAACCGGCACGGCGGCCCAGAACAGATGGTTGGGCGGCGTGTAGGGCGTGATCAGGCGTTCCCAGGTCGATGCGACGGAGACGGTATGCATCAGCAGAAGCGAGCCGTAGGTGAAGGTCTTCAGGAAACCGACGAGAAACGCCAGGACGATAGCAGTTTGCAGAATGCCGAGAAAGATTGAAATTTCGGCCTGGAGGTCCGTGAAATAGAAGGTCGAGAAGACCCGCGCGGCCAGCTCGGGCGCCACGATTTTCTCGATCGACCAGATCAGGAAGAACGCGGCAATGCTGATGCGCAAAAGGAAAAGGGCGCGCGCGATGCGGTGCTCGGGGGTCATTCGGGTCTCCTTTGGCACGGTGGTGGCGGGAAATCGATGGCCATGGGGCGGTTAGAGCCGGCCAGGCTCAGTCTCGGCTTCCGCTTCCCGCTTTTCGGTCCTATAAGGCCCCGGTCGGCGGGCCTTCACAAGCCTGCGCGGTTCACGACACCTACACGGTTTGGTGAAGGCGGCTTGTGCAAGGCTATGACGGACCTTTCGATCATCATCCCGGCCTACAACGAGGAAGGCAATCTCGACGCACTGGTCGGCGAGATCGCGCGCGCCTTCGCGGGGCTGGCACGGCCGCCGCACTACGAGGTCATCCTCATCGATGACGGCTCATCGGACCGCACCTTGATGGAAGCGCGGCAAGCGTCATCGCGCGTGCCCCAGGTCCGCGTTTTCCGCCATGGCAGGCGGGCGGGCAAATCCGCCGCGCTGAAAACGGGGTTCGATGCCTGCCGCGGGCGCTGGGTCGCGACGCTCGACGGCGACGGGCAGAACAACCCCGCGGACCTCGCCCGCCTCTGGCCGCAGATCGACGCGGGGCCGGGCACCGTCATCTATGCGGGCGTGCGGACCAGCCGGAACGACGGCCTCGTCAAGAAGATCACCTCGCGCGTGGCGAACCCTCTGCGGCGGGCGCTGCTCGGCGACAGCGCGCGCGACACGGGGTGCGGTTTCAAGGTTCTGCCGGGCGAACTGGCGCGCACGATGCCCTATTTCGACAATATGCACCGCTTCATTCCCGCCATGGCGCAGCGCCAGGGCTTCGGCGTTGAGAATGTCTTGGTCGATGATCGCCCGCGGAACCACGGCGTCTCGAAATATGGCTTTTTCGATCGCGCTGCCGTGGCCTTCCTCGATATCCTCGGCGTTTACTGGCTGACCCGCCGCTACAGCCCGCGCGGCGAGATCACGGAATTTGCCTCAGCGATGCGCGCAGAGCCTGCCGCGGGCAAGTCCGCCGAACTTCAGTCCGCGCCCCTTACCTCCTGACGAAAAGCTGCGCGCCGAGCGTGGCGCTCGCTCCCGACCAGTTCTCGTAAGCATAGGTGCCGGAGACGGCCGGCCCCTCCGCCGAGAAACCCGGCCCGAGCCGGGTCACGAGGCTCTCCGGCGGCTGCCGGTCCTTGCCGCTCCACACGATGAGCACGCGATTCTGCGGGGCTTCGTCGCGCAGCACGGTCGCGCCGGGCAGGCGGATCGCGATATTCGCGGACTGACGGTCGCGCCGCGCGAGCACGGCATAGGGCGGGTCGATGCGCTGCGCTACCTCCTGCGCGAAGGCGCGATAGGGGTGGGCGAAATGATCCTCGCCGAACGCGATCACGGACGGCACCGCGATCAGCGCCGCGAGCCAGACCGCCCCGGCGGTCAGCATCAGACGGCCCGCCGCGCGGTTCCCCAGCGGGGCGGCGAGCGCCAGCCAGAGCGGAAGCGGCAGGATCAGCGGGGTCAGATACCGCTCGAAGACGAAATGAAAATCGCCGAGAAGGATGATCGCCGCGAACAGCGCCACAGCGAATAACGCGGTGCGGGCGTAAAGTCTGGCCAGCGTCCCGGTGAGGGCTTTCCCTTGCGGCTCTTGGGCGTGCGGTCCTCGGCGCAGCAGAAGCCACACCAGTGCAAGCGCGCCCGCCGACGCGATCAGCCCCGTGCCGATCGCGAGCAGGCCGTCGATGCCCAGCCCCGGGATGTCGAAGGCCCCGAACCGGCTGTTCTCGCGTTCGAGCTTGCTGACGCGGTTCGTCGCGCTGTCGAGATTGGCGAGCGCCCAGGCGAGATGCGGTCCGAATAGCGCGAGGAAGGCCGCCGCGCTGAGGGCAATGCGCACATTCAGCAGTCTCTGCCGCAATTCGGGAATGGACGCGATGGCAAGCGCCGCCGCGGCCAGCACGATGAAGAAATTATACTTTCCATATGCCCCGATGGCGGCGGCAGCCCCGATGTAAAGATAGGCGGGCAGCGATCGCGGAGAATGCGCCGCGAGCGTCAGCGCGTGAAGGAGCGCCGCCACGCCGAAGGTGACGAGCACGCTATGGGCGAGCGTGAATTGCGATTGCCACACGATCTGCGGCATGAGGGCAAGCCCAGCCGCCGCGCACAGCCCGGCTACGGGCGAACCCGCCGCGCGCCGAGCGGTATCGAAGACCAGGAGATAAGTCCCCGCGAGCAGCATGTTCTTGACCAGCGAAACCGCCGCCGGCCAATGGCCCGTCAGCTCAAGGGCGAGCGCGACCAGCCAATTATAAAGCGGCGGGTGCGCATTGCCATAGCCGAGCGCGAAATGCGTCAGGCCGACGAACTGCGCCTCGTCCGTTTCGAGATTGCCGGACACAGCGAGCCGCATCGCGAACTGCGCGGTGAAGTAAAAGGCGATGAAGAGAGGCGTCAGCCGGGCCAGCCGCTCGATATCGAACCGGCCCGATGCCTCGCCACGGATGAAGGCTGCGCGCGGGGCATCCGCATCGGCCGTCATGCCGCGCAGGCCCGCTCGGCCGATGCGATGAACCCGCCGCCGAGCACGCGCGCCGCGCCGCCGCCATCCTCGTAGAAGACGCAAGCCTGCCCTGCCGCGACGCCATATTCCCCGTTCTGGAGCGAGACACGCACGCGCTCGCCATCCGTGCCGAGCCTCGCGGGTTGAGGCGCTTGCGTCGAGCGGACCTTCACCCAAACCGCGCGGCCCGTGCGGCAGGCATCGGCCAGTGGGCCGTCGCCGAGCCAGTTCACGTCGCGCAAATGGAGCGTGCGCGTGAGGAGCAATTCGCGCGGCCCTACGACCACGCGCCGGCTCTCCGCCTCGATGTGCAGCACGAACAGCGGTTCGCCCGTCGCGATGCCGAGGCCCTTGCGCTGGCCGATGGTGAAATTGACAATGCCGTCATGCCGCCCGAGCACGCGGCCATCGGCATGGACGATCTTGCCGGGTTCCATGCTTTCGGGCCGAAGCCGGCCGATCACGCCCGCATAATTGCCCGAGGGCACGAAACAGATGTCCTGGCTGTCCGGCTTCTCCGCGACGGGCAGGCCGAAATGCGCGGCGAGCGCGCGGGTTTCGCTCTTGCGCAAGCTCCCGAGCGGGAAGCGCAGAAAGTTGAGCTGCTCGCGCGTGGTGGCGAACAGGAAATAGCTCTGGTCGCGGTGCGCATCGCGCGCTTGAACCATCTGCCAGCCGTCCGCGCCGGGCCTGCTCGCGATGTAATGCCCCGTCACGAGCGCGGAAGCGCCAAGTTCGCGCGCGGTCTGGAGCATGTCGCGGAACTTGACGGTCTGGTTGCAGGTCACGCAGGGAATGGGCGTCTCCCCCGCGAGGTAGCGCGCCGCGAAGTCGTCGATCCCGGACTGGCGGAAACGACCCTCGTAATTCAGCACGTAATGCGGGATGCCGATGGTGTCCGCCACGCGCCGCGCATCGCCGATGTCCTGGCCCGCGCAGCATGCGCCCTTGCGGGCCGTGGCCGCGCCGTGATCGTAGAGCTGCATCGTCATGCCCACGGCATCGTAGCCCGCGCTGGCCACCAGAGCCGCCGCCACGGACGAATCCACCCCGCCCGACATGGCGACGACGATGCGATGCGCGCGTGCAGGCCCGCTCAGCCCGAGGCTTTCCGGGTCGAGGTGCGGAAAGCCGGGCGCGGTCGCCGCGTTTCTCATCGCGTGGTCTGTCTCGTGACGGGCCGACATCGCTCTTGCTGCTTCTGGAAGTGACACACGCATGTATAGCGCGGAGTGCGGCTTTCACAAGCTGGGCGCGCCGCAACCGATCACATTTTGGCGTGACGGCGCGCGTGCGGGGTTTTCAGCGCGCAAAAGATCTGCAACTCTTGGATGTCGCAAAGACGCGAGGTTATCCGAGCTTTACCCAAGTTCAGCCGAAGCTTTCTTGCTTTATTCGCGGGGGCCGACAGTCTGACATAGGTTCCGCGACAACTTGAGGTAGAGTTTAATAACCTCAGCTTCATCATCGCACTTAAAGCGGCCTTAAGCGAGTGCGCGGTAAGGTGCGGCATTGGTCTTGATGAGTGTGAGTGTACAATGACCGAGTTTTTCCGTCCCCGGCTGCGTTATGTCATTGGGCCCGATGGAAGCCCGCTGACGATTGCCGATCTGCCGCCGCCCAACACCAAGCGCTGGGTCATCCGCCGCAAAGCCGAGGTTGTCGCGGCCGTGCGCGGCGGTCTCCTGAGCCTTGAGGAAGCCTGCAACCGCTACAAGCTGACCATCGATGAATTCATCAGCTGGAAGCGCATGATCGACCGGCACGGTCTTCCCGGCCTGCGCGCCACACGGATTCAAGACTATCGCAGCTGACGGAACGGGCAGAGCACCGCGCGATCATTCGGGCCGTAGCGGGATATCGAGGAACATCAACCCTTCCTCGATGGAAACGCGCTCATCGCCGAAAAGTTCGTACTCGTCCCCGTTCGAGAGGCGGACGACGCAGCCTGATGAGCAGATCTGTATTGTTTCCGACGGTCCGATTTCCACGTTCCGCTCGGTATCGCCTTCGATCACGGCGATGGTTTCCTGCTCGATGCTTCTGTTCGTGATCGTGGCGGCTTCGACCGAAGCCACGAAATAGAGACCCGCGCAGAAAACAGCCTGGCACACGGCGAAGACCATGGGGTGCAACTCCAAATGTCGCTCGGGAAGCCGGTGCAGACTGTGGCGGGGGCATTATGAAGGGAAGATGAATTCTTCCCTTCTTACGCGATAGGAAAATGCTACTTCTTCGCGCCGCCTTTCTTGGCGGCCGGCTTTTCAGCAGGCTTTGGCGCCGGTTTCGGCGCTTCTTTCTTGGCTTCGACTTTCTTCTTCATTTGCTGCAACCTCCGAAACGTCCTCTCGTGGGGACGCATGCAAAGTGTGTGGCCGCTTCGCATTGTGCGCAATCGAAATTTCGTGCTCGGGCCTGGCAATAAACGGTTCTTGTGTGCCGAAGGTCAGTTCCAGGGCAGTTCCGTAGGGAATCGGGGTGTCGAAATACCGCAGGAGCGGCTGTCCGAGGGCCAGCGCGCGCATGATCCGAATCGGGCCGGCGTGGGTGACGGCGATAACGGTCTCGTTCTTCGGCCGAATCGCCGCGAGCCAGTCGGCGCAGCGGGCGGCCAGATCAACGAGGGACTCGCCGCCCGGCGGGGCCGCGTTCGGCAGGCCGGACCGCCACCCGTCGATGGCCGCGCGGCCGATCTCGCCCCAGGGCCGTCCTTCCCACGCGCCGAAGTTCAGCTCGCGCAGCCGATCATCCGTCCGCACCTGAGGGGAGAGCGCCCGGGCGAGGGCCAGAGCGCGCCGTAGCGGGCTGCTGATAATAGTCGCGTCATGCGCCAGGGATGCGAGGTCGCGGGCCGCGCGCGCAAGATCCTGCGCGTCGCATGCGAGATCGAGATGACCGTAGCAGAGCCCCGGCGCGCAGTCCGGCTTGGGATGCCGGACGAGGATCAGACGCACGCCGCGACGCCCAGCAAGAAGCCGACCTCGTAGCCTTGCTCGGTCGCGCCGAGCGTATCGCCGGTCACGCCGCCGAGCAGGCGATGGGACAGAAGCGCGATCGCCATCGCAAGGAAGCTTGCAAAGGCGAGACCCGCCGCAGCTTCCATGGAGGGCAGCAGCGCAATTGGAGCGAGACCGCATATGAGCGCGATGAGCAAGCCGCTGGCATGGCCGCGCCGTCCGAGCGGGCGAACCTTCGCGTTGGCGGGATCGCCGGCGTAAGGTAATGTCGCCACGGCGAAAACGGCGGCTAGGCGTCCGCCCGCATGAGCGGCGATGAGCGCCGCGGCCGCCGTCGCGAGCGGCATGGTCGTCAGCGCGACCGCCTTGGCGGAGAGGGCGACGATGAGCGCCAGCACGCCATAGGTGCCGACCCGGCTGTCCTTCATGATGGCGAGCCGCGCCTCGCGCGTGCGTCCGCCGAGGCTGTCGAAGAAGTCGGCAAGCCCGTCCTCGTGAAACGCGCCGGTGATGATGAGGCCCGCCACGATGGCGGCGAGCGCGGGCAGCGCGCCGCTCCAGACCTGCGTTGCGAGGATCAGCGCGCCCGCGCTGAGGCCGCCGACCAGCAGCCCGACAAGGGGGAAATATTTCGCCGCGCGATCGAGCCAGCCCGGCTGGAAGTCGGCGAATTGGGGCGCGGGCAGGCGCGTGAGGAATTGCAGCGCGGTGCAGATGAGCTTGGCTTCCTGTACGATCATGACGGGTGCTTGCCTGGAAGGTCGGCCATGTCGCGCAGCAGCGCTTCGGCCATGCGGATGAGAGGGATAGCGAGTGCCGCGCCCGTCCCTTCGCCGAGGCGCAGGCCAAGATCGAGGAGCGGCCGCGCGCCCAGATGATCGAGCATCGGGCCGTGAGCCGGCTCGCCGGAGCGGTGCGCGAAGACGCATTGCGCCCGGACGCTCGCTTCTAGCGAGAAGGCCGCGGCCGCGCACACGGTCGCGATGCATCCGTCGATGACGATGAGCTTGCCCGCCCGCGCCGCGCCGAGGATCGCCCCCGTCAGCATCGCCATCTCGAAGCCCGCGAAATGCGCCAGCGCGCCCCGCGCATCGCTCACGGGCGCGCGGGCCGCGACCTCGCCAAGCACCGCCCGCTTTTGTTCGAGCCCGCCCGGCGGAGGCCCCGCGCCCGGCCCCGCCAGAATGTCGAGCGGAAGCCCCGTGATCGCATGGCCGACGAGCGCTGCGGCCGATGTGTTGCCGATGCCGATCTCGCCGAGCGCGAAGATGCCATAGCCGCGCGCGGCGAATTCGCCCGCAAGGTCCGCGCCGGCGGCCAGCGCCGCCTCGCATTGCGCGGGCGTCATCGCGGGCTCGTGCAGGCTGTTGGCGGTGCCGCTCGCGATACGCCGTTCGATGAGCGCGGGGTG
>CAZNAH010000079.1:0-3516 GCA_964570735.1 uncultured Hyphomicrobiaceae bacterium | reverse complement strand
ACGAGAAAAACATCTGCGCCCGCTGCGCGCGCCGCGATGTTCGCGCCTGCCGTGCCGTCCAGGATCATCCGGGCGACGAGCGCGGTGACTTCGGATGGATAGGCCGTGACGCCCTCCGCCGTCAGCCCGTGGTCGCCCGCGAACACGATGAGCGCCGCGCGGCCCAGGTCGGGTTTCGCCGCAGCAGTGGCGAGGCCGATTTGCATGGCCAGCTCTTCGCTGCCTTGCCATCGATGGCGGCCTGCAAGGCATCGCGCAGCGCAACCGAATCCTGTGCGAAATCCCGCATGGATGGTAAGTTCCCTCAAAAGACGGCGACCGCTCGTCAACCAGCCTGAGCGGAGCCGGATTTCGACCATCCTTGCCTCCGAAACGGTGCGATGCCAAGCTTTCGTTCTGACCCATGGCCCTGATCCGAATGCGGGAGGCGTCCGTCGCGGCGAATGGCCGCGCGATCCTGAAGGGCATCACGCTCGATCTTGATGAGCGGCGCGTCGCGGTGCTCGGCGCGAACGGGTCCGGCAAGAGCACGTTCGCGCGGCTGCTCAACGCGCTGGTTTTACCGACCGAGGGCGAGGTGCTGGTCGCGGGCCGATCGACGCGCACGCACCCGCGCGAGGCCCGCAAGGCGGTCGGCCTCGTCTTCCAGAACCCCGAACATCAGATCGTCATGCCGACCGTGGAGGAGGATCTCGCCTTCGGGCTGAAGAACATGCGGCTCCCCCCGCCTGTTATCGCGGAGAAGGTCGCGGCGATCCTCGAAGAGCACGGCATCGCCCATTTGCGCGAGCAGCCCGCCCACCTCCTGAGCGGGGGCGAGAAGAAGCTGCTCAGCATCCTGTCCGTACTCGTCATGGAGCCGCAAATCGTCGTGTTCGACGAGCCGCTCGCCTCGCTCGATTTCATCAACCGCCGCAGGGTCTGCAATCTTGTTGACAGCCTGCCCCAGCGTGTCGTCACCATCACCCATGACCTTGAAACGATCCGGCATTATGACCGCGCGATCCTCCTGCATGAAGGCCGGCTCATCGCCGACGGATCGCCGCGCGAGACCATCGCGCGCTATCTTGAGGTGATGGGTGAATGCTCGCGCTCTACGTTCCCGGACGCTCGCCCGTCCACGCTGTCTCCGCTCCTGTGAAGCTCGTGCTGTTGTTCGCGGCGGGCGGCGCCATCGCCCTCTTGACCGACCCGGTCGCGCTTGGTGCGGCGCTTGCCGCGACACTCGGCCTTTATGTGCTGGCAGGGCTTTCGCTCGGGGTCGTGCTGCGCGCGCTCTCGCCCGTTCTGATGACGGTTGCGCTGTTCGCGGGTCTGCAAGCCGTGTTCGCCGGCTGGCCCGCTGCGCTGAGCACCGGCCTCAAGACGACGAGCCTTGTGCTGCTCGCCTCGCTCGTGACCGTCACCACGCGCTTTTCCGACATGGTCGATGCGCTGACCGCCGCCGCGCGCCCCCTCGCCCGCATCGGACTGTCGCCCGCGAAGACGGGGCTTGCGCTCGCGCTCGCGATCCGCTTTGTCCCCGTGCTGATGAAGGATTATCAGGACATCCAGGCGGCGCGGCTCGCGCGTGGCGGCTCGCGCTGGGGCGTGCTCGCGCTCGGGCCGCTGCTCATCAAGACGCTGCGCATGACGGGCGATCTGAGCGACGCCATCACTGCTCGCGGTTTCGAGAATTTGGAAGGGCGCAGCCGATGAACGTGCGTGATGTCGTTCTCGTCGCGCTGCTCGCGGCGATCATGGCGGTGCTCGGGCTGATCCCGAAAATCGAAGTCGTCTTCATTCCGGTGCCGATCACCGCGCAGCTTCTGGGCGTGATGCTGGCGGGCTCGATCCTCGGCGCGAAGCGGGGGGCGGCGGCCATGCTCCTGTTCCTTGCGCTGGTGGCGGCCGGGCTGCCGCTTCTGGCGGGCGGGCGGGGCGGGCTTGGCGTGTTCGCGGGGCCGAGCGCGGGCTTCCTCATCGCTTATCCGCTGGCCGCCTTCGTGATCGGCTGGCTGACCGAGCGTTTCTGGAACCGCCTGACCTTCTGGAAGCTTCTCACCATCAATATCGCTGGCGGAATCGTGTTGCTCTATGCCTTCGGCATTCCGGGCATCGCGCTGATGACGGGCGCGCCGTTGTCCACGGCGGCGATCGGCTCGCTCGTCTTCGTGCCGGGCGATATTCTGAAAGCCGTGCTCGCGGCGAGCGCGGGCATGTTCGTGAAGCGCGGCTATCCTCTGATCCGTGGCGATGGACACTCTTTGCGCTGAAACCATAGACGACCTCTTTTTCGCGAACGCGGCGACGCATCGGGCGCGCCCGGCCGTTCGCCTGCCTTCGCGCACGGTGTCGTTCGGCGACATGGCGGAAAGCGCGGAGCGCATCGCGGACAGGCTCGGCGCGGGCGGCGCCGCGCTCATCCTGCGCGACAGGGCACAGCTTCTCGCCGCCTTCTTCGGCGTGCTGAGATCGGGCGGGGCAGCCGCGCCTCTCGACCCGCAATGGGGGCAAGGCGAAGTGCAGGCTCTGCTCGCCGACCTGCGGCCCGAGGTCTTGCTGCGGGAAGAGGCTGGCGGGGTCGGTGTGACGCGCGCGGAGGGGGCGCCCCGCCCAGCCGAGGCCGGCGATTTCTACTGGGGCTTCTCGTCTGGCACGACGGGCAGGCCGAAGCCCTTTGCGCGCTGCCACCGCTCATGGATCGAGAGCTTCGCCGCCTGCGAGGCGGTTTTTCCGCTGCGGCCGGACGATGTCATCGCAATCCCCGGATCGCTGTCGCACTCGCTGTTCCTGTTCGGCGCGGTGCAGGCGCTCGCACGCGGGCTGCCCGTCGCGGCGGTCGAGCGCTTCCATCCGCGCGGGGCGCTCGAACACTTCACGGCCTGCCGCGCCACCGTCCTTTGGTGCGTGCCGAGCATGCTGGATGCTTTCGCGGGCATGAACTTCGGATCATGGCGGCCTCGACTGATCTTCTGCGGCGGGGCAAAACTGCCGCCCGCGCTGCGCGCGGCTGTCGAGCGCGCGCTACCGGATGCGGACCTCGTGGAGTTCTACGGCTCGTCCGAACTGAGCTTCGTCACCTATGCGAGCACGAGCAAGCCCGCGCCCGCTGGGTCGGTCGGGCACGCCTTTCCAGGCGTGCGCATCCGGATTTCCGCCGAGGACGGCGAAGGGATCGGGCCGGGGCGGAACGGCTTCGTCGAGGTCGCGAGCGCTATGGTGTTCTCGCGCTATCTCGGCGCAGGACAGGGGGCGGACCGGCCCGCGCAAGCCTGGTCGGGCTCGGGCGATCTCGGATATCTCGACGAGGGGGGCTTCCTGCACCTCACCGGGCGCATGGCCCGCGTTATCAATACGAAAAGCCTGAAGATCGCAGCCGAACCCATCGAGGATGCCCTCAACGCCTGCGGCGGGGTGGAGGCCGCGGCCGTCGCCGGTGTGCCCGACGCACGGCGCGGAGAAGCCATCGCCGCCTTCATCGTGCCGGGCGCGCAGTTCGCGGGGCGTGCCGCGCTGCTGGCCGCCTGCCGCTCC
>CAZNAH010000078.1:13551-13773 GCA_964570735.1 uncultured Hyphomicrobiaceae bacterium | reverse complement strand
CGTGCCCGCCGACGACCTGACTGACCCTGCGCCCGCCACCTCCTTCGCGCACTTGGATGCAACGACCGTGCTCTCGCGCTCGATCGCGGAAAAGGGCATCTACCCGGCCGTGGACCCGCTCGATTCGACCAGCCGCGCGCTTGAGCCTCGCGTCGTGGGCGAGGAGCATTACGCGGTCGCCCGCCAGGTGCAAGCCATCCTCCAGCGCTACAAGGCGCTCCA
>CAZNAH010000078.1:11524-13520 GCA_964570735.1 uncultured Hyphomicrobiaceae bacterium | reverse complement strand
CGAAGAGGACAAGCGCACGGTGGCGCGCGCCCGCAAGATCGAGCGCTTCCTGTCGCAGCCCTTCCACGTGGCGGAGGTCTTCACCGGCAAGTCCGGCGTGCTCGTCGATGTGAAGGAAACCGTGAAGGGCTTCAAGGGCCTCTGCAACGGCGATTACGACCACCTGCCGGAGCAGGCATTCTACATGGTCGGCACGATCGACGAGGCTATCGCCAAGGCCGAGGAACTGGCCGCTGCGGCTTAATAAGGCCCATACGCCGCTCCGACGAGGGATGATAGAAATACCATGGCTGATACTTTCCGATTTGAACTGGTCTCGCCCGAGCGGCGGCTGATTTCGACGGATATCGCCGAGGCGATCATCCCCGGCCAGGAGGGCGATTTCACCGCCCTTCCGCAACACGCGCCCTTCATCGCGCAGCTTCGGCCCGGCATCATGCGCATTCCGGCGCTGAACGGCCGCGAGGTGAAGTTCTATCTGCGCGGCGGCTTCGCGGACGTGACGCCGGACGAGACGGTGGTGATCGCCGAATATGCGGTTCCGCTGGAGGACTTCACCGCCGACCGCCTGCGCGACGAGATTGCGCTCGCCGAGCAGGCTTACGAGGAGGCGTCCGACGACGAGGCCCGCCTGCGCGCGACGGACGTCGTCGAGCGCCTGAAGTCGCTCGAAGCGGAGCTTGGCCTCGCGCGATAACGCCCCGCGGAGCGCGACCGCCTCTCAGAAGAAATTATAGGGGTCGATGTCGATCTCCAGCTTGACGCTGCCGCGCGGCTGGGGCGCGGCTCCGACCCACGCGCGGATGTAAGCCTGGATATCGGCGTTGCGATCGGTCTTCAGGAGCAGCCGCTGCCGATGCCGTCCGCGCACGATGGCGAGCGGCGCTTCCGCCGGCCCGAGAACCTGCGCGAGCTGCGACGGCGGCGCGGCCAGCGCGAAAGCCCGCGCGTGGCCTTCGGCTTCCGGCTTCGTCTTCGCCGACACAACGAACCCCGCGAGCCGTCCGAACGGCGGCAGCCCCGCCATGTCGCGCAGGCTGATCTCGGCTTCGTAGAACGCTTCGCGGTCGCCCGTGACAAGCGCCTGCATCACGGGGTGCTCAGGGTAATGGGTCTGCACCAGCCCGAGCCCGCCGGTGCGGAACCGGCCCGCTCGGCCGGTCACCTGCGAGAGAAGCTGGAAGGTGCGCTCGCCCGCGCGCGGATCGGCTGTCGCGAGGCTGAGATCGCCATCGACGACCCCGACAAACGAGAGAAGTGGAAAATTGTGGCCCTTCGAGACCAGCTGCGTGCCGACGATGATGCGCGCCGCCCCGCTCTCGATCGAGCCCAGCACCTCGCGCAGCGCGGTCATGTTGGGCACCATGTCGCTGGACAGGATGGCCAGCGGCACGTCCGGCCAGCGCTCGCCCGCCTCCTCCATGATGCGCTCCACGCCCGGCCCGCACGCCACGAGAGTGCCCTCGCGGCGGCAGGCAGGGCAGGCTTTCGGAAAGGGCAGGGTGAAGCCGCAATGGTGGCACACAAGGCGGCCGCGCAGGCGGTGCTCGATGAGATGCGCCGTGCATTGCGGGCAGAGAAAGCGGTGGCCGCAGCCCCGGCACAGCGTCAGCGGCGCATAGCCCCGCCGGTTGAGGAACAGAAGCGCCTGCTCGCCGCGCGCCAGAGCCTCGTTCACGCCGCGCACCAGCGGCTCGCTCAGCCACCGCCCTTTTTCCGGCGGCTCGGCCTTCATGTCGATGGCCGCGACGGGGGGCAGGGCGTTGCCGGAAAAGCGTTTTGGCAAGACGACATGCCCATAGCGCTGCCGACGCGCGTTCACGACGCTCTCGATCGAGGGCGTGGCCGAACTGAGGATCACCGGGCAGCGGCACAGCGAGCCGCGCACCACGGCCATGTCGCGCGCCTGGTAGCGCACGCGGTCGTCCTGCTTGAAGGAGGGGTCGTGTTCCTCGTCCACGACGATCAGGCCGAGATCGGGGAAGGGCCGGAACAG
>CAZNAH010000078.1:11240-11500 GCA_964570735.1 uncultured Hyphomicrobiaceae bacterium | reverse complement strand
AGCGCGCGCCCGCCACGGCGCGCACCTCGCCCTCGGCCACGCCGCGCCAGATGCGCGCGCGCTCCTTCGCGGAAACGGCGGAGTGCCATTCGGCGGGGCGGCAGCCGAAGCGCGCCTCGAAGCGGTCGAGAAACTGGCCCGTCAGCGCGATTTCGGGCAGCAGCATCAGCACGGGGGCCTTGCGGCGGCGCAGCGCCTCGGCCACGGCCTCGAAATAGACCTCCGTCTTGCCGGAGCCGGTCACCCCCTCAAGCAGCGTC
>CAZNAH010000078.1:0-11206 GCA_964570735.1 uncultured Hyphomicrobiaceae bacterium | reverse complement strand
CGGCCTGCCCGTCCGTGAGATGGGCCTGCGCGAAAGCGGGCTGCGGCCTCGGCTGGCGGGCGCGGGGAAGCTCGGCGCGCAGCAGCACGCCCGCATGGGCAAGCCCGTCGATCACGGCCGCGCTCACGGCCGCCGCCTCCATCAGCCGTTTCTTGGGCCACACCGCGCCGTCTTTCAGCGCATCGAGCACCTTCTGCCGCGCCGGCGTCATGCGCGAGGGCATGGCGTCGGTCAGCCGGAAGCCCCAGCGCGGTTCCTGCTCCTCGAAGACGAGCCGCGCGCTCATCATCATCTGGAGCACCATGCCCTTCGGCGCGAGCGTGTAATTCGCGACCCAGTCGGCGAAGCGAAGGCTCGCCGGCGGAAGCGGCGGCACGTCGAGCCGGTCGAGGATGGGCTTCAGACGGCGCGGATCGACGGGCTTGCCGCCTGCGCCGCGCCGGTGCCAGACGACGCCGATCCGTTTCATCGGCCCCAGCGGCACGACGACGAAGGTGCCGGGGGCGAGCCCCGCCTCGTCGGGCGCGAGATAATCGTAAGGCTCTTCCAGGGCGAGCGGCAGCAGCACCGGGCAGGTCGCGCCAGCCGCCTCCGGGGCCTCGTCCAGCGGTTCGAATAATGACATGGCGATGTTCTAGCGCGGCGGGCGCGCCGAAAAAAGGCTCGCCGCATCGTTTCATTTGGCCCGGCGCTTAAGACATCGTAAACCAACGGCGGTTCATTGTGGCGGCTCGCGCATGCGCCCGCCCGGCGGAGGCAAGACCATGAAATTCTTCGTAGATACGGCCGATGTGGAGGAGATCCGCGCGCTGAGCGACACGGGGCTCGTGGATGGCGTGACCACCAATCCCTCCCTCGTCGCGAAATCCGGCCGCAACTTTCTCGATGTCGTGCGCGAGATCTGCGCCATCGTCGAAGGCCCGGTCAGCGCGGAAGTGTCCGCAACGGACGCCGAGACGATGATCGCGGAAGGCCGCAAGCTCGCGACCATCGCAACGAACGTGACCGTGAAGGTGCCGCTCACCTGGGACGGGCTGACGGCCTGCCGCTCGCTCTCGCAGATGGGGATCGCGGTCAATGTCACGCTCTGCTTCTCGGCCAATCAGGCGCTTCTCGCGGCGAAGGCGGGCGCGAGCTATATCTCGCCGTTCATCGGCCGCCTCGACGATGTCGGCGAGGACGGCATGCAGCTCATCCGGGATATCCGCGCCATCTATGACAATTATCCGGACCTCTCGACGGATGTCCTGGCCGCGTCCATCCGCCATCCGCGCCATGTGACGGAATGCGCGCTGGCGGGCGCCGATGTCGCAACCGTGCCGCCCGCCGTGCTGCGGCAGATCGTCAACCACCCGCTTACCGAAAAGGGCCTCGCGCAATTCGTGGCCGACTGGGCGAAAACGGGGCAGAGCATTCTGTGATGGGCGATGGCCGAGCGTGACGAGCCCCAAACCGATCTTTACGCGGCGCCCTGCCTCGCGGCGGCTCTGCGCGGCTGGCTTGCCCATCTCGGCTCGGAGCGGCGCTATGCCGCGAACACGCTGGAAGCCTACGAGCGCGATGCGCGGCAGTTCCTCACCCATCTCTGCGCCCGCTGGCAGGCCCCGGTCACGCTCGCCCGCCTGAACGCGCTTCAGGCCGCCGATATCCGCGCCTTTCTGGCCGAGCGCCGCGAGGACAGCGCGGGCAGCCGCACGCTCTCGCGCACGCTCTCGGCCTTGCGCTCCCTGTTCCGCTATCTGGAGCGCGCCGGGCATCTGAAGAACCGCGCCGTGCTCACCGTCGCCCTGCCGAAGGTTCCACCCGGCATTCCCAAGCCTTTGAGCGAAGCGGGCGCGCGGGGTATGCTCGACGAAGCCGCGCTCGACGGCGAGATGAGCGAGCATCCCTGGACCGCGCCGCGCAACAAGGCCGTGCTGCTGCTGCTCTACGGCTCGGGACTGCGCGTGTCCGAAGCGCTCGGCCTTGACCGCAAGGATGCGCCGCTGCCCCCGCGCGACGTGCTCCGCGTCAAGGGCAAGGGCGGGCGCGAGCGCCTCGCGCCGGTTCTGCCCGTGGCGCAAGCTGCGGTGGGGCACTATCTCGACGCCTGCCCGCACGAGCTCAAGCCGGATGATCCCCTCTTCGTGGGCGTGAAGGGCGGGCGGCTCAGTCCGCGTATCGTGCAGCTTCTCATGGCGCGCCTGCGCACCGGCCTCGGCCTGCCGCCGACGGCAACGCCGCATGCCCTGCGCCACTCCTTCGCGACCCATCTCCTGAGCCGGGGCGCCGACCTGCGCGTCATCCAGGAACTGCTGGGCCACGCCAATCTTTCCACCACGCAGGCTTACACGGCGGTTGACCGTGAGCGCCTCCTTCAGGCTTATGGTCATGCGCATCCGCGCGCTTGAGCGGTGCGCCATCCGGAGAGCAAGGAGGTTGCGCCCATGGGCATTCTGCTGGCTGTCGCCAATCGTAAGGGTGGCGTCGGTAAGTCCACCATAACGACCATGCTCGCGCACGGCTTTGCCGGCATCGGCGATCAGCGCGTGCTGGTGGTCGATCTCGATTCGCAGTGCAATTCCTCGCTCATCCTGATCGGTGGAGAGAACTGGGAGCGCGCGCGCCAGTCAGGCAAGTCCATCGCCGACTATTTCGATGAGAAGATGGACCGGCGCAGCCTGCGGCCCGACGGCTACATCCTGCACGATGTCGGCGACATCGAAGCTGGCGCGGGCAAGATGTCGCTTTTCTGCGGCTCGATCGACCTTGAAGACATCGAGAACGAGGTTCTGCATAACCGCGCGCGCTCGAACCTCGATTTGCAGGCGGCGGAGCAGGCCGTCATCGGCCGCTTCCGCTCGATGCTGAACGAGTTCGGCGATGCCTTCGACGTGGTCATCTTCGATTGCCCGCCGGGCCTGTCCTTCTCGACGCGCGCCGCGCTCGGCATCGTGCATAAGGTCATCGTGCCGTTCCGCCCGGACTTCGTCTCGCGCTACGCGATCGACCGTATCGCGACGATGATCGAAGGGCGTCCCCGGCTGGAGGATGTCGCGGCCATCCCGAAGGATAAGCGGCGCTATATCGGGCTCGTAAACTTCTGGCGCGACGGCGGGCTTCAGCGCCTGAATTTCGGGACGATCGCCGAACTGCACCCCGTCATGCAGACGCGCATCCCCGAGGATGACGGCATCGCGGAAGCCTTCGAATATCGCGGCGAGCCGCAGACCATCGACGAGAAATATGGCTCCGGCGCGAAGATCGTTCGCGCGCTGTGCAAGGAAGTCGTCGATTCGATCATCACGCGCTATCGCAGCGGGGTTGCGGCATGAACGGGCCGTTTTCCGCCGAAGTCGAGGCGGCTTTCGCGCGCGCGATGGACGAGGCCCGGCGCGATCCCGCTTTCGCCGCGCGCCTCGAAAACGCCCTGGCCGAACTGAGAGCGGCCGCCCAGCCAGCGGCTTCCCCCGAGCCCGCCCCGGCTTTCGACCCCTACGAGCCCAACCTCGAAGTGACCCTGATGCAGAACAGGGACGAAGCTTTGCGGGAGCATCTCGCGGGGCTGTCCTTCGCGCAGCTCGCGAAGATCGTCAAGGCGCAGCGTGTCTCCAACGTCCGCGACCTGTTCGCAGGCGTTCAGGGTGAGCCCGCGAGCAAGGAGAAGATCGCGGACGGGATCATCGCGAGCGTGCGAAACCGGATCAAGTCCCGTTTCTCGGCGGCGAGCTGATCTTTACCTTGGAAAATCGAAGATCACGACGCGGTCACTCGCCCGTGACACGCGACGCAAAAGTTGTCACCGACAAATCATTGGTTCTTGACTGCAAAAACCTCCATTTGGTGCGCTAACGAAAGCATTGCCGCTTCGTTAACCTTGGAGCGCCCATATGGAGATGCATCAAATAAAATATTTTCTTGCGGTTGCCTGCGAGAAGCATATCAGCCGCGCCGCGGAGCGCTGTAATGTCTCGCAGCCTTCGCTGAGCCGCGCGATCCGCAAGCTCGAAGAGGAGTTGGGCGCACCGCTCTTCGACCGCAAGCCGAGCGGCGTGGAACTGACCGATCTCGGCCGGCAGCTTCAGCCGATCTTCCGCCGCTGTCTTGAGCAGGCCGCCGAGGCGAAGGAGAAGGCCGCGGCCTTTTCCGGCACGAAATCCATGCAGTTGCGCCTTGGTGTGATGACCACGCTCTACCATCCGCAACTCATCGGAGTGCTGGCCGCGATCACGCAGCAGTTTCCGAACGCCGATGTGCAAATCATTCAGACAGGCACGCGCCGGCTTCTAGATGCGCTATCCGAGAGCCAGATGGAGGCGGCCCTGTTCAGCCGTCCCGGCGCGCTCGATCTGGCGGATGCGGAAGATATCACGATCGAAAGCCTGTACTGGGAGCGCTATGCCTTGTGCTGTCCGCAGGGGCATCGCTTTACGGCGCAGAACAGCGTGACGCTCGACGAAGCGAGGCAGGAGCTGCTGCTCGATCTCGCCGGTCAGCAGGATGTCGCCTCCGCATCGGCCCGTACGCAGGGTGGGCAAGAGACCCTGGGACGATACAGCCTGTCAAGCCAGTGCCTCGCGCACGCCTTGGTGCGCAGCGGTCTGGGCTGCGCGATCCTGCCGGAATTCTCGCCGCCGGGATTGGGCGTCGAGATGCGGCCGCTCCACGGACTTGAAGCCCGGCGCGAGGTCTGCCTCGGCGTTGCGGCGGGGCGGCAGAAGGCGCCGCTCGTCGCCGCTTTTGTGCAGAGCCTGCGCGCTGCGGAGTGGATGGCCGGTTCAATCTAAACGGCATAGCCTGCGGGTATCAGAGCATGTCTAAAGAGTATTTCTCTGTTCGAAATCAATGCGTTAATCAAAACTGGCGCGGGCGAGCCAATCCATCCGCGCTTCAGTTAGCTTTGCTTTTGGGGAGAAACTCATGTTCAAGAAGCTCGCCGTCGCCGCAGCCCTCGCGGTTGTCGCATCCGTTGCGCCAGCATCCGCAAAGATGGATTGCGACGCGAAACTGGCCGAAGCCCATTCCGCGCTCGGCAAAATGTCGGGCCTTTCCGCCGGGCAGCGCGCGGCTCGCGCACGCTTGGCCATCCAGGCTTACGACCTCTGCACCGTAGGCGACGAAGACACCGCGACCAAGTTCTTCCGCATGATGATGGCTTCGGGCTCGTAAGTCGAAATGTGAAGCGGATCGGCGCATCGTCGCCGGTTCGCTTTACTGTTTTCTTCCGGCCGGAAGCCAGGCCGCGCCGCGCACCCCGCTCGAATCGCCCCACCGGTTGCGGCTCAGGCGCGTTTCGCACACATCCGAGAAGACCCAGCGCGGCAAGTGTCGTTGCGCCTCAGCGATGACTTTGTCGAGGTTCGACAAGCCGCCCCCGAAGACGATGACATCGGGATCGAACACATTCACCACGGCCGCCACTGCGCGCGCCAGCCGGTCCGCATAGCGCGAGAGTGCCGCAAGAGCGATCGCGTCCCCTTCTGCCGCGCGCTGCGCGATGGCGGGGACAGAGAACCTTTCGCCTGTCGCCTGCGCATATTCCGCTTCGAGCGCCGGACCGCTGAGATAAGTTTCGAGACATCCGCGCTTGCCGCACCAGCAGGCGGGGCCGGGATGCTCATCCGCGCGCGGCCAGGGCAGGGGATTATGCCCCCACTCTCCGGCGACGCCATTGCGGCCGAGATGGACCCGCTGATCGATCACAAGCCCGCCGCCGACGCCCGTCCCGAGGATCACCCCGAACACCGAGCGGGCATCGCGCGCCGCGCCGTCCACCGCCTCCGAAAGCGCGAAACAGTTGGCATCGTTTTCGACGAGGACGGGATGGCCGAGCGCGGCCGTGAGGTCATCGCGGAAGGGCCGGCCATTCAGCCAGACCGAATTCGCATTGCGCACCAGCCCCGTCGCGGGAGACAGGCTGCCCGGGATGCCGACGCCCACGCCGGCGAGGTCGGAGATCGCGAACTCCGCGATCAGGCTGCGCACAAGATCGCGGATGGCGATGATGCTGGCGTCATAGTCTCCGCGCGGGGCGGGGATGCGGCGGCGGCCGGTCTCGGCCCCGTTTGGGTCGAGGGCGAGCGCCTCGATCTTCGTGCCGCCGACATCCACGCCGATCCGCCACATGCCGCGGCCCGCCACTCGTGCTACATGTGAATGGCGCGTTTGCCGACGGCGAGGGCCGCCTCCTTTACCGCTTCGGTCAGCGTCGGGTGCGCGTGGCAGGTGCGCGCGAGGTCTTCCGCCGAGCCGCCGAACTCCATGAGCACGGCCGCCTCCGCGATCATGTTGCCCGCCTGCGGGCCGACGATGTGCACGCCCAGCACGCGGTCCGTCTTCGCATCGGCCAGCACCTTCACGAAGCCATCCGTCTGGCGGTTCACCTTGGCGCGGCCATTGGCGGTGAAGGGGAATTTACCCGTGTTGTAGGCGATGCCGGCTTCCTTCAGCTCTTCCTCGGTGCGGCCGACGCTCGCCACTTCGGGGTAGGTGTAGATCACGTTGGGGATGACCTCGTAATTCACGTGTCCCGCCTGGCCCGCGAGAATTTCGGCCACCGCGATGCCCTCATCCTCGGCCTTGTGGGCGAGCATGGGGCCGCGGATGACGTCGCCGATGGCGTAGATGCCGTCCACACTGGTGCGGAAATGGTCGTCCACCATGATGCGGCGCTTGTTGTCGAGCTTCACGCCCGCATCTTCGAGGCCCAGCCCTTCGGTGTAAGGCGCGCGGCCGATCGCGACGAGCACCACGTCGGCGCCAAGCTCTTCCTTCGGACCGGCGCCCTGGCTCGGCTCCACGCTCACCTTCAGCGGACCCGCGCCATTGGCGGCGACGCCCGTGACTTTCTGCCCGAGCCTGAATTCCATGCCCTGCTTGGCGAGGATGCGCTGGAATTGCTTCGCCACCTCGCCGTCCATGCCGGGAATGATGCGGTCGAGGAACTCGACAACGGTGACCTTCGCGCCGAGCCGCCGCCAGACCGAGCCGAGTTCGAGGCCGATGATGCCGCCCCCGACGACGAGCATGTGGCCGGGCACATCCTCCAGTTCGAGCGCGCCGGTCGAGGAGACCACGCGCTTCTCGTCGATCTCGATGCCGGGCAGGCGGATGATGTCCGAGCCCGTCGCGATCACGATGGCGCGCGTTTCGAGCGTCTTCTCCTCGCCGCCATTGACCGGCGTGACTTGCACCTTGCCCGGTCCCGCGACGCGGCCGATGCCGAAATGCGTATCGACCTTGTTCTTTTTCAGCAGAAACTCGACGCCCTTCACATTGCCTTCAACGCCCTCGTCCTTGAAGGCGAGCATGCGCTTGAGGTCGAGTTCGGGTTTCGTGTTGATCCCCATGGCGGCGAAGCCGTGGCCCGCCTCCTCATAGAGCTCGGAGGCATGGAGAAGCGCCTTCGACGGGATGCAGCCGACATTCAGGCAGGTGCCGCCAAAGGTAGGGTTCTTCTCCACCACGGCGGTTTTCAGCCCGAGCTGCGCGGCACGAATGGCGCAGACATAACCGCCCGGCCCTGTTCCGATCACGATGAGGTCATAAGGCTGCGCCATCCCGTCATTCCCTGTTAATCGCCGTTGCCGGAACCGCTGTCCGGCGTGTCCGCTTCGGCGTTGCGATCGTCGTTCTTCGCGGAATGCGCTTCGTCGCCGTCGTCATCCCGCTTGTGTTTCTTCTTGGAAGGTGCGCCGAAGGACCAGACGTGGCCGAACGGATCGCGCACCTTGCCGTAACGCGCACCCCAGAACATGTCCGCGGCAGGCATGATGATCTCGCCGCCGGCCGCGCGCGCCTGCTCCATCATCCGGTCCACCTGCTTCGGTTTCTTCAACTCGATATGGATCGTCACCGAAGCCGAGCCGGCGGTGAGGGGCGAAACGGTGCCGCCCGGCATCTCGGTAAATTCGTCCGAAAGAAAAAGTTGGCCGTCGTTGATTTCGAGTTCGGCGTGAAGAACGCGCTTGCCGTCCTCCGCCATCATCACGCCTTCGACTTCCGCATCGAAGGCGTCCTCGTAATATTGGATGGCCTCCAGCCCGCCCTTGACTGTGAGATAAGGCGTCACTCTTCCGTATTTGCTCATGGCAACCTCCCTGGGAGAGAAGCCTACAAGTCAAGCACGAGACGCTGCGGGTCTTCCAGGCTTTCCTTCACGCGGACGAGGAATGTCACAGCTTCCTTGCCGTCCACGAGGCGGTGATCGTAGGAGAGCGCCAGGTACATCATGGGGCGGATCTCGATCTTGCCGTTCACGGCGACGGGCCGCTCCTGGATTTTGTGCATGCCGAGGATGCCGGATTGCGGTGCATTCAGGATGGGCGTTGACATCAGCGAGCCGTAAACGCCGCCATTCGAGATGGTGAACGTGCCGCCCTGCATCTCTTCGAGGCTGAGTCGGCCGTCGCGCGCCTTGCGGCCGAATTCGGTGATTTCCTTCTCGATCTCGGCGAGGGACTTCGCATCCGCATCGCGCACCACGGGCACCACGAGGCCGCGCTCCGTGCCGACCGCGATGCCGATGTGATAGTAATTCTTGTAGACGATGTCCTGCCCGTCGATCTCGGCGTTGACGGTGGGGATTTCGTGCAGCGCGTGCAGGCAGGCTTTCACGAAGAAGCCCATGAAGCCGAGCTTCACGCCGTGCTTCTTCTCGAACAAATCCTTGTATTGGTTGCGCACATTCATGATGGTGGACATGTCCACCTCGTTGAAGGTGGTGAGCATGGCCGCGCTGTTCTGCGCTTCCTTCAGGCGGCGCGCGATGGTCTGGCGCAGCTTGGTCATGCGCACGCGCTCCTCGCGCGTCTCGTCCGACGGGGCGGACGGCGTGCGGATCGCCGGCGCCTGCATCGGTTGCGTCTGGCCGAAGGTCATGGAGCCGACCTGCTGCTGCAGTGCCTGCTGACCGCCCTCGATCACGGACAGCATGTCGCCCTTGGTTACGCGGCCGTCCTTGCCGCTGCCCGGCACGGTGGCGGGATCGACCCCGCTTTCCGCAGCGAGCTTTCGCACGGACGGGGCCTGCGCATCCGCATTCGGCGAGCGTTGCGGCGTTTCAGCTTTCGCCGCAGGCATGGGCTCGCCCTGCTCGGCTTGCGGCATGCGCCCGCCATTCGGGGCTGCTTGCGATACCTTTTCGACTTTCTCCTGGCTTGCAGCGGGGGCGGCTCCCTGTCCTTCGGCAATCGAGCCGAGAATTGCGCCCACGGCGACCGTTTCCCCTTCCTTGACGACGATCTCGGAAATAACGCCGGCGGCCGGTGCGTTCACTTCGAGCGTGACCTTGTCGGTTTCGAGTTCCGCCACGGCTTCGTCCGCCTTGACGGCGTCGCCCGGCTTCTTGAACCATTTTCCGACGGTTGCCTCGGTGACGGATTCGCCAAGCGTTGGGACGACGATCTCGGTGGCCATGGGTGCGGTCCTTGCGCGCGAGGTGAGAAAAAAGGATTGAGACCGCGACTTTGCGCCGCGGTCCCCGCAATCACTGATTTAGTGTCAAAGCCTCGTCGAGGAAAGCGTTGAGTTCGGCGAGGTGCTTGCTCATCAGCCCGGCCGCCGTCGATGCGCTGGCGGGCCGTCCGACATAGCGGGGGCGCTTGTGTTTCGCGTCGATGTGGTCGAGCACCCATTCGATGTTCGATTCGATGAAGCTCCACGCGCCCTGGTTCTTCGGCTCCTCCTGGCACCAGATGACTTCGGCCTTGGGGAAGCGGCTCAGCTCGTGGATGAGCGCGCGCGCCGGGAACGGATAGAGCTGTTCCACCCGCATCAGATAGATGTTGTCGATCGCGCGGTTCTCGCGTTCCTCGAACAGGTCGTAATAGACCTTGTCCGAGCACAGGACGACGCGCTTGATCTTGTCGTCCGGCACGAGGTGGACCTTCTCGCTCAACCCGTTCTGCGCGTGGTCCCACAGCACGCGGTGGAACGTCGTCTCCGGGCCGAAATCCTCGATGTCGGACACTACGCGCTTGTGGCGCAGCAGGGATTTCGGCGTCATGAGCACAAGCGGCTTGCGGAAGGAGCGGTGAAGCTGCCGCCGCAGGATGTGGAAATAGTTGGCGGGCGTCGTGCAGTTCGCGACCTGCCAGTTGTCCTCCGCCGAGAGCTGAAGGAAGCGTTCCAGCCGCGCCGAGGAATGCTCCGGCCCCTGGCCCTCATAGCCGTGGGGCAGCAGCATCACGAGACCCGACATACGCAGCCACTTCCGTTCGCCCGAAGCCAGGAACTGGTCGATGATGACCTGCGCGCCGTTCACGAAGTCGCCGAACTGCGCTTCCCACAGCACGAGGGTGTTCGGCTCGGCCAGGCTGTAGCCGTATTCGAAGCCGAGCACCGCCTCCTCCGAGAGCATCGAATTGATGACCTCGAAGCGGGGCTGCCCCTCGGAGATGTGGTTCAGCGGGATATATTGTTCCTCGTTGACCTGATCCGTCAGGACTGAATGGCGCTGCGAGAAGGTGCCGCGCTCGGAATCCTGGCCGGAGAGGCGTACGGGATAGCCTTCCTTCAACAGGCTGCCGAACGCCAGAGCCTCGGCCATCGCCCAGTCGATGCCGCGGCCGTCGTCGATCATCTTGCGCCGGTTGGTGAGGAAGCGGTCGATCGTCTTGTGCAGGGTGAAGCCCTTCGGCACTTCGGTGAGCTTTCGGCCGATCTCCCTGATCGTACCGGTCTCGACGCCCGTCATGCCGCGGCGCGGGCCTTCCTCGGCGAGCGTGATGCCCGACCAGCGCCCGTCGAGCCAGTCCGCCTTGTTCGGCCGGTAGCTTTCGGACGACTGGAACTCCGTGTCGAGGTAGGACCAGAAGTCCGACTTGAGCTTTTCGGTTTCCTCCAGCGTCACGATGCTCTCCGCCGCGAGCCGCTTGGAATACTGCTCCACGACGGTCGGCTGCTGGCGGATCTTCTTGTACATCAGCGGCTGCGTGAAGGACGGCTCGTCGCCCTCATTGTGCCCGTGCCGCCGGTAACAGATCATGTCGATCACGACCGGCTTGTGGAAGCGCTGGCGGAACTCGATGGCGATGCGCGCGCAATGGACGACCGCCTCCGGGTCGTCGCCGTTCACGTGGAAGATGGGCGCCTCGATCATGCGGGCGACATCGGACGGGTAGGGTGAGGAGCGGGCGAAGCGCGGCGCCGTCGTAAAGCCGATCTGGTTGTTGACGATGAAGTGCAGCGAGCCGCCGGTGCGGTGACCCTTCAGCCCGGAGAGGCC
>CAZNAH010000077.1:10130-13977 GCA_964570735.1 uncultured Hyphomicrobiaceae bacterium | reverse complement strand
GCCTTCCCCGAACTGGGTTGTCATGCCGCCGAACGGCCGCTGGTAGATCGTGCCGCTCTCCGTGCGGCTGAACGGCATGCCGTAATGTTCGAGCTCGTAGACGGCCGCGGGGGCGTTGCGGCACAGATATTCGATGGCGTCCTGGTCGCCCAGCCAGTCCGAGCCCTTGACGGTGTCATACATGTGCCAGCGCCAGTCGTCCGGCCCCATATTGCCGAGCGCGGCCGCGATGCCGCCCTGCGCCGCAACGGTGTGCGAGCGCGTCGGGAAAACCTTGGTGATGCAGGCCGTCTTAAGCCCCGCTTCCGCGCAGCCCAGCGTTGCGCGCAGGCCAGCGCCGCCCGCGCCAACCACCACCACATCGAAAGTGTGGTCGATGAAGGGGTAGGCGCGTCCGTTCACAGCCGGCGCAGACCCGTTCCCGGCGCGCTTCGCTCCGGCGCCATTCGGCTTCGTCACTTCGGCCATGGGATCACACTCCGAGGTAAAGTTTAGCTACGGCCAATACGGTCGCCACGCCGATGAGGATCGAGATGAAGGTGTTCAGCAGCAAGGCGACCACCCGGGTTCCCGGGCTGGAAATATAGTCTTCAAGGATGACTTGCATGCCCAATCGCATGTGGACCGAGATCGAAAGCGCCAGGAGAACGCCGAAAACGGCGTGAAGGGGAACCGCGAAGAACGCCTTGACCTCGCCATGGGACGCGCCCGCCAGGCTGATCGCCGCATAGACCAGAAAGGCAATCACGACGATGTTCGAGACGCCCGTCACCCGCTGGCGCCAGAAATGCTCCGTGCCGCTGCGGGCGGAGCCGAGCCCCCGCGCGCGCTTCAGCGATGTCTGATAACCCGCCATGTCAGCCTCCGAGCTTGGACAAGGCCGCGAGCCAGACGATGCCCGTCAGGGTCAGCGAGCCGAAGAGCGTTCCCCACGACAGGAGACGGACCGTGGGGATCTCGAAGCCGTGCCCCGTGTCCCAGATGATGTGCCGGACGCCGCCCAGCATGTGATGCATCACCGACCAGGTGAACCCGAACAGGATGATCATGCCGGGGATCGAGCCGAAGAACGCCATCATCCAGTTATATTGCGCCTCGCCCGCCGAAGCTGACACGAGCCAAGCCGCCAGGAATGCGCTGCCGACATAGTTCGCGGCCCCTGTGATGCGATGCAGAATCGACATCACCATGTTGATGTAAGGCCGGAAAATCGAAAGGTGGGGAGAGAGGGGGCGGGGTGCTCGTGGTCCGGTGGCTCGTGCGGCTCGGTCTGCCATGATGTCCATCCATCTTTGACGCGAGTGTTCTACCGCGATGCAGCATTTCCAGCAACAACGAACCCGCAAGGCGTGGTGCAGCGCCTGTCACGAAGATTTGGTAGCATGTCGCTCGGCGTCAATGCGCAACATCAGCGGCGCGTAACGCCGGTTTTGGCTCAGTGGGGAGGTCAGGATGCGCTGTTTCCTTTGTTATTCATCGCTCGCGGTGGCCGCGTCGCTGTCTTTGGCTCCGTCCGCCTCCGCGCAGGATGGGGATTGGACCGCTTACCGCAACGAACGCTATGGCTACCGCCTGCTTTACCCGGCGGACCTGTTCCAGCCCGCGCCATCCGGTGCGCTCGCCGAAGACGGCGAGGCCAACCCCGAAGACGGTGAACCGGAAGACGACTACCGCCCGAGGGCTGAGGATCGGGACGCCGTCGGCGATGCCGAGGCCGGGGACCGATTCGAGGATGGCCGCACCTTCGTCTCTATCGACGGCGGGGCGAAGCTCGTCGTGTTCGGCACGTATAACTCGGAGAATTTCAGCCCGGACGAATACCGCGATGTCATCGTGAAGGAATTCGAGGGGTATGACCGCATCACCTACGGGCCAAAGGGGCGCACATGGTTCGTGCTGTCGGGATTTCGCGGCGACGACATCTATTATCAGAAGGTGATGTTCTCCTGCCGCGGCAATGTCATCAACGCGCTTTCCATCACGTTTCCCGCCAGTGAAAAGCCCGTTTACGAACCGATCATCGAGCGCATCGAGGACAATTTCCGGCCGTCCGACGTGCCCGGCTGCGACCGGCAGTAAGGCTAGCGCGGCAGAACGGCCCAGTAATCGAGGTCCAGGATAACGGCGGGGTCGTAGGCGTCGCCCGCTTTATAGGGAAACCCCTCGGAGGCGCGATCTTTCACCGCCACCGTTCGGAGCCGAAGCGCACCCGCCGCGCTGCGCTCCGGCAGGGCCGCCTTGTCGAGCACCTCGGACCACGCATAGACCGTATCGCCCGCGAAGGCCGGGGCGACATGGCGCCCGCCATTGATGGCGGCGATGTGGAAGGCGTTCTCCAGCCCGTTGAAACTGAGCGCGCGGGCGAGCGAAATGATGTGTCCGCCATAGACGAGGCGCCGCCCGAAGCGGCCCTGCCCCTCCGTGTGCTGGTTGAAGTGAACCTTCGCCGTGTTCTGGTAGAGGCGCGTCGCCATCTGGTGCTCGGCTTCCTCGATCGTGACGCCGTCGCGATGGTCGATCCGCTCGCCGATGGCATAATCGTCCCACCTGTGGGGCGAACCTGCCAGCGCATTGTCATAGGCGGGCAGGTTCAAGGGCGGCAGGGCGTTCGCGAGATGGGCGGCGTCCACCACATCGGCCAGAGCGGGCACGACGGCCTCCGGAGCGACCGCCTGCGGGTCGCGTTTACGCACCATGACCCAGCGGACATAATCGAGCACCGTGCCGCCATGCTGATTGCGCCCTGTGGAGCGCACATAGACGACGCCGGTCTGCCGGTTCGAATTCTCCTTCAGGCCGATCACCTCGGACGTGGCGGACAGCGTGTCGCCTACATAGACTGGCTTCAGGAAGCGGCACTCGGCATAGCCCAGATTGGCGACGGCGTTGAGGGAGATATCCGGCACTGTCTTGCCGAACACGGTGTGAAACACGAGAAGGTCATCGACCGGCGCGTCGAGATAGCCGATCGCGCGCGCGAACTCCGCCGACGATTGCACGGCGAAACGCGACCCGTATAGCGCGGTGTAAAGCGCGACGTCGCCCGCCGTGACGGTGCGCGGCGTGGCGTGGCGGATGACCTGGCCGAGCGCGAAGTCCTCGAAGAAGTTTCCGGCCTTTGCCTTGCTCAAAACGGTCCCCATCGGCTGCGCGTCCACGATGAGGTTGTGCCCTAAAGGGTGGTCTCAGGCAATATGGCGAAGAAATCCGCGAATCTGGGCAGGCCGAGATGCTCGTAATAGGTGATCGCCCCGGGCGCGGCCCGCAGATAAAGCTTCGCCTGCGGGTGAAGCCGCGCGCGGGTTTCGCGCAGGAGCGCGCGCCCGACGCCTCGCCCCTGATACGCCCGGTCCACAGCGAGGTCCGCGCAGTAGCAGACATAGGCGAAATCGGTGAGCGAGCGCGCCACGCCGATCAGTGCTTCGCCGTCCCGCGCTGTCAGCGTGAGGTTGGCATGCTCAAGCATCTGCGAGACCCGGACCGGATCGTCCACGGGCCGCCGCTCGCCGAGGCCGGACCTGTTCAGCACATCAACGAAGTCTTGCGGATCGAGCGCGGGCTCGACGGAAATGCGGACGATACCGGGTCCGGGGTCAGCCCGCGACGACATCGCGCGGGGCTCCCGTCATCGGATCGGTCGCGACGAAGGGCAGCCGGGCGCGCTTCCACGCCGCCATGCCGCCATCCATATGGGCGACGGGGCCGAGCCCGGCTTGCAGGACCATTTCGGCCACATGTTTCGAGCGGACGCCGGAGCCGCAGTGGAAAATCATACGCTTGCCCTCCTGCGTCGGCAGCATGTCCGGCACGATGTCCGACATCGGCACGAGCAGAGCCCCGCGAATGC
>CAZNAH010000077.1:7835-10120 GCA_964570735.1 uncultured Hyphomicrobiaceae bacterium | reverse complement strand
ATATTCGGCGGGCGTGCGCACGTCGATCAGCACGGCTTCGCCGCGGTCGACGAGTTCCTTCGCCTCCTCGGGAGTGTAAACGTCCATCGGTCCCGAATTGAGCTGTTCGGTCGCTGCCATAGCGGTCTCCATAAGCGGCTCGCCCTGCCGGGCTCAGCCGCCCGTTACAGGGGGGAAAAAGGCGATCTCGCGGGCTCCGTCGATCCTGGCGTCATGGGGCGAATGGACCTGATCCACGGCCGCCCGGATGATGTCTTGCCGCTCGAAGGCGAGCGCGTAGCCTTCGCCGCGCGTCTTCAGCCAGCCGATGGCATCCGCGACGGTCACGACATCGGGCGGCAGGTCCGCGTTCTCCTCGCCGATGCCGATCCGTTCGCGAACCCAGGCGAAATATTTCAGCGTAACGGTCATGCCAAACCTCTAGTGGAGCTTTTGAATTTGACATTTGAGTCCTGCTTGCAGCCGGGCTCTCACTCAAATGTCAAATTCAAAAGCTCCACACGAATCAATACCTTCTAATGGTCCTTATGATTCAGACGTTTGCTGCGGCGCGTACTGCAACGGGAGGCAAACGTCTGAGTCGGACCATTAGGCTCTGAGCACACGGCGCGCCGCAAGCCCGTATCCCAAAGCGGTGTATAGGCTCAAGATCGCGGCAAGCCAAAGCAAAACGCCGCCGACGGTCCAGACCTCATAGGCCGCTTCCCCGCTGGCAGGCGCGACGAGAAGGAAGCCGAGCGCCGCCATCTGAACCGCCGTCTTCCATTTCGCAAGCGGCACGACGGCGATGCGGTCCCCTGCCCCTGCGATATAGTCGCGCAAGCCCGAGACGAGAAGCTCGCGCCAGAGGATCAGCAGCGCGGGCAAGATCAGCAGCGCGCCGAGTTCGTCCTTCGCCGCGAGCACGAAGAGCGTGCTGCAAACGAGCAGCTTGTCGGCGATCGGATCGAAGACCTGCCCGAAGGTCGAGCTTTGCTGCGTGAACCGGGCGATCCAGCCATCGAGATAGTCGGTCGCTGCGGCCGCGAGAAACAGCGCGAACGGCACCCAGCGCGAAATCACGTCGTCCAGCAGCAGGAATACCGCGATCAGCGGCACCATGACGAACCGCGAAAGCGTCAGCACGTTGGGGACGGTTGCGAATGGCTCGGATTTCAGGCGTGTCATCGTGGTCATCTGTGTCCCGCGGTGCAATGCGTGCCAACTGGCAGCTTACCGGAATTCGGCGGCGCGGGCACGTCAGGAAAGTTCTGGAACGCTAGAACGCGCGGATCGGTCCCGGATTGTCAACTCACGGAATCTCACATCAAGCGGAGCAGCCGTTATGAAGGGGTCAGTTCGGGAAAAAATGGAGCGGGCGACGAGGCTCGAACTCGCGACCCTCAGCTTGGGAAGCTGATGCTCTACCGGCTGAGCTACACCCGCACCTTGGAAATCAACATAGCATGGGCGTCCCCCTTTGCAATATCCTCGCACCAAGCCGCGGCAGGCGGAAATCAGTCGGCAAAGGAGGATGCGTGACCTACGTGCGATCTATGTGCGCCATCGGGCAGCGGGGGCAATTGGGGCTGAATGGCCAGTTGCCGTGGGAAGGCGAGACCGGCCCGGAATATGTCGCCGACGTAGCCCGCTTCTGGGACGAGACGCGCGGCCACGTGCTGATCGCGGGACCGAAGACGATCGCATCGGTTCCCGCCTTCGCCTACGAAGAACGCACCATCGTCGCGATCCGCTCGCACATGGAGCCGCGCGAGGTGCTCGCCTCGTTCGCCGGACGGGTTATTTTCATCGGCGGCGGGCCGTCCGTCTGGGCGGTCTACGCGCCTTACATCCAGCACTGGGACATTACGCGCCTGCCCTATGACGGCGACGCCGACACCTGGTTCGACCCCGCCTGGCTTATCGCGCCGCGATCCGGCTCACTCCGCGGCTAAGGCGCCGCCGGACCTCGCCATCGCGCGGAGCGCCTGATCGAGATCGGCGATCAGGTCGTCCGGATGCTCCAGGCCCACCGAAAGCCGCGCCGTGCCCGGCGTGATGCCGAGTTCCGCCCGCGCCTCGTCGGTGAGGCGCTGATGGGTGGTCGTCGCCGGGTGTGTGACGAGGCTTTTCGCGTCGCCGAGATTGTTCGAGATGCGGATGAGCCGCAGCGCGTTCAGAAAGCGGAACGCCTCAGCCTTGCCGCCATGCAGATGGAACGCGACGAGCGGGCCGCCGCCCGTCATCTGCTTCCGCGCGATGGCGGCCTGCGGGTGATCGGCGCGGCCGGGATAGAGCACGCCCGC
>CAZNAH010000077.1:0-7800 GCA_964570735.1 uncultured Hyphomicrobiaceae bacterium | reverse complement strand
GCCGCGGCGCTGGCCGCCTGCCGCGCGACGCGCAAAGGCAGCGTTTCAAGCCCCTTCAGCATGACCCAGGCGTTGAACGGGCTGATCGCCGGGCCGGTCTGGCGCATATATTCCTTGAGGTGCTCCTCGACATAGTGCGCGCTCGCGCAGATGACGCCGCCCAGGCATCGGCCCTGCCCGTCGATGTGCTTCGTCGCGGAATAGACGACCACATCGACGCCATGCTGCATCGGCTTCTGCTGGATGGGTGTCGCGAACACGTTATCGACGATGAACCGCGCGCCCGCCTCTCTCGCGATGGCGGCCACGCCGGCGAGATCGACGAGCGCCAGCGTGGGGTTCGCGGGCGTTTCGCAGAAGAAGGCTTTGGTGTTGTCGCGCACCGCGCCGCGCCAGGCGTCGAGATCGCGGCCGTCGATGAGGGTGGAGGCCACGCCGAAGCGCGGCAGGAAATCCTCGATCACATAGCGGCAGGCGCCGAAGAGCGCCTTCGCCGCGACCACGTGATCGCCCGCCTTGAGGCAGCACAGGAGCGAGGCCGTCACCGCCGCCATGCCGCTCGCGGTTGCCCGCGCGGCTTCCGAGCCTTCGAGAAGCGCCATCCGGCTCTCGAACATCGCGACGGTCGGGTTCGCATAGCGGCTGTAGACGAAACCCTCCGCCTCGCCCTTGAAGCGCGCTTCGGCGTCTTCCGCCGAGTTGTAGACGAAGCCCGATGTGAGGAACAGCGCCTCGGACGTTTCGCCGAACCCGCTGCGCAAGGTTCCGCCGTGGACGAGAAGCGTATCGGGATGCAAGGATTTGGTGTCGGTCATGTCCCCTCCAATCGGGCACGTCAAAGCCAAGCGCGAGGGGCGTTCGGCCTTTTAGCGAGTTGTTTAACGTGGCTGCAAGCCGGCCGGCAAAAGACCACGTAGACCTCCGCATTAAATTTGCACAACCACGTCGCGTCAAGAGCCGCGATGCCTCTCCGCAAAGGCCCGCGAGCCTGCTATGGCTCATGACATGACACGCGCAGAGCACAGTCTTTCGGCAGGTCTCCTCCCTTCGCAGGCGATCCATGCCCTGATCGCGCAGGGCATCGTTTCCGCCGCGCGGCCTATTCCGGCAGAACAGGTGCAGCCCGCGAGCCTCGACCTGCGGCTCGGAGCATCCGCGTTCCGGGTCCGCGCGAGCTTCCTGCCGGGGCCGGGCGTGCCGGTTTCCGCCAAGCTCGAAGCATTCGCGCTGCATGAGATCGACCTGCGGCCGGGGGCCGTGCTGGAGGTCGGTTGCGTCTATGTCGCCCGCATCGAGGAGCACCTGGCGCTGCCCGCCGATATCGACGCCTTCGCCAACCCGAAAAGCTCGACCGGCCGGCTCGATGTCTTCACGCGCGTCATCGCGAACGGTTCGCCAGGGTTCGACCAGATCCCCGCAGGCTATCAGGGCGATCTTTTCGTCGAGATCTGCCCGCAGACGTTTCCCGTGCTCGTCCGGGAAGGGTCGCGGCTGTCGCAAATCCGGTTCCGCAGGGCGGGTGCCGGCGGAGGCGCGCGCGGTCACGCGCTCCCCTTATCCGTCGATCTCTCCGGGATCGGCGGCGCGGCGATGATCGGCTACCGCGCCAAGCGCCATACCGGGCTGATCGACGTGGACCGCGAGGCGGCCTATGCGGTGGAAGACTTCTGGGAGCCTATCGGCGCGGCTACGGATCAGCGGCTCATCCTCGACCCGGACCAGTTCTACATTCTCGCCTCCAAGGAAGCCGTGCAGGTGCCGCCGACCCACGCCGCCGAGATGGAGCCGTTCAATCCGCTCGTCGGCGAGTTCCGCGTGCATTATGCGGGCTTCTTCGACCCCGGCTTCGGCATGGCGGAGGCGGGCGGGCAAGGCAGCCGCGCCGTGCTGGAGGTGCGCAGCCACAAGGTGCCGTTCATATTGGAGGACGGACAGGTGATCGGACGGCTGATCTATGATGCCATGTGCGAGCCGCCGGACCAGCTTTACGGCCAGCGCATCGGCTCGCATTACCAGGCTCAGGCGCTCAAGCTGTCGAAGCACTTCCGGCAGGGTTAGCCACGCCTGTCACGGAGCATTGGCTGCTCGCGAGAACCGCATCGAGCAGGCCCGGAAAGCGCGCATCGAGATCGTCGCGGCGCAGCGAACTGAGATAGCAGACCCCTTCCTTGCGCGTGCGGATGATCCCCGCTTCCCGCAGAATGCGGAAATGATGCGATTGGGTGGACTTCGCGATGTCGAGCCCGGCGACGGTTGCGTTGCAGGCCAGTTCCTCGCCGCGCGCGAGGCTGCGCACGATGCAAAGGCGGATGGGATCGCCCAGCGCGTAAAGCACCGTCTCAAGCTTGAGCGCGTCCGGCGATGGGTGAACGAAATGCGTCATGAGGCAGACATGGTCTCGATCACATTTTCGATCAATAGTTCATAAATCTTGAACCTATGGGCTTCGATGTCTACCTAGGGCCATCGCAAGGAAACGGGAACCCTATGTCAGACACATCGACTGTTGCTCAGAGACTAACGGGAAAGGTCGCGCTCGTCACGGGCGGCAGCCGGGGCATCGGCGCCGCCATCGTGAAGCGGCTCGCGGCGGAGGAAGCGAAGGTCGCGTTCAGCTATTCCGCCTCGCCGGATGCGGCGAACCGCGTGATCGACGACGTCCGCCGGCAGGGCGGGGACGCGGTGGCCTTTCGCGCCGACGCGGCCGACCGGAACCAGGTCCGCGATCTTGTCCGCCAGACGGCGCAGCATTTCGGACGGCTCGATATCCTCGTGAACAATGCCGGCGTCTTCGTCCTGCAACCTGTCATGAGCATGACCGACGAGGAATATGACAAGGTGCTCGATATCAACGTGGGCGCCGTGTTCACGGCGGTGCGCGAGGCGTCCCATCATATGGGCGAGGGCGGCCGCATCATCACCATCGGCTCGGTGAACGGCGACCGCATGCCGTTCGTGGGCGGCGCGCTCTATGCCGCGAGCAAGTTCGCCGTGCAGGGCTTCACGCGGGGCTGGGCGCGCGAGCTGGCGCCGAAGGGCATCACCGTGAATGTCGTGCAGCCCGGGCCGATCGACACGGACATGAACCCCGCGCATGGCGAGTTCGCGCAGGCGCTTGCGCCGCTGACCGCGCTCGGCCGCTATGGCAAGCCGGAGGAGGTGGCGAGCGTGGTGGCCTTCCTCGCCTCGCCCGAGTCGTCCTATGTCACGGGCACGGCCGTGAATGTGGATGGCGGCTTCGAAGCGTAAGGCTCAGCGCCGGTCGAACGCGCCGGGCGTGACCGTCTCATCCGGAAAGGGGGGGCGAGCGTTTCGCCGCTCCCCCGTCGCGTTGTGGACGGCGGCCGATTAACCTTTGCCTTTGCCCGCCCGCCACTCAGACTCTCTCAATTGATTCGCATCGCGGGGAGAGCGCAGCATGGGTCAGGCGGCGGCACGGCACTTCACGGTCGATATGTGGTGGACCGACCTCAATGACGTGGAGATCGGCTTCTTCCGTCATTCACGCCATCGGGCCAAATCGCGCCAGTTCACGCAGGATTCCGATGTCATCGGCGAGGTGAAGGAGAACGGCGAGCGGGCCGGCCTCATCAGCTACCGCGAGGGGCTGTGGAAGTCGGAAAACCCGGCGGAGAAGCGGCTCGTCTTCAAGCTCTTCACCGACAAGATGAACTGGCGCGGCACGATGGACCTGCTCATCGGGCGCAGCGTGCAGCTTTCCGCCGTCGCGGGCGGCTTTCCGGTGACGGCCTTCTCCCTCAATGTCAGCGGACACGATCAGATCGTTCAGGTCGAGCGGTCGGCCCGCAAATGGCCGGGGCTGCCTGAGAAATTCTCCTTCTTCCTCTTGCGTGACGGCGTGGCGCAGCTTTACCGGCTGCGGCAGGATTGGATCAATATCGGTGGCGATTATACGCTCTATGATCAGACCGGCGCGCGCATCGGCCATCTCAATGGCCGGGTCGTCGACATTGGCGGGCGCTGGGACGTTTCGATCGCCGCGGAGCACGACTCGCCGCACATGGCAACGGTTCTGCAACTCATCTGCGCCATGCTGAAATTCAACAACGCCGCGCGCCGCCATATCGAAGCGGTCACCGAGGGCGTGACGAGCGGAGCCATGAAGCTTGCGCTGGAGAAGAACGAGGTCGATCTTTATCTGAACCCGCGCCGTCCGCGATAAGGACCGGGACGGGGCTTCGCGCCGATATTGACGGCTGCGGGAGCGCCGAGCCGGGCGAGGATTTTCAGGAGGTCGCAACGGTGCACCGCGATGCACCCCTCGGTCGGCTTGAAGCCCCGGCGCGCCAGATGCAGGAAGATCGCGCTGCCGCGATGCCTGCTTCGCGGGCCGTCATTATAGCCGAGGGTTACGACGAGGTCGTAGAGATGATCCGTGCGCGCGAGGATTTCATGGCTGGCCGGATAGGGCAGCGTCACGCGCCGATTGTAGTTGCGGTCTTGCGGATCGTCGCACCATCCGTCCGAAGCGCGGATGGCGCGCATGGGCAGTCGGCATCGCGGCCGTCCGCCGCGATCCGCGCGGTAGAACACCTCACGCAGCGCCCAGACGCCGCGCGGTGTCGCGCCGTCGCCCTCCCGCTTCTGCGCTGCAATGCCGCTGCGTCCCAGGGCGCAAGGCACACGCAAGCCCTGGCATTCGAGAATGCCGACTGTGTCCGATGCGCTCAAACAGTGAACCCGCAGCGCGGGCTTGGCCACCGCAACGCGACGAAAACCCGTCTTTCGCGCAGATGTCCGCCTCGCTTTACACCGCACCGCTTGTCAAGCTCCACCGCAAGCCGCTAAAAACATGAATCGCTAGCAGGGATTGATATCATGAGCAACGTCCGCAAAATTCTCGTTGTCGATGATGATGAGGATCTCGCACGGTCTCTGATCGACCAGCTTGCACTGCACGAGGAATTCGACGCGATCGCCGCGCACAGCGCCGCCCAGGCTTTTGCCGCCGTGAAAGCCAACCACATCGACCTCGTTCTGCTCGACGTGGGGCTGCCCGATATGGACGGGCGCGAAGCCTGCCGCATCCTCCGCAAAAACAATTTCAAGAACCCCGTCATCATGCTGACGGCGCAGGACACCGACTCCGATCAGATCCTGGGACTTGAGTCCGGCGCGAACGATTACGTCACCAAGCCGTTCCGCTTCGCCGTGCTCCTCGCGCGGTTGCGCGCCCAGCTCCGCCAGCATGAGCAGAGCGAGGAGGCGGTCTTCACCATCGGCCATTACACATTCAAGCCGGCGGCGAAGATGCTGATCGACGGGAAGGGCTCCAAGGTCCGGCTGACGGAGAAGGAAACCTCGATCCTCAAATATCTCTACCGCGCGGGCGAGAAGGTGGTCTCGCGAGAAGTGCTGCTCCATGAAGTCTGGGGCTACAATGCGGGCGTCACGACCCACACGCTTGAGACGCACATCTATCGGCTTCGCCAGAAGATCGAGCGCGACCCGTCGAAGGCCGAACTGCTCGTGACGGAGACCGGCGGATATAAGCTCGTCCCCTGATCTCACGTTCGTCCTACCGCAAAAGGCGGAACGCTTGCGGTTTCTCGCGACTCGCTTCACTCTTTCCCCGAAAGAGTTTGCGTTGCGTGAAAGGAGTTGAACCCGGCCCAGCACAGGTTGCCCGCCATGCTCGAAAAGAATGTCGAGCTGCTTGAACAGCTTCCGATTTTCCAGGGGCTTTCCCGCGACCAGATTGCCGCGATTGCGGATTGCGGCGTGAAAGCCTTCTTTCAGACTGGCGAAGCTATCATCCGGGAAGGGCAACCGGGCGAAGTGGCCTACGTGATCCTCACGGGGAAAGCGGGGTGTCTCGTCCAAGACCGTCGCGAGACGGTCGAGGAGGCCCTCTGGCCGGGCACGCTGATCGGCGAACTCGCGATGCTCGTCGAAACAGTCCATCCTGTGACCGTCACCGCGAAAGAACGGGTCCGCGCGCTGGCCATCCATCGCGAAGCCTTCCGCACGGTGATGGAACGCGACCCTGCGATCGCCCAGCATATGTCGGACATGCTGCTGATGCGGCTCAACGGCCTCGTGGAGCAATTGAAGAAGGTGGACGAGAAGCTCGCGGCCATCGAACAGGCCGCGTGAGCCGCGCCAGCCGCTTCACTGCGCAATGTCCAAATCGACGATGACGGGCACGTGGTCGGACGGCTGATCCCAGCCCCGCGCGTCTTTTAGCACCCGTGCTGCCATGGCATGTCCCGCCAGATCGGGCGTGGACCACACGTGATCGAGCCTGCGCCCCCGGTCCGATGCGGCCCAATCCCGCGCGCGGTAGCTCCACCAGGAATATAGCTTCTGCTCGGCGGGGATGAAGGCGCGAACGAGATCGGTCCAGCCGCCCGCCTTCTTGACCGCGCCCAGGTGATCGACCTCGACCGGCGTGTGGCTGACGACCTTCAGAAGCTGCTTGTGCGACCAGACATCCGTTTCGAGCGGCGCGACGTTGAAATCACCAAGCATGATCGCAGGCAAGCCTTCACGGCCGCGCTCGGCCCCGCACCAGTCCGCGAGCGTCTTGAGATAAGCGAGCTTCTGCTTGAACTTGGGGTTGAGGCCGGGATCCGGGATATCGCCGCCCGCCGGAATATAGAGGTTGTGGAGCGCGATGCGCTGCCCCTGGGGCGCTGCCTCAAGAGCTACGCCGAGATGGCGGGCCTCGGGCGTGCCGCAGAAGCTTTGCTGCGGCAGCGCGCTGATCGGCCGCTTCGAAAGGGTGGCCACACCGTGATAGCCGGACTGCCCCCTCACCTCCTGATGGCTAAAGCCAAGCGCGGTGAACGCCTCGCGCGGGAAAAGCTCATCGGTGCATTTGATCTCTTGCAGGCAGAGAACGTCCGGGTCCAAGTCGCGGACGAGACGCTGCACGAGACCGAGACGCAGGCGAACGGAGTTGATGTTCCAGGTCACGATGCGCAGGCGCATGATTGATTATCCGGCGGGGCGGCGCGAGAGGATGGGGCACAAAAAAGAAGCGCCCAACTCCGGCGAAGGTTGGGCGCTTTGCGTTAGACACGCGTTACGCCGGGAGGGAAGCCGGCGCCGGGGCGTTGGGTCTTCGGCTAGACGGGGGGCACTACCGATGGTGACTGACCGCAACTCCCCTATGAGTTGTACCATAGCACAGCCAGCCGCTCTTTCCAATGAAATTTTCTTAAGGATAGCTTGACAGTTGCAAATTTGCCGCAGCTTTCCTTCCCCGTCCCTGCATCATTGGCTGAGATTTTTGAAGCCGAGATTCTTGCTGAACTGGAACAAGTTGGCCGCGACTTCCTTGCCGGTTTCCGGCTGGGCGAGTTCGATGCGGGTATCGAGCCCCTGCGGATCGGTGATGATCCATTGCGTCAGGCTCATATCCTCCCTGTTGAAGAACAGGCGGATGCGTCCGGGGGAGTCACCCTTCTTGTCTTCGACCGTCAGCACGATCGTATCCGGCCCCTGGTCCACCGCGAGAATGCGGGCGTCCTGAACGAGATCGACCTTTTCCGCGAGCAGCAGCCGGAACGGCGTCATTTCGAGCGGGTAGCGATCCGTCGTTTTCAGGTCGTGGTCCTCGATCGCGAGGTATTCGCCGTTCGATACGATGACGAGCCTGCTGGGCGAAGCGTAATCGAAGCGCACTTTGCCGGGACGCTCGAAATAAAATTTGCCGCGTTTCTGCTTGTTGTCGGGGTCCGTCTGCACGAAATCGCCCTGGAGCGTCGTCATGGCATTGAAGTAATCGTTCACCTTCTGAACGATTTCGAGCGCGGAGGGGTCTTGCGCGACAAT
>CAZNAH010000076.1:0-14340 GCA_964570735.1 uncultured Hyphomicrobiaceae bacterium | reverse complement strand
GCGAGCCCGTAGATCTTGGAGAAGGTGCGCGTCATCACCGTGTTCGGGGTGGTCGCGACGAGTTCGATGCCCGCCTCGTAATCGTTTTTCTGGACATATTCGGCATAGGCCGCGTCGAGCACGAGCAGCACGTTCTCCGGCAGTTCCGCGCGCAGCCGGCGAACCTCATGAACGGGGAGATAGGTGCCGGTCGGGTTGTTCGGGTTCGCGATGAATACCGCGCGAGTGCGCGGCGTGACGCGCTCCAGGATGGCGTTCGCATCGGCCGTATAGGCCGTTTCCGGCGCGATGACGGGCGTCGCGCCGTTGGCGAGGATCACGATGCGATACACGAGAAAGCCGTGCTCGGTGTAGATGGCTTCGTCGCCCGGCCCGAGATAGGCTTGCGCGAGCAGGTGAAACAGTTCGTCGGACCCGTTGCCGCAGACGATATGCGCGGGGTTCAGGCCGTAAGCGGCGCCCAGGGCCTCGCGCAGCGCGGTCGCCGCGCCGTCCGGATAGCGGTCGAGGTGAGCGGCGGCCGCGCAGAACGCCTCGGCGGCGCGCGGGCTGGGGCCGAGGGGCGTCTCGTTCGACGACAGCTTGATGACCGGCCCGCTTCCCGGCAGCTTGGAGCGGCCCGGAACGTAAGGGTCGATGTCGTACAGGCTTTGCCTCGGCAAGAGCGCGGCTGTCACGTGAAACTCCGATGGTGGCGCGGCGGTGGGCATGTATAGGCGCGCGCGGGCGTTTCTGTAAAGGTAGGGTTCCGCGCCTGATCTGTCAGCGTGGGAGGGGCTATTGCTTGCGGATCAGGAACAGCATCACGCCGTCATCGCCCTTGCGGTAATGCAGGAACTTGTTTCCCGTCGCGGCGCAGAAGGCGCGGAGATCCCCCTCGGAGCCGGGATCGGTCGCGAGCACCTCGACCTCGGCCCCGCTCGGCACGCCGCGCATGATCTTGCGCACTTTCAGCACCGGCAGAGGGCAGGCCAGCCCGCGCGTATCGATGGTCAGATCCGGCATCATCCAGAAATCGGCGTATGCGTCTTTCGGCCCCATGATCGTATCACGTCCTAACCGTCCAACAACTCGACCTTATTCGCATAGAAGGCCAAGTGATCCTTGATCTCGGCAACGGCGGGATAGGGCGCTTCGTAAGACCAAACGGCGTTTTCGGCGCGCTGACCGCCGGCCGACAGCGTGAAGTAGCTCGCCCGCCCCTTGTAAGGGCATTGCGTCTCGTGAGAGGTTTTCTCGAAAGCGCTCAGGTCAGCGTCATCCCGCGGGATGTAGAGCACGGCGGGGTAGCTCGCTTCCTTCAGCAAAAGGGCGCGATCCGTTTCCGCGACCGTCTTCCCGCCGAAGACCACGCGCACGCGGCGCGGATGACGGGAAACCGTAATCGGATGGTCGGGACCGGGTGCCTTCATGCGCCTTCCCTCACAATGCGGAGCCCCAGGTCACGAATTGCCTAAGGCGTTGTCCGAGACTGGATTTCTCCTTTCTGCCCGTCTTCACAACCTGATGCACAACGTTCAGCTTGTCAATCACGGCAGGCGAAATCACGAAGGGATAAAGGTCATCTATCCCCATGCTACGGTTGATGCTGTTGACGGCGTAAGTCGTCGGCAGCCAGGCTTCGACGATGTCCTCCATCTTCTCCTGGTGATAGGGATCCAGGGCGATGGCCGCGTTGAGGTTGTCGTCCTGCCCCGCGCGCGGCTTGATGCGAAGCCCGAAGGCATAGGCCGTCTCCATCGTGTCGAGCATATGGAGATAGTGGGCGAAGGTCTCGGCCCAGTCCTCATGCGGATGTGCGCTCGCATAAGCGCTGATATGGCGGCTTTGCCAGTCCCCCGGCGCGCCGTTGCGATAGTAGCGGGCGAGGGCTTCGCCGTAATCCGCGCTTTCGTCTCCGAACGTCTGCCGGAACAGCGCGTGGCTCGGGGTGCCCGGAATGAGCCGCTGCCAGTAGTAATGGCCGATCTCGTGGCGCAGATGGCCGAGGATCGTGCGATAGGGCTCGCCCATGGCCTCGCGGACATATGCTCGGACCTGATCGTCCGCCTCCGCGACATTGATGGTGATCACCCCCTCTAAATGGCCGGTCATGATCGTGCCCTGCCCGTCCTCGCCGGGGGGAGGCGCGAGGAAATCGAAGGCGAGACCGGTGTCCGGCGCCTCCGTCTTGCTCTCAAGCGGCAGGCCGAGGCGCATCAGGCTGTAGACGAGCCGGTGTTTGGCCTGCTCCATGCGCTGCCAGCGGCGCAGATTCTCGGGCTGGGTGAGGTCGGGAATGGTGCGGTTCGGCGTGCAAGCCATGCAGAGCGCATCGCCGCCCGCAGGCACGAGCCAGTTGCACGCGCCATGCGTGAAGTTCGAGCAGTAAATCACCCGCTTCGAGCGGTCGGCCAGCGGCGTGAACGTGCCGTCGCTCGCCGCTTCGAGCGCGGTCATCTCTGCTGTATCTCCCAGAAACCCCAGCGCGAGACCGCAACGCTCGCATTGAACGTTCTCGAAATAAATGAGTTGTCCGCAATTCTGACACTCGAAGAGTTTCATGGAGTGCGCTCCCGCCTGCGAGATAAAGAACACAGTTGCTCGAACTTTGATCCGAGGTAGGCTTTATTGAGTTTTCAGCAATGCGCACTTATCCACAACTCTCGTCCTTCTCAACGAACACAGGACGGCGTGCTTTGTGGGCCAGGCGAGACATTTCATACGATTTGCCAAGCATATGCGTGCGGCCCATATGCTAACCTCGGGCAACCTCTCGTCAGGTGTCCGCGTTTATCGATGCGAAGGCACCGCATCGGAGCAGGAACCCCTCGTTGAGCATCGAACATGGCATCCCGACTTGTCAGGCGAGTTTCGCATCCTGATTACAGCGGCGTGACGGAGAAGCCCGTTCACCGTGATGGGCTGGGTGACGTCGCTTTCAAAGTCCTGGCCTTCGTCGAAGGCGGCGGCCTGGCGCCTCACCGTCTCCTCATTTCCGTCGCGCTTGTTCTGCTCGCGCTGATCATCCGGCTTCCCTTCGAGGCAGCGGCCCCGGTCGCCCCTTTCGCAATGTTCTACCCCGCCGTGCTCGCCAGCGCCATCATGGGAGGAATCGCGGCTTCCGCCCTCGCAATCCTGCTCAGCGCTTTTCTCGCATGGCTTTTTCTGCTGCCGCCGGAGATGGGGTTCGTCGCGCCGTCCCTGTCGGATGTGGTCAGCGCGCTGCTGTTCATGGCCAGCGCTTCCTTCGTCGCCGCCATCGGGGTTGCCATGCGCGAACTCGCCCGCCTTGTCGCCGCGAGCGAGGCCCGCGCGGTCGCCAGCGAGGCCCGCTTCCGCAGCTATGCCGACACCACGTCCGACTGCCTGTGGTCCATCGACGCGAAGACGATGGCCGCCGACTATCTCAGCCCCGGTTTCGAGAAGATCTGGCAGTTGCCGCGCGACGCCTTCCATCACGACCTCACGGCCTGGTCGAAGCGGCTGCACCCTGAGGACCGTGAGCGGATTTTGGCCACGCTGCCCCGCGCGCTGGCCGGCGCTCCTTTCGAGAACGAATACCGCTTTCTGCGCGGCGACGGCGAATGGCGCTGGCTCAACGACATGGGCGTGGCGGTGTTCGACGAGAAAGGCGAAGTGGTCCGCCTCTCCGGCATCTCGCGCGACATAACCGACCGCAAACGCGCCGAGGAAGCGCTGAAGGACAGCGAGCAGCGCGCCAAGCTCGCGCTCGATGCCGCCCGCCTTGGCATCCACGAATGGCATGTTGATACGGGCCTGATCCGCTGGGACGAACGCATCCGGGAAATCTGGGGCATCGGACCCGAGGTCGTGCCGAACTACGATATCTTCCTGCGCGGCCTGCACCCGGACGATCGCGAGGCCACGGACGCGGCCGTGCGGGAGGCTCTCAACCCCCTGAACGGCGGTGTTTATCGGGCAAGCTACCGGGTCATCGGCATCGAAACAGGCGTCGAACGCTGGGTCGAAGCCTCCGGCATCGTCGAGTTCCGCAACGGCAAGCCCTTGCGGTTCGTCGGCACGGTGCTCGACATCACGGAGCGCAAACGCGCCGAAGCCGCCATCCAGGCCAGCGAGCAGCGCTATCGCACCCTGTTCGAGCGGATGAGCGAAGGCTTCATCTGCTGCCGCATCATGCGTGACGCCGGCGGCACGCCGACCGATGCGATCAATCTCGAAGCCAACCCCGCCAGCAGCGTTTTGCTCGGAATTCCGCATGACAGGCTCGTAGGGACCCCCATGCGGGAGCTCATTCCCGATTACGAACCCATATGGCTCACCGCGATCGATCAATGCGCGCGGACCGGCGAGCCCCAGCGGCTGGAAGCCTATTCCAACGATCTGGGCTGCTGGTTCGACATGCGGGCCTTCAAGATCGGCGAGGACGAGGTCGCCATTCTCTTCATCGACGTGTCCCAGCGCCGAAGGCTGCTCGAAGCCCTGACCAGCAACGAGGAGCGGCTTCGGCTCGCGCAGGAAGCGGGCCGCATCGGCATGTGGGACTGGGATCTCACGACCGGAAAAGTCATCTGGTCCACGCAATATTACCGGAACTGGGCGATCGACCCGTCCGAACCGCCGTCCTATGAGGGTTTTCTGCGGCGGCTTCACCCCGACGACAGGGGCGCGGTGGTCGCTGCGATCGACGACGCTGTGCGCAGACGGCATCCCTTCAAGATCGAGTTTCGCGGCCTTCTCGACGACGGCGCCGAGCGCTGGATGACGGCGCGCGCCGAGATCTTCTGGGACGAAGACGGCAAGCCCGTGCGCATGGTCGGCGTCAACATCGACATCACCGATGTGAAGCAGGCCGAGGCGCGGGCGCGGGACAGCGAGCTTCGGCTTCTGTCCTACATGGAGGCGACGACCTCCATCGTGTGGAGCGTGGACCGCGACGGGCGTTTCGTCACGCCGCAGCCGGCCTGGGACGCTTTCACCGGCCAGAGACCGGAGGATTACGCGGATTTCGGCTGGCTGGAGGCGATCCATCCGGACGACCGTGAAGCGCTGATGGCGCACTGGACAAAGGCGCGCGACAGCGGACAACTCTACGAGGGGGCAGGCCGTCTCTGGAACGAGGCCAAAGGGGAATACCGCTACTTCGTGACCCGCGCGGTGCCGATGCGCAATGCCTCCGGCGAGATCGTCGAATGGATCGGCACGCTCGACGACATTCACGACCGCTACATCGCGGAAGAGCGCGCCAGAACGGGCGAAGAACGCCTGCGCCGTTTCGCCGAGGCCGACATCATCGGCATCACGATGGGCGACGCGCGGGGGCGGATCATCTCCGCGAATGACGAGTTCCTGCGCATCATCGGCGCATCGCGCGCGGATTTCGAGGCGGGGCGCATCAACCTGCGGGAGATCACCCCGCGCGAATGGTGGCGGCGCGACAAGCTGGCGTTCGGCCGGGCGCGGCGCACCGGTTCCTGCCCGCGCTACGAGAAGGAATATCTGCGGCGCGACGGGACGCGCGTGCCCGTGCTCATCGGCTATGTTCTCGCGGGCGATACGGCCGTGGGCTTCGTTCTCGACCTGACCGAGCAGAAACGCATCGAAAGCGAGTTGAAACAGCGCGAGGCCGAGGCCCGCCAAGCGCTGGCCGAGTTGCAATCCGTGCAGGAAGCGCTGCGCAGAAGCGAGCGCGAGGCGCGCAGCGTAGCGGATGAATTGCAGACGCTCTACGACGTCGCGCCTATCGGGCTGTGCGTCCTCGACGAGGACCTGGGGTTCGTCCGCATCAACGAGAAGATGGCGGAGTACAACGGAGTGCCGAAGGATCAGCATACCGGCCGCACGGTGCGCGATATCGTCCCGGACCTTGCCGGTTTCGCCGCCGACCTGTTCCGGCAGGCAAAGCTCGGCGGAAAGGCCATCGAGGTGGAGTTAGCCGGCGAAACGCCTGCAAAACCCGGCGAACGGCGCATCTGGGAGGAGAAGTGGTTTCCCCTGCCGGACCACAAGGGCGAAATCAATTACGTCGTTGTCATAGCGACCGAAGTCACGCAGCGCCGCCGGATGGAAGAAGCGCTAAAGGCGAGCGAAGAACGGTTCCGCTCCTTCGCCGACGCCACGGACGATGTGATCTGGGTTTACGATCCGCACAAGAGCAGGATCGAATATCTGAACCCCGCATTCGAGAAGGTCTGGGGCGAGCCGCGCGACAGGACCTATGCCGATCCGGCGCGGTGGCGGGAACTTCTCCACCCCGACGATGCGGAGCGCGCGCTTCAGGGCATGCCGCGCACCCTGAAGGGCGAACCGTATGAGATCGAGTACAGGATCGTTCGCCCCGACGGCAAGGTACGCTGGATCAATGACAGCGGCTTCCCGATTCTAGGCCCCGACGGCGCCCTGCTCAAGGTGGCCGGGCTTGCCCGCGACGTGACGGAACGGCGGCGCGCCGAGGAACGCCAGGCCCTTATGATCGGCGAACTCAATCACCGCGTGAAGAATACTCTGGCGACGGTGCAATCGCTCGTCGTGCAGACCTTGCGCACCTCACGCGACATCGACAGCTTCCGCAAGAATTTCGAGGATCGCGTCATCGCGCTTTCGAAAACGCACAACATCCTGGCGCGCAGCCATTGGGAAGGCGCCACGCTGGCAGACATCGTCGCAGAAGAACTCGCCCCCTTCGCCCTGCCGGCCTCCAGGCTCTGCATCGAAGGCGATGCGATCACGCTGACCCCGCCGCGTGCGCTCTCGCTCGGCCTCGTCATCCACGAGCTGGCGACGAATGCGGCGAAGCATGGCGCCCTGTCTTCACACCTCGGCACGCTAAGCGTAGACTGGCGCTCGGAGACGCGCGACGGAGAACCCTGGCTTTCCCTGAACTGGCGTGAGAAAGATGGCCCGGCCGTGACCGCCCCCGACCGGAAAGGCTTCGGCATGCTGTTGCTTGAGCGCAGCATCATCGACGAGCTTCAGGGCGAGGCGGAGATCGAGTTCGAACCGGACGGCATGCGCTGCCGGATCGCGATACCGCTCTCCGCGTGATGATCGCGGACACAGCGCGGCGGAACCGGGGTTTTGTGGAGAAGAGGATGGGGGACAACGCGGATTTGCGCGGCCTCAGGGTTCTGGTGGTTGAGGACGAAACCCTCGTCGCCATGCTGATCGAGGATTACCTCGCCGAAATGGGATGCACGGTCGCGGCGTCGGTCCGGCGCATCGACAAGGCGCTCGCCGCCATCGAGCCCGGCAGGATCGACGCCGCCGTGCTCGACGTGAATGTGGCCGGTGAGGACATCAACCCCGTGGCGGAGGTTCTCGCCTCGCATGGCATCCCGTTCATCTTTGCCAGCGGATATGGCGGGACGGGCGTGAAGCCGGCGTGGTCTGACCGGCCTATTGTACAAAAGCCGTTCACAAGTCTGGAATTGAAGCAAGCTTTGAAAGCAGCACTGCGACGTTACAGTTCATAAGATGTGATCATGGGAGATTGACCCTCCGCCCGCAGCCCGAGTCGGGCTAGAATTTGCATTGCGGTATAAAAGTGAGGACCGGAGGGAACCTTGTACTTTGATCGGCCATTTTAATCACGATCAGGGGCTCTAGGGACGGAAACGGCATAAAAATCCGACATGAAGAAAAGAAACGTGCTGCTGCAACGCAAACCGTGGCGCGGCTTTCTGGAACAACGCGAAAGATTTGACAGCCTGCGCGGGCGCCCGCCGCGGCGTTCGAGCCAAGTGACGTCATCCTCACGCGAGCCGGACATACGCCAGGATGAAGCCACCGCTCCCGCCGAACTGGCAAACGATGAGCTTCTGCGCAAGCTGCGTCACCTCGGGGAGCACATCCTTGACGAGCCCATTCCGGAACGCCTGCTCAAGGTGCTGCGGAAGAAATAGCGATTTACCGTTGCGATAGTTTTTCCATACAATGCGGCATCCTCTTGCACATCCCAACTGAAATTGCCCTAAGTTGGCCTTCCGCTGAACAAACACTTCGTTTTGGCTTCACCAAGAAAAGTGATGTTCAGCAGTTGTACGGCTTATGGGTAACGAAACAGTTGCATGACGGAAGAAAGCTCCGCGGTTCATCCGGCTCGCTTGGGAGAAACCGGGCGAACACTGGAACGGAAAGCGCTTGAAGGCGCCGGCATGACGGCCTGGTGCTATCAGGTCGGCTCCGGCCTGTTCGACTGGGCTGAGGCACGCCCCGGCACAGCAGGCGGAACACTGGCCTCCGCGCAATTCCGCCCCCGCACCTTAAGCGAACTCATCAGCGGTATCGATGTGCGCGACCGCTCCGGGGCTGAAGCGGCGATAGACAGGGCGCTCAAGGAAAGCGGTCCCGTCTCGCTTCATGTCCGACTCGCCGAAGGCCCGATGGACCGCTGGGTCTGCCTGCGCGCCGGAAAGATGCAGTGCGTCAACGGCCTCTCGCTGTGCGGCGTGATCTACGATGCGCCAGAAACGGAAGCGCGCGAGCCGTTGCACGCCCTGATCGGCCAGATCGACCACGCCACGCGCAACCTTTTAACGAACATCGCCGCGCTCGCGGCCCAGAGCATCGAGCCGGGCCTGTCGCTCGCCTCTTACGCCGATCAGCTGAGCGGACGAATCCGCGCACTGTCCTGCGTCTACGATCTGCTGAGCCGGAACGATTGGCGGGGCATCACGCTCTCCGAGCTCGTCTCAGAACTGCTCAACATGGCGGGTTATGACGGATCGGCGAACGTCGCCATCGAGGGGCCGCGGGTTCTGCTGAAACCGCGCGCCGGGCAGACGCTGGCGCTCGGCCTGCACGAACTCGCGGCTCCATCGGTCTCGGCCGGAGTGCTTGCAGGCCGGGGCGGCCGCCTCGATATCCGCTGGAGCATGCCGGTCGAAGGCGAGTGGCTCGGATTGGTCTGGGAAGAGACCGGTCTCGGCTCCGCCCGTCCGCCGAGCCGCACGGCTTTCGGGAGCGTCGTGCTCGATACGCTGCTGCCGGAAGACCTCGATGCCGAGGTCACGTACCAGTCTGTCGAGGGCGGCAGGCGCTGCGAGATCAGATTGCCTTTGGAATGGGTCGCCGCCGAAACCCACGAGTGATCGCGGAAGCAGCATGAAATTCGCGCTGATCGCAGACCTGCATTTCGGGAGCGTTCCGGAGGGGCTGGCGGATGATCTTGCCGGCGCCCTCAAGGAGCACGCGCCCGATCTCATCATTGTGGCAGGCGACCTGACGATGCGGGCCAGGGCGCGCGAATTCGAGCAGGCCCAAGCCTGGCTGGGCGGCCTGGCACAGCCCATCCTCGTGCTGCCGGGCAATCACGACCTGCCCTATCTGAACCTCTACCAGCGTTTCGCCGACCCCTTCGGCCGGTTCCGGACGACCGTCGGCGCGAGCCTGATGCCGACCTTCACCCATGCGCGCGGGTTCGTCGTCGGCTTCAACACGGCGCGGTCCTGGCAGCCGCATTTGAGATGGCAGGAGGGTGTCGCCCGCCGGGAAGACATCGCTGCCGCACGACTCGCGCTGAGTGGCGCCGCGCCCGGTGCGATCCGGATCGTCGCCGCGCATCACCCTTTCCTGCGGCCCGCGGAGCGCTCCCGCGTAAGGCCTGTCCTGCGCGCCCGCACCGCCCTGCAAAGCTTCGTCGAGAGCGGCGCCGAGATGGTTCTGTCCGGGCACACGCACCAGAGCTTCGCGGCGGAAGCCGATCACGGCGGGCGGCGCATCATCGCGATCGGCGCGCCGACGGCCCTCTCCTGGCGCAAGCGGGGCGAAGAGAACGGGTATTGGCTGGTCAACGTGGAAGACGGGGCCATCGGCGCGCAGCTCTATCTGCGCAACAGAGCGGGCTTCGCGCCCGCCTCGGAAAGGCATTTCGCGCGGCCCGGCCCGCATGCCCCCTAGATCGGGGTCGATTGGAACGTGTACGGCGTTCTCCGTGTTACCTCTCCGTCAAACGATGATGGAGACATATCATGCTTGGCTGGGTTCTGACCTTTCTGCTCATCGCCATCGTGGCGGCGGTCCTGGGCTTTGGCGGGATCGCGACCGCGGCGGCGGGGATCGCCCAGATCATATTCTATATCTTTTTGGTCCTGTTCCTCGTGGCGCTGGTGATCCGCTTTTTGCGAAGCGCCTGACCCGCCGCGAAACCAAAGAAACCGTCTCACGAGGCGGTTTCTTTACGGTCTAGAGCCGTCCCAGCAGAGCGAGAATGAGAATGACCACCAGCACAAGCCCGACAATGCCCGATGGTCCATATCCCCAGCCTCTGCTGTAAGGCCAGGCCGGAATGGATCCTATCAATATCAAGATCAGAACAATCAGCAGGATAGTTTCAAGACCCATGGCGTTCCCTCCGTGCAGCAGTTTCAATGCGAAATGCCCCCGCCGGAGTGGCGAGGGCAAGCTTAAGCAGTTTGGCCGAGCCGATTAGAGATTTCTCATCCAGTTATCGACCTGGCGTTCTGCTTCCTCCTTGGCGATCCCGTAACGTTCCTGTATTTTTCCGACGAGTTCTGTTTGCTCGCCTTCGATGCGTTGCAGATCATCGTCGGTTAATTTGCCCCAAGTTTGCTGGGCGCGGCCTTGGAACTGCTTCCAATTGCCCTTGACCTGGTCCCAATTCATTGCAAACCTCCGTCTTGACCTCTGATGAATCGTGAACAAGGTTGAGCCGCGAAAGTTCCGCTGCTGCTCGGGCGGATGCGAGAAAGTAGGAAATCAGCTTAAAACCTCTTGCATTGCATGATCCGGCGCGGCGCTTAGATTAGAGTGACCGGATCGCTCAGCCCTTTGCGGGGAGACCCACCGCATGATCACCAGCGACGAGATCGCACGCTACAAACGGCAGCTTCTCCTGAAGGAGATCGGCGGCGCGGGGCAGCAGCGCCTGAAATCGGCCCGGGTGCTGATCGTGGGCGCGGGGGGGCTCGGCGCGCCCATGCTGCTCTATCTGTCCGCCGCGGGGGTGGGGCACATCACGGTCATCGACGACGACGCGGTGTCGCTCGACAATCTCCAGCGGCAGGTGATCTATCGCACGCCGGATATCGGCACGCTGAAGGTGCTGGCGGCCGAGGGCGCCGTGAAAGCCATCAACCCGCACGCGACGATCGAGCCCCTGCCGTTCCGGCTCACGGCGGAGAACGCGCTCGACATCATCTCCGCACACGACATCGTGGCCGACGGCTCGGACAATTTCAGCACGCGCTATCTCGTCAACGACGCCTGCTACTTCGCGCGCAAGCCGCTCGTCTTCGCCGCACTCGGCCCCTTCGACGGCTATCTCTCCACCTTCCGCGCCTTCGAGACCGGGCCGGACGGCAATCCGCTGCCCAATTACCGCTGCGTGTTCCCCGAAGCGCCGCCGCCCGGCACCGTCGCGAACTGCCAGGAGGCGGGCATTCTCGGCCCCGTCGCCGGCGTTCTCGGCACGTTGCAGGCCGTCGAGGTCGTGAAGGAAATCCTCGGCCTCGGCCAGTCGCTGGCGGGCCGCCTGCTCATCTATGACGCGCTCGCGGCGCGCTTCCAGACCATCGCGCTGAAGTGGTCGCCCGACAACCCGCTCACCGGGCGCAATCCGACGATCCGCGATCTCCGGCTTCACGCGCGCGCTGCTTAACCACGGATCGCGCGGCAGCCCGCCTTGCCTTGACGCTGACCTTGTTCTGCGGCAGTACGCTGCGCTTAAACCCCAGTTCTGAAAGGTGGGCCGGATGAAAGTCAGGGCGCTCTCGATTTTTCTGCTCGGCGCGGGGATCGCCTGTGCGGGGAGCGCGCAGGCGGCGCCCTGCGGCGGCGGGTTCGGCCAATGGCTGGAAAATTTCAAGACGGAAGCCCGCAGCGCCGGGATCTCCCCGCGCGTCATTTCCGCCGCGCTCAACGGCGTGTCGTTCGATCAGTCGGTCATCAACAAGGATCGCGCGCAGAGCGTCTTCTCGCAGAGCTTCCTGCAATTCTCCGATCGCATGGTAGCGGCCTACCGCTTGCAGAAGGGCGCGCAGGTCATCAAGCAGAACCGCGCCCTGTTCGACCGCATCGAGAAGCAATATGGCGTGCCCGCGCCGATCATGGTCGCATTCTGGGGGCTGGAGACCGACTTCGGGGCGAACAAGGGCAATATGTCCACGCTTCAATCGCTGGCGACGCTCGCCTATGACTGCCGCCGGCCCGAGAAATTCCGCGTCGAACTGATGGATGCGCTCCGCATCGTCGAGCGGGGCGATCTCTCGGTGCCGCAGATGCGCGGGCCATGGGCGGGCGAGCTGGGCCACACGCAGTTCATTCCCTCGGTCTACGAGAAATACGCGGTGGATTACGATGGCGACGGCCGCCGCGACCTCGTAAACAGCGTGGCAGACGCCATGGCGTCCAGCGCGAACTATCTGAAAAGCATCGGCTGGCGGCGCGGGGAGCCCTGGCTCGAAGAGGTCAAGGTATCCGATGGCGTGCCGTGGGATCAGGCGGACCTCGCCATCCAGCATCCGCGCTCGCAGTGGGCGCGCTGGGGCGTGCGCTATGCCAATGGCAAGGCTTTGCCCGGCGACGGATTGCAGGCATCGCTGCTCCTGCCGATGGGCCGCAAGGGACCGGCCTTCCTCGCCTATCCGAACTTCCGCATTTATCTCGAATGGAACCAGTCGCTGGTCTACGCGACGACGGCCGCTTATTTCGCGACGCGGCTGGCGGGGGCGCCTCAGGTTTCGCGCGGCTCCGGCGCGGTCGGCTTCGGCTATGCCGAAACGCGGGAATTGCAGCGGCTTCTCGCGGCGCGCGGCTATGATGTGGGCGAGATCGACGGCAAGCTCGGTGCGCAGACCCGCGCCGCCGTGAAGGACGCGCAGAAGAAACTCGGGCTTCCGGCGGACTCCTACCCCACCGCGGAACTCGTCGCGCGGCTCCGCGGCTAGCTATTCGGCGGCGCGCGAGCCGCTCATCTCCGCCGGCGCGGGATTGCCGCCGTTCTCCGGCGCGGTGCCTTCGCCGGTCTCATGGATGGTCTCGGGGCGCGGCATCGCGACGATGTTGTAGCCGGAATCGACGTAATGCACCTCGCCGGTCACAGCGGTCGAGAGGTCCGACAGGAGGTAGAGCGCGGCCTCGCCCACCTCGTCGAGCGTCGGCGTTCGGCCCAGCGGCGAATGCATCTTCTGATAGTTGAACAGGACGCGCGCGTCCGAAATGCCGGCGCCGGCCAGCGTCCGCATCGGCCCGGGCGACAGCGCATTCACACGCACGTTCTGATGGCCGAAATCGGCGGCGAGATAGCGCACGGACGCTTCCAGCGCGGCCTTGGCGACGCCCATCACATTATAGCGCGGGACGACGCGCATCGACCCGCCATAGGTGAGCGTGACGATGGAACCGCCGCGCGTCATCAGAGCCGCCGCGCGCTTCGCGATTTCCGTGAAGGAGAAGCATGAGATGACCATCGTGTTGATGAAATTCTCGCGCGTCGTGTCGGCGTAACGGCCCTTCAGCTCGTTGCGGTCGGAAAAGGCGAGGGCGTGCACGACGAAGTCGAGCGAGCCCCATTGCGCCGCGATCTCGGAGAAGACCGCATCGACGGAGGCCAGATCGACCACGTCGCACGGCAGCACGATCCGCCCGCCGAGCGATTGCGCGAGCGGCACGGCCCGGCGTCCGAAGGCATCGCCCTGATAGGTGAAGGCGAGTTCCGCGCCATGAGCCCGCAGCACCCGCGCGATGCCGTAAGCGATGGAGCGGTCGTTGGCGACCCCCATAATGAGGCCGCGTTTTTCCGCCATGAGCGGGCTCGGATAGACGGGATAGGGAAGAGAAAGATCTGTCATTGGACTGCCCGGCCCCTTGTTGATGCGGCGAACACGCCCTCAGGCATCATGCTTCTTGAAGATCAACGTAGCGTTGGTGCCGCCAAAACCAAAGCTATTTGACATCACGCAATTCAATTCAACATTGTCGAGCCGTTCCCGCACGATCGGCATATCGGCGAAAGCGGGGTCGAGTTCTTCGATGTTCGCGGACTCGCACACGAAGCCATTGTTCATCATGAGGAGGGCGTAGATCGCCTCCTGCGCGCCCGCCGCGCCGAGCGAATGCCCGGTCAGCGATTTCGTGGCCGAAATCAGCGGCACGCGCGCCCCGAAGACATCGCGCAGAGCCTCGATTTCCTTGAGGTCGCCGATCGGCGTCGATGTGGCGTGCGGGTTGATGTAGTCGATCTTGCGGTCGAGCCCTTCCATGGCGATCTTCATGCAGCGCGCAGCGCCTTCGCCGGAGGGCTGCACCATATCGAAGCCGTCGGAATTGGCCGCATAGCCGCCAAGCTCGGCGTAGATTTTCGCGCCGCGCGCCTTGGCGTGCTCCAACTCCTCCAGCACGAGCACGCCAGCGCCTCCCGCG
>CAZNAH010000075.1:500-14456 GCA_964570735.1 uncultured Hyphomicrobiaceae bacterium | reverse complement strand
AGAACCACCTGCACCCGCAGTCGGCCAACATCGCGCAGGGCGTCGACGCGGCCGGAAACAAGGATGAGGGCGCGGGCGACCAGGGTATCATGTTCGGTTATGCCTGCCGCGAGACGGACGAGCTGATGCCCGCGCCGATCTATTATGCGCATCGCATCCTCCAGGAGATGTCGAAGCGCCGCCACTCGGGGCAGTTGCCCGAACTCGGCCCGGACGCGAAGAGCCAGATCACCCTGCTTTACGAGGACGGCAAGCCGGTGCGCGCCACCTCGATCGTCGTGTCCACCCAGCACGACCCGAGCGCAACCCAGGCCGGCATCCGCGATGTGGTGCGCGATATCGTCGTCGGTCTGCTGCCCGAGGGATGGATGTGCCCCGAAGACGAATTCTACGTGAACCCCACGGGGCGTTTCGTCACCGGCGGTCCTGATGGCGACGCCGGCCTCACGGGCCGCAAGATCATCGTGGACACCTATGGCGGGGCCGCGCCCCATGGCGGCGGCGCTTTCTCGGGCAAGGATCCCACCAAGGTGGATCGCTCAGCCGCCTACGCCGCGCGCTATCTCGCCAAGAACGTGGTCGCGGCAGGGCTCGCCGACAAATGCGCGCTTCAGCTGTCCTATGCCATCGGCGTGGCCAAGCCGCTCTCCATCTATGTCGATCTCTACGGCACGGGGCGGGTTGACGAGGCGCGCCTCGAACACGCCCTCGGCGAGGTCATGAACCTCAGCCCGCGCGGCATTCGCGAAAAGCTTCAGCTCAACCGGCCAATCTATCGCCGCACCGCGGCCTATGGACACTTCGGACGCCAGCCGGACAATGATGGCGGTTTTTCATGGGAGCGGACCGACCTCGTCGAGCCCTTGAAGGCGATGCTCACCTGATGAACGGCGTGGCATCGGCGCGCGCGCCGAGCCGCCATGTGCATGGGCGACGCAAGGGCCGGAAGCTGAGCGCGCGGCAGCACGCGCTCATGTCCGAGCTTCTGCCCGCGCTGCGCATCGATCTCGGCGCCGATCCCCCGGCTGCCGGGCTTACGGCCCTGTTCCCCGCCCCTGTCGCCGAGACTTGGCTCGAAATCGGCTTCGGCGGCGGCGAACATCTCATCTGGCAGGCCCTCCATAACCCGGAGGTGGGCTTCATCGGCGCGGAACCGTTCATCAACGGCGTGGCGGCGACCTTGCGGGCCATCGCCGATCATGACCTCGCCGACCGCATCCGCCTTCATGATGACGACGCGGTTCCGCTGTTGCGCCGGCTGCCGGAGGGCAGCCTCTCGCGCGTCGTCATGCTGTTTCCCGACCCGTGGCCCAAGCTGCGCCACCGCCAGCGCCGTCTGCTGTCGCGTGAGGTCCTCGACCGCATCGCGAGCCTGCTGCGGCCCGGGGGCGAGTTCCGCTTCGCATCGGACATCGCCGATTACGCCGAAACGGCACTCGAACTGGGCCAGGCGCATCCCGCGCTGACACTGGCGGCACGCTTCACCACCGCGGACCGCGACACCGTGTTCGGCTGGCCGCAGACCCGCTATGAACAGAAGGCCCTGCGCGAGGGCCGAGCCTCGACCTTTCTCATCTTCCGCCGCACCTGATCAGCATGGCGCGAAATGCGGTAAAGCTTGACGCCGCCCGTTCGCGCACCTTTATAGCAGCCCAATTCGTGGTGATTTGCCGGCCGGCTTGCAGCCACGTAAAACAACTCGCTAAAAGGCCGCGGCGGAAGCGCGCCCCTGAGGGGCGGACGACGAGGAGGCCATCCGCAGCGCATGAGCATGATCTCCGTCGAGACCCAGTCCTTGCCGCTCCCCGGCGAGCAGTCGGACGTGTTCCGCTGCACCGAGCCGCTGCGCCTCGACAATGGCGGCGCGCTCGGGCCATTCCAGATCGCCTACAAAACCTACGGGACGCTCAACGCCGACAAGTCGAACGCCGTGCTCGTGTGCCATGCGCTCACCGGCGACCAGTATGTCGCGGGCCGGCATCCCCGCACGGGCAAGCCCGGCTGGTGGGAGACCGTGATCGGACCCGGCAAGCCCGTGGATACCAACCGTTACTTCGTGATCTGCTCGAACGTCATCGGCGGCTGCATGGGCTCCACGGGGCCAAGCTGCGTGAATCCCGCGACCGGGCGCATCTACGGCACGGATTTCCCCGTCATCACCATCGGCGACATGGTGCAGGCCCAGGCGCGGCTGATCGACCATCTCGGCATCGCCGACCTGTTCTGCGTCATCGGCGGCTCGATGGGGGGCATGCAGGTGCTGGAATGGGCGGCCGCGTTCAGGGATCGCGTCTTCTGCGCCGTCCCCATCGCGACCACGCCGCGCCATTCCTCGCAGAACATCGCGTTCCACGAGGTAGGGCGTCAGGCGGTGATGGCGGACCCGGAATGGCGGGGCGGCCGCTATCTCGAAGAGGGCACGAACCCCGCCAAGGGGCTGGCGGTGGCGCGCATGGCCGCGCATATCACCTACCTCTCGGACGGGGCGCTGCACCGCAAATTCGGCCGCAACCTTCAGGATCGCGACCGCGTCACCTTCGGCTTCGATGCGGATTTCCAGGTTGAAAGCTATCTGCGCTATCAGGGCACCTCGTTCGTGGACCGTTTCGACGCGAACAGCTACCTCTACATCACCCGCGCGATGGACTATTTCGATCTTGCGGCGGACCATGGCGGCATCCTCGCCAACGCCTTCAGGGGAACGAAGACGCGCTTCTGTGTGATTTCCTTCACGAGCGACTGGCTTTATCCCACGCGCGAGAGCCGCGCCATCGTGCAGGCGCTGAACGCGGTCGCGGCGAATGTCAGCTTCGTGGAGATCGAGAGCGACAAAGGGCACGACGCCTTCCTTCTGCACGAGCCCGAACTGTTCGACACGATCCGCGGATTCTTGAGCGCGGCGGCGGAGAAGCGCGGGCTCGCCGCGCCGGAGGCGCAACCGTGACCACGTATGAAGCCTACGCAGCCCTGCAAGCCGCATCGCACGCCCACCCTCGCGTCGATCTCGTCCTAATCTCGGAAATGGTGGCGCAAGGCGCGCGCGTGCTCGACGTGGGCTGCGGCACGGGCGAGTTGCTCAAGCTCCTTGAAACCAGCAAGCGGGTGGACGGCCGGGGCATCGAGATCAGCCAGACCGGCGTGAACTTCTGCGTGGCGAAGGGGCTGTCCGTGGTGCAGGGCGACGCCGACCGCGACCTCGCCAACTACCCGGACCGCGCCTTCGACTATGCCATCCTCAGCCAGACGCTCCAGGCGACCCAGCGCCCCAAGCACGTGCTCGAAGAACTGCTGCGCATCGGCAAGCATGCGATCGTCTCGTTTCCGAATTTCGGCCACTGGCGCATAAGGGTTCAGTTCCTCGTCAACGGCCGGATGCCGATGACCCGAAATCTGCCGGAAGCCTGGTACGAGACGCCCAACATCCATCTGTGCACGATCCGCGATTTCCTGGAATTGTGCGAGGCCATCGACGCCAAGGTGGAACGCGCCGTCGCGCTGAACGGCTATGGACGGCGGCTCGGCATCGGCGTGCCGCTGTTCCTACAGAACCTCATCGGGGAGCAGGCAGTGTTCCTGCTCACGCGCAACGGTCCTCGCAGCGCCTAGCTTCTGCTGCTCGGGCGCGGGCACCATCGCGGGGCGCAGGCCGGGAAACGCGGGGATCGGCTTAAAGGCGGGCCGCCGCACCGGCTCGCGCAGACCGGCATAGACCTGTTTCATGGCCTCCACGATCAGCACGCCGGAAAAGGCGGGCCACACGATCGAGCCGACCCGCTCCCAGGCGAGCGCGGCCGGCGTGATCACGCGCCAGCGCAAGGGCGGCATGAACAGGCAGGGCGTGATTGAGACGGAGCGGAACATGGCCTTGGCCAGCACCTTTTCCAGCTGGCCGACGCTGTAGGGCCGCCCATGGCCGAACGGTGTCGTCTCAAGCCTTGCCCATGCGCCGCGCCGGTTCGGCACGACGATCATGACGCGGCCCTGCGGCATCAGGATGCGCCAGATCTCGCGCAGGTAATCGTGGCGCTGCTCCACATACTCGAGGCCGTGCACCACGAGCACCCGCTCCGCGCACATGTCGCGAAGAGGCAGGCGCGCCTCGGGCACCAGCGCCGAACGGTAAGGCCCCTCGCCTGGCCATGCCGCGACGCCCTGTTCCTGCGGCATCAGCGCCGCCGTGAGGCGCGCCTCGCTTTCGAACATGCGCAGAAACGGCGCCGCGTAGCCAAGGCCGATCACGTCCATGCCTGAGACGTCCTGCCAACGGCTGCGGATGCGCCGCGCGATAATCCTGCGCGCCGTACTGCCGAGGGGCGTGCGGTAAAAGTTCCGCAACTGGACGATATCGTCATGCATCTGCGCACTGTATCATCTCGCGGAATGCGATTTAATGCCTAACTGTCCTGTGATGATGCGCCGCCACACAGGGGACCTTCCGTGAACACGCTCGAAATCCATCAATTCATCTGCCGCTCGGATAATTACGGGGTGATCATCCGGGACGCCGATACCGATTTGACCGCGTCCATCGACACGCCCGACGAAGAGGCCGTCCGCGCGGAACTGAACCGCCTCGGGCTCAAGCTCACCCACATCTTCACGACTCACCACCACCACGACCATGTGGAGGGCCATCTCGGACTGAAGCGCGAAACAGGATGCGTCATCGTCGGCGCGGAGAAGGATAAGCACCGGATTCCGGGGATCGACGTGACCGTCGGCGAGGGTGACGTTCTGGAATTCGGGCGCTTCCAGGTGCAGGTGACGGAGACGCCGGGGCATACCTCCGGCCACATCGCATATTACATTCCCAATGTCGGGCCGGCCGGCCTCACCGATCTCGACGAGACGGCAGGCGTCGCCTTCGTCGGCGATACGCTGTTCTCGGTCGGGTGCGGGCGCGTGATGGAAAGCGATCACGAAACCCTGTGGCGCTCTTTGAGGAAGCTGGCGGCGCTTCCTCCGCAAACCCTGATTTACTGCGGGCACGAATACACCCAGAACAATGTCGCCTTCGCACTGACGGTCGAGCCGGGAAACGCGGATCTGCTGGCGCGCAAGCATCAGGTGGACGCCGAACGCGCAAGCGGCAAGGCGACGCTTCCGGTGCGGCTCGCTCAGGAATTGCGGACGAACCCGTTTCTGAGGACGGACAGCCCTGAAATTCGCGGGCATCTCGGCATGGAAAGCGCCTCGGACGCGGAGGTGTTCAAAGTGTTGCGGCAGATGAAGGACAGGTTCTGAAAAAGGCGCGGCGCAGTGGCCGCGCCTCATGATTACTCTTCGCCCTCGACGATGACGCCCTGCTGCTGATCGGTCAGCGTTGTGTCGGGTTCGATGACATCGCCCTGGGCCAGGGCTTGTCGGGCCGGCTCGTCTCCCAGGTTTGTCGGCCCGGTCCCAGCGGTCCCCGTGCCGCCCGGCGCGTTTGCGCCCGGAGCGCCTGTCGTGCCGGGTCCCGTGCCATCGGCGCCGCTCTGGACGCCGCCCTGTTCCCCTGGCTGACCCGGTTGAGCGACCGCCGCCATGTTGGACACGGCCAACAACGCCGCGGCGCATACTGCGAGATGTCTTGCCATTTGGTCCTCCTGATCGCGATGAATGCCGCTCGCCTCGGGGCGGTTCCCGTCGCATCAGTTTTTCCGCCGGCGCGAAAGTCAGCGCTGGCGCGGGGCCATCGGGTCCGAGAAGGCATCCCGCCGGACGCCGGTTGCGGCGTCGCCCGCTTCCGTGCCCGCGCCGATGCCGCTGTCAAAATCCGTATTCATGTCGCCAAGGCCGCTATCGAGGGGGGCAGGCTCGCTGATTCCCAGAGGGTTGCGACTGCCCGAGGGCGTTGAGGAGCGGGATTCCGGGACTGTGTTGGGATCCTGACGGTCGCCGAGACCGGGATTTTTCTCGGTGCCAGGTCCCAGCAGCCCGCCCGTGCCCGTCGTTCGGCCTGTGCTCAGCCCTCCGGTACCCGTAGTCCGGCCATAGGAGAGGCCGCCGGTTCCCGTTCGCCCACCCGGTGCATCAGAGGGAGCGCGGCTGCCCGCGCTCGGGCTGCCGCCGCTGCTTGATCCGCCCGCTCCTTGCGCCAGCGCAACATCCGCTCCCGCCAGCATCAGGACCAGCGCGCTTGCCGGTGCTTTGATTGTCATGAGGTCGTCCTCCGTTCGTTGCGGAGGGGAACGGCCTCGCAGTGGCATCGTTCCGCGACGGCCCGCCGAGGCTAAACGTCCTGCCGGAGCCGATAGCCGAGATAACGCTGGGAATCGATCGGATCGAAACCGAGCCGGCTGCGCAGGCGCTTGCGCAACTTGCTGATGTGGCTTTCGACCACATTCTCGTCCACGCCTTCGTCGAACAGCCCGTAAACGAAATTGAAGATCTGCGTTTTCGTGACGCGGTGACCCCGGTTCTTATACAGATATTCGAGAATGCGGCGTTCGCGGCGCGGCAGGGGCAGGACCGATCCCGCCACCTCCGGATCACGCCCGTCGAAGAACACGCGGAGAAGGCCAGTCGGCTCCTTCGCGATGTCTTCGGCGCGCCGGGCCGTGATCGCCTTGATCCGCGCGAGGATTTCGCGCACATGCACGGGCTTGCGGATCACATCGTCCACGCCCGAGGAGAACAGGTCGAGCGTCTCCTCCAGGCAGCGCGTTTCGTTCAGCGCGATCACGGCGGCGGTCGAGCGCTCGCGAATCTTGCCCGGAAGCTGTTTGCGCTCGCCGAAATCGCCGAGCAAAAACGCCTCGACGGCGCCGATATCCTCGTCCGCGGCGGAGTTGACCCAATTGCCGAACTCGGACGGCGGGAGCCCTGTCGCGGTCACGCCCTCCCTGTCGAAGCAGGCTGAAAACCCGTTCACGACAGACTCGCGCTCATCCACGATGACAATCATGGCTCCCCCTCAGGCTGCAATGACGTGCTGTTACCGAATGGGGTATGTGCGTTCGCACCAGAGGTCAATCGAAGGTTGTGTTTCTGCAATACTCGCGCAAAGCGTGTTGTTCCGGAATCACGTTCCGTGCGCGCGCCAAACAGCCTCGCTAAAGCCAAATCGCATGCAAATTCCAAGTCCTGGGACCGGGTGAGGCCATGGCTGAGAAACAAGACGCGCAGGCGGCTGCCGCTGCGCAAAGCTACCGCGGAACGGACAAGGTCGCGGCATTGCTGCTGGCCATGGGCAAGCCGCTCGCCGCGCGCCTCCTGAAGCATTTCGACGAGGAGGAAATCCGGCTTGTCGCGGGTTCGGCATCGAATCTCGGCATCGTCCCGCGCGCCGTGCTGGACGAACTCATCAAGGAGTTCACCGTCAAGGTCGCAACCGAAGGCGGGATTCGCGGCAATTTCGGCGAGGCGGAGGAATTGCTGCTGGGCGTCATCCCCGACGACCGCGTCCGGCAGATCATGTCGGACGTGCGCGCCAAGATCAACGAGGCCGTATGGCCGCGGCTCACCGATCTGCCGCCGAACATCCTCGCGCAATATGTCGGCAAGGAGCACCCCCAGGTCGCGGCCTTCATTCTCTCGAAGACCCCGGCTGCTGCTGCGGCGGCGATCATCTCGAACCTCCCCGCCGGCGCACGCAACGAGCTGATGCGCCGCCTTCTGTCCATGAAGATTGTGCTGGAGCCTGCTTTGCGTGTTCTCGAAGGAACCTTGCGCGATGAGCTTCTGCAAAAAATCTCAAGCTCGCCCGGCTCGAACATCCACGCCAAGGCCGCGGACATCATCAACAAGCTGGAAGGCCCCGAGATGCAGGAGATCCTCGAAAGCCTCAGCCATCACAAGCCGCGCGAGGCCAAGATCGTGCGCGGCCTGCTGTTCACCTTCGAGGACATCGCGAAGCTGACGGAAGCCTCGCGGGTGTCGCTGTTCGCGGAAATTCCCTCGGACCGCATCATTGCCGCCCTGAAAGGGACGGAGCCGGGTTTACGCGAACTGATCCTCAACGCGATCCCGACACGGACTCGGCGCATCATCGAGCAGGACCTGGCCTCCGGCGTGGCCCCGACCCAGAAGGAGACCCATACGGCGCGGCGCAGCATCGCCGATCTTGCGCTCGAAATGGCCGAACGCGGCATGATCGAACTCGTGTCGGATGCGGAGGCTTGACAGGGCATGAACGCCAAGACCGCCGGCCGGAACAGCGCGCGCCTGTCGAGCGAGACGCTGCTCACGGCGCAACAGCTCGATGTCGAAAAGCTGCCGGTTCTGAAAACCATCATCGAACGGCTGCCTCCGGCATGCAGCGTGATGATGCGCGAAATCGTGACCGCGCCGACGACGTTTTTCCTGAACCAGATCGAAACGAAGGACTCCTGGGACGTCCTCGAATCCTACGAGGACAGCGTGGCGGTCGTCTTCAAGGTGCCCGAATGGGACATGCCGATGCTGATCGGCATCGACCGGCGTTTCGTCTTTTCGCTCCTGGAAGTCATGTATGGCGGCGACATGAGCGAGCCTGCCTTCGAGACCAGACGTCCGTTTTCGACGCTCGAAAGCCGCATCGGAAGCATCGTGTGCGAACTGGCCGGATCGGCCTTCCAGGGTGCTTTCGCGCAGGTCGAGACGCTGACGCTCATACCGGAGCGCACGGAAACCTCACTGGATTTCGCCACGCTCGGCCAATCCAATATCCCCGTCATCACGGCGCAGCTTTTGTTCCAGGTCCAGGATAGCGGCGGGCGGATGTTCTTCGTGCTGCCGCAGGCACCGCTTTATCCCCTGCGGGGGAAGCTCGAACGCGAGCGCCCCGTTAATCACGGCATCGCCGACCCGAACTGGATCCGGGACATGCGCAGCCGCGTCGCCTTGACGGAGGTTCGGGTGGAGGCGGTGATGAACGGGCCGGACATGCGGCTTCTCGACATCGCGCGCCTGAGGGTCGGGCAGGTCGTCGCCCTGAAGCACGAACCTCCGGCCCCCGTTGTCCTCGAATGCGACGGGGAACGGCTGTTCCGCTGCAAGCTGGGGCAGTCGCAGGGGCTTTTCACGGTGCAACTCGACGCTCCCGTGGACCTCGAAAAGGAGTTCGCCGAGCGCATCATCGCGAGCATGGCGCGCAAGTAATGCCGCGGTCGCGGCGCCGGTCAGCCGATCAGCGCGCCGATCCGTTCGCCGATGGCGTCGAGCGCAAGCACCTCGTCCGCCGCGCCATTTTCAGCGACGGCGCGCGGCATGCCATAGACGACGCAACTCGCCTGATCCTGCGCGATGATGTGCGCCCCGGCCTGCTTCATCATCTGAAATTCGCGCGCTCCGTCATTGCCCATGCCGGTCAGCATCACGCCGAGCACATGAGGGCCAAAGCTTTCCAGCGCGCTCAGTGCGAGCACGCCGACGCTCGGGCGATAGATGCTTTCGCCCTGGTCGCCGGAAATCTCGATGCTTTGCTCCTTCACGCGCATGTGGAAGCCGCCGGGGGCCACGAACACCTTGCCGGGCACGAGGCGATCGCCGTCGCGCGCCTCGACGACGGTGAGCGAGCAGCTTTCGTTGAGATGGCGGGCGAGCGCGGCCGTGAATTGCGGCGGCATGTGCTGGGCGATGACAACCGGAACGCGCAGACCGGACGGCAGCGCCTTCAGCACGTGGTGAAGGGCCTGAGGACCGCCGGTGCTGCTTCCCACCACCGCGATGCGCACATCATTGCGGCGCAGCGCAACGGGCTTCGCGGCAGGTGCGCGCGGCGGAGCGGGAGTGATCGGGGCGGGCGGAGGCGGTATGGCTGGGCCGGGCGCCCTGATGCGGGCCGGCCGCGCATGAACGGCCGCGAGCAGCGTCTCATGGATCAGCTCCGCGCCCTTCGATTTGGGGATGAAGTCGATGGCGCCGATCGCGAGCGCCTCCAGCGTCGTCTTCGCCCCGGCTTCGGTCACCGCGCTGACCATGACGACGGGGATCGAACTCCGGGACACGATCTGCTTCAACGCCTCGATCCCGTTCAGAACGGGCATCTCGACATCGAGGGTCACGACGTCAGGCACGAGGCGCAACGCCTTCTCGACGCCTTCGCGGCCGTCCCCTGCCGTATCGACGACGCTGAAACGCGGGTCGAACTCGATCCGGCGCACGAGGGCCTTGCGCATGAACGAGGAGTCCTCCACGACGAGGACACGGATGGGCTGCCCCATTCACCGGATCTCCAACAACAAGCGAAAAAAGCCTGCCATGCCAGACATTGCATCGCAGGCTTTCCGGAACCTTTCGGCCCTGTTGCGGCGGCTTTTACGCCGCGCGGACATTTTGCAGGAAGCTGCTCACCTCCTTCCTCAGCGTGTCGGACTGCTGCGAAAGGTCGGTCGCGGCCGACAGGATCTGGCTTGCGGCTGAGCCCGACGCTTCCGACGAGAGCGCGACGAGTTCGATGCCTTCGGCGACATCCTTCGTTCCGCGCGAAGCTTCCTGCACGTTCCGCGCAATCTCCTGCGTGGCCGCACCCTGCTCCTCGACGGCGCTTGCGATGCTCGCCGCGATGGCGCTGACCTCCTGAGTGGTCTTCGTCATGGCCTGGATGAAACTCGCCGCATTGGCGGTCGAGGTCTGGATGCCGGCGATCTGCGCGCCGATCTCCGTCGTGGCCTTGGCCGTCTGCTCCGCGAGGACCTTGACCTCCTGCGCCACGACGGCAAAGCCCCGGCCCGCTTCGCCGGCCCGCGCCGCTTCGATGGTCGCGTTGAGCGCGAGAAGGTTCGTCTGCGATGCGATCTCATTGATCACGTCCACGATGGAGCCGATGCGCTCGGCCGCCTCGCCCAGGGCGCGCATCTGCGCATTGGTCTTCTCGGCTTCCGAGGCCGCATCCGACGCGATCTTCTGCGAACGGTAGACCTGGTCGCCGATCTCGCGGATGGAGAACGAGAGCTCCTCGGTCGCCGCCGCCACCGACTGCACGTTCGCAGAGGCCGTGCCGGACGCCGCCGCCATGCCGGACGACCGTTCGGAGGCTTCCTTCGCACCGTCCGCCATGGCCCGCGCCGAGTCCTGAAGCTGGGTCGCAGCCGCAGCAACCGAGCGCACGATGCCGCCCACTGCCATGTCGAAGCGATCCGCAAGGGCGATCATCTCCTTGCGGCGCGCCTCGGCAGCCTGCCTCTCCTGCTCTTCCCGCTCGGCGCGCAGGCGCTCGGTCTCGGCGAGGTTGTCCTTGAAGATGCCGAGGGCGCGCGCCATCGCGCCGAGTTCGTCCGTACGGTCGAGGCCCGGAACGTCCGTCGTGCGGTCGCCATCGGCGATGCGTGACATTGCGCCGCTCAGATTGGTGATGGAGCGGGCGAGGCCGAAGCCGATGAGCCAGGACAGCACCGCGCCGAGCGCGATCGCACCTGCCGCGATGATGAGCGTGAGCGTCTCCGACCATACCGTGGCGTCAAGAGCGTCCTGCGCTTTCTGCTTAAGTTCTGCGCGGCTTTCCATCGCAAAGTTGTCGTTCGTCTCGTCGATGCGGTCCGCGACAAGCTTCATACTGCCGTTGACGAGATCATCAACCTGCTTCGAGAGTTCCAGGGCGCGGTCTGCTGCGCTGCGATACATGTCCCATGTGGCTTTGGCGCGGGAAAGCTCCGCGGCGCCACCGTTTTCAGCCGAAAGCTCGTCAAGCCGGGCAAAGTTCTTCGTGAGATCCTCGCGAGCCGTCTTTGCGCGTTCTGTATGCGAGACATCGCGGGCATCGAGTAGTTTATTGATGTTAAGACGCAGACGCATGAGGCTTTGAATGGCATCAGCAGCCTCCAACTGGAGCGTCGCGGCACCGGCCTTATGAGCGGCTCGCATCAGTTGGTCCAGTTCCTTGCGCAGTTGCAGGCCGACAGGATCGAGAACGTCGCGGTTCAGAGTCAGTTCGTCTTTTCGCAGAGAAAACATGCGCTCCATCCCAGCCATATAATCGGCGATGTCCGCCGCGAGCGCTTGTTCGGCTTCCCGGTGCTTCGCGTTCTGAACCGTGTCGAGATCCTCATCGATGACTTTCTGAAGACGCGCTTGAGCTTTTTTCGCGCCCTCCAGGTCCCTGGCATGACCGGCGATGGCGTATTCGCGGGCGAAACGCCGCATCGTCAGGAATAGGTCCGTGAACTGACGCTCCACCGCGTTGGCCTTGAGACCATCGCTCAAACCGGTGACCGATTGTTCTATTGACTTAAGCGCCATGAAGCTCGTCACCCCGAGACCGAGAAGCATCACGAGGATAGAGCCGAACCCGATGGCAATCCGCGCGGCAACGCCGAGGCGAAGGCCCCCGCTTTTGGCCGTTGTCTCGTTGAAGGACTTGGCCGGGAATTCAGACAGTGTTCTGTTCGACATTTGCAGCTCACTCACCTTGGTTTTCGGCAAAGAGCCTCCCGCGCGCTCCGCGTCATGCGGAGCCGAAGACAAGGTTTCGCCGGGCTTCAACTTGTGATTGAGCTTTTAGCGGATCGCGGTTTTTACCGCGCTAAGGCGAGGCGTGGCATTTTCAGACGCGCGTTTAGGATTCGGCAAACCTTTGGTCAGCCTGCCGTTTCCTCCATCAGGGCCTCGATATAGGCCGGCAGGACGAAAGCCGCGCGATGCAGCCCCGGCGTGTAATATCGCGTTACGATGCCGGACGCGGCATGACGGCGCGCGATGTCCTCAAAGGAAAGGTCGCGAAGCCCCGGCTTGTTTGCGGCCCAGGCCAGCGCGAAGGGACCGCCGAAATAAGTCGGCTGGTCGCAAAGATAGGTCGCGACATCCGGGAATAGCCCGCGGAAGATGCGCATGGTGCTTTTCAGATGCTGCGGCATCACGAAAGGCAGGCCGTTCTGGGTGATCAGGACGCCCGGCTCGTTCAGGCAGCGCCGACAGTGCGAGAAAAACTCCTGCGTGAACAGCACGGCGGCTGGACCGATCGGCTCGGTCGAATCCACGATGATCGCATCGAAGCGCTCCGACGTTTCTGCCGCATATTTCACGCCGTTGGCGATGATCACCTCCGCGCGGGGATCGTCGAACGCCCCTTGCGAAATCTCCGGCAGAAACTTCTGCGATAGGTCCACCACCGTGCGGTCGATATCGACGAGGACGACCCGCTCCATCGATTTGTGCTTCAGCACCTCGCGCATGACGCCGCCATCGCCGCCGCCGACGATCAGCACGCGCCGCGCCGTCTCGCCGAGCGCGAACAGCGGCACATGAGCCATCATCTCGTGATAGATGAACTCGTCCGACGTGGTGAGCTGTACCACGCCATCGAGCATCATCACGCGGCCGAACGCGGCATTGTCGAAAATGACGAGATGCTGGTGCTCGGTCTTGTTCTCGAAAAGGACATCGCTCGCGGCGAGCGCGCAGCGCCAGTGAGGATGCAAGGTTTCGTCGAACCAGCGTGTCATGGCTGACCTCCTGCCGGGTGGGCGCCGTCGCGCCGGAATGCAATGATCTTCGTGGTGAGCGTCTGGACGACCTCATCCCGCTGATTGTAGGTGAGGGTCCGCACCGTGAGAATCGCCTGCCCCGGTTTCGAGCGGGACGGCGTGATCTCGATGATCTCGCTCTCGACGCGAAGGCTGTCGCCCGGGCGCACCGGCCGCGGCCACGATACCTCGCCGCCAAGCCCGATCACGCCGTCGCCCGCCGGCATGCCGCCCTCCACGAGCAGACGCATGGTGAGGGCCGCCGTATGCCAGCCGCTCGCGGCCAGCCCGTTGAATGCCGTGTTTTTGGCCGCTTCGGGATCGAGATGGAAAATCTGCGGGTCGTACTCCCGCGCGAATGCGATGATCGCATCCTGCGTGACGGGCAACGGCCCGGCGCGGAACCTCTGCCCCACGCGCAGGTCGTCCAGGTAAATACCCGCCGGAGCACGCAAGGGTGTAACGGTCATCGCTTCATGCTCCCCAGAAGTCAGCGCCGAGGTCAGCGGCAGCGATTACGCGTGATTTGGCTGAGATCAACAAAAAATGAAGCCCGGCAAGCCGGGCATCACCAGTTATGGCCGAAGCCTGT
>CAZNAH010000075.1:0-490 GCA_964570735.1 uncultured Hyphomicrobiaceae bacterium | reverse complement strand
AAGCGGCCAGAGCGAGCGTACGAGCCGCTTCCTCTCCGCGCAGCAGTTCCTTGACGACGATCTCGTCCGGCTGGAAAGCCTCACGAAGCACGTCGATGGCCTTATGGGGCTTGGCGTCACCGCACATGAAAATGTCAAGCGCGGCATAGCCGTACTCCGGCCAGCTGTGAATGCTGATGTGGGACTCCGAAAGCACCGCCACTCCAGACACGCCGCCATTGGGCGTGAAATGGTGCATGTGGATATGCAGGAGGGTCGCTCCCGATACCTCGATGCATTTTCTGAAGGTCTGCTCGATATGCTCGATGTCGTCGAGCCGGGAGCCGTTCAGCACGTCTACGATGAGATGGGTTCCGGCGAAACGGACGCCGTTCTTCTCGCAGAAGTAGTCTTTTCGATCCTCGTTGACCGCGTTGGCGGCAATGAGGGTATGCTTTTCTTCCGTTTGGGCGGTGCTTGAACCTCGATCCAAGTCCATCCCCAATTGGAA
>CAZNAH010000074.1:0-14776 GCA_964570735.1 uncultured Hyphomicrobiaceae bacterium | reverse complement strand
CAGCGCGCCGCGCCTCCGGAGCCGAGACCGGAGCGCCCAGCACCGGCCCGCGCCGCACCCCGCGCAGAGCCGACGCGCACCGCCGCAGCCGTAACCGAACAGAAAACCGGCTATGACATCGACTTCGGAGCGGCGGCCTCTCAAAAAGCCGCGCAATCCCAGGCGAAGGACATCAAGGCCCAGCTCTCGGACATCCTGGTGAGCCGCGAGCTGACGCTTCTGCCCGCGGGCGGCAAAGTGCGCATCGTTGCCGGTCCTTATCAGAGCGAAGGCGCGGCGAATGCGCTTTGCCGAACCATCCAGGCGCGCGGCGTCACCTGCCAGGTGACGGAACGCTGACGCCTCGCTCAGGCGGCGCGGACCAGCTTCGCCGCCTCATCCCGCTCGAACAGGACGAGGCAGGCGCGCGCCGCACGGCCCCTCTCGCCCGACAGCCGTTCGTCGCGCAGCATGAGATCGCGGGCTTGCGCATTCGCCAGCGCGATCAGTTCGGCCGCCTGCGGCCACTGCGCCAGACGGAAGCCGGGATCGCCGCTCTGCCTGGCCCCGAGAAACTCGCCTCCGCCGCGCAGGCGCAAGTCTTCCTCCGCGATCACGAACCCATCCTCCACCTGGCGCAGAATGTCGAGCCGCGCCTTCGCCGTCTCCGAGAGCGGCCCGCGATAGAGCAGGATGCAAGACGATTTCGCCGAACCGCGCCCGACGCGCCCCCGCAGCTGATGAAGCTGGGCAAGGCCGAACATTTCGGCATTCTCGACGATCATCACGGAAGCCGAGGGCACGTTCACGCCCACCTCGATCACGGTCGTCGCGACGAGGATGCGCGTTTCGCCGCTCGCAAAGGCGCGGATCGCCTCGTCCTTCGCAGGCCCGGCCATGCGGCCATGCACAAGGCCCACGCTGTCGCCGAACATCTGGCGCAGATGCGCGGCGCGCTCTTCGGCCGAGGCAACATCCTGGCGGATGCCGCTCTCCACGGCCGGGCAGACCCAGTAGACTTGGGCGCCCTCCGCCACGGCGCGGCGAAGCGCGATCGTCACCTCGTCCATACGCTCGAACGGGATGGCGCGGGTCGTCACGGGCTTGCGACCGGTGGGCTTCTCGGTGAGGCGGGAAACGTCGATATCGCCGTGGACGGTCATCAGAAGCGTGCGCGGAATGGGCGTCGCGGTCATCACGAGCACATCGGCCTTGGCGCCCTGGGCCTTCTCCTGGAGGGCGAGCCGCTGCGCAACGCCGAAACGGTGCTGCTCGTCAATAACGACAAGGCCGAGATCGGCGAACACGACATCGTCCTGAAACAGCGCATGGGTGCCCACCAGCACGTCGATCTCGCCCCCGGCGAGCCGCGCCAGAACCTTGGCCCGCTTGCCGCCCTGCTCCCGGCCCGACAGATAGCCCACCCGCAGGCCGGCCGCGTCGCAGAGCGGTTGCAGGGTTTCGAGATGCTGCCGGGCGAGCACATCGGTCGGGGCCATCAGAGCGGCTTGCGCGCCCGCTTCCACCGCATCCGCTATGGCGAGCGCGGCAACGACCGTCTTCCCGCTGCCGACATCGCCTTGCAGAAGCCGCAGCATCCGCGCGGACGCCGCCATGTCCGCCCGGATCTCGGACAGCGCCCTTTCCTGCGAGGCGGTGAGGCGATAGGGCAGGGCGGCGCGCATCCGTCCTGCGGCCTCACCCGCGCTCGCCAAGGAGCGGCCCGGCTGGCTGCGATGCCGCCGCCGCATCAATTGCAGGGCAAGCTGCGCGGAAAACACCTCGTCGAAGGCGAGCCGTTCCCTCGCGGCGGGCCACTGTTCGAGATCGGCCATGCCGCACGGCCGGTGCAGCAGGCGCAGGGCTTCGCCGAGCGTCGGCCAGCCGCGCTCCTTCAGCAAAGCGCGGTCATGCCATTCCGGCAGTTCAGGCAGCCTGTCTAGCGCCTGTCCGATCAGCTTGCGCAAGCCCCGTTGCGTCAGGCCGAGCGTCAGCGGGTAGACCGGCTCGACGGCGGGAAGCTCGGCCCGCAGCGCTTCCCTCAGCACGTAGTCGGGATGCGCCATTTGCAGCCGTTCGCCATAGCGCTCCACGCGCCCGGAGACGTAGCGCGTCTCGCCAAGAGGCAGCATCCGCTGCACCTGTCGCCGGTCGGCGTGGAAGAAAACGATGTCGAGCGTGCCGGTTTCGTCCTCGCAAACCACGCGAAGCGGCGCGCCTGCGACCCCAGCACCCGGCATGCGATACTTTTTCGCGACGACCCGCACCGTGACGATGCTTCCCGGCGCCGCATCGGCGAGCGGCGGCGCGGCGCTGCGATCGACATAGCCGCTGGGCAGGTGCCAGAGGAGATCGACGACGCGCGGCCTGCCGATGGGGCGCGGCATCAGCCTGTTCAGAAGCTCCTCGACGCGGCCGCCCACCCCGCTCAGGCTTTGCAGCCCGGCCATCAGCGGCGCGAGCGATGCAGAGGGCGCAGCGCTGCCCGAGGCCCGGTTGCGGGCGGGTGCGTGGGATGGCTGAACTGTGGTCACGGTTTCCATACGTTTCGCAAAACTGTTAAGCGCACCCCGGAGCCCTCACCCACGCGGCAGTCTACAGTGAGTCTCGCGGGCGCAAACCCGAAGTGCGGCCGCCCTTGACCCGCAAGCCCCGGCATCAGAGAGTGTCCGCCCAACTTGTCCACATCCCATGCCAATCGATCATCCCGCTGCCATCGCGATCATCACCGCGGCTTTCCTGATCGCGGGCTTCACCAAGGGCGTCATCGGCCTCGGTCAGCAGGCCGTCGCGCTCGCCTTTCTCGTCGCGACCATCGGGCTGACGCAGGCGATGGCGCTGATCATCATCCCCTCGCTTGTCACGAACATCTGGCAATCCTTTACGGGTGGCCATCTTGCCGGCATCTTGCGGCGAATATGGGGTTTCCTGCTGGCGGCGATACTCGCGATCTTTCCCGGCGCCGCCCTGCTCAGCCGGGCCGACGTCGCCTTGCTGTCTTCGCTGCTGGGCGTTCTCTTGGTCATTTATGCGCTGCTCGGGCTCGTACCAATCCGCTTCAAGGTCCGGCGCGACAGGGAGCCATGGATCGGGCCGCTCGCGGGCGGGCTGAACGGCCTGCTCACCGGCATGACCGGCTCTTTCGTCGTCCCCGGCGTGATGTATCTCCAGGCGATTGGCCTGCCGCGCGATCAGTTCATCCAGGCGATGGGTCTTTTGTTCCTCGCATCCACGATGGCGCTCGCCGCCGCACTCGGGCAGGCCAATCTGCTGACGGGAGAACTCGCGGCCGCGTCGGCGCTCGCCGTGATCCCGACGCTGGCCGGCGCGTATCTGGGGCAGATCGTGCGCCGCAGGCTGTCGGAAGAGGCGTTTCGCCGCGTGTTCTACGCCTCGCTCTTGCTTCTCGGGATTTATATCGTCCTGCGGTATCTTTTGCGATAGCCTCAACGTGCCGGTATTGGAGCGTCCATGCAACCAACCTCGCTGAACTTCAAGGACAACGCCGCCCGCGCGCTCGGCGACGAGCAGCTGCAAAGGGCGCTCAGGAACGTCAAAAGCGGCTTCATCGTCAAACGCGCGAAGGCCCGCGATGCCTTGCCGGAGTTCGACGCGCTGCGCGCCGCTGCGAAGGCCATCAAGAACCACGCGCTCGAAAACCTCGACATCTATCTTGAGGAATATGAGCGCCGCGTGATCGAGTCCGGCGGACATGTCCACTGGGCGCGCGATGCGGCCGAAGCGCGGGAGATCGTCGTCAGGCTGTGCCGCGAGGCGGGCGCGCGCTCCGTCACTAAGGGCAAGTCCATGGTCTCGGAGGAAATCGCGCTCAACGCCGCGCTCGAACAGGCCGGCATGGAGGCGGTCGAGACCGATCTCGGCGAATATGTCATCCAGATCCGCCACGAAGCGCCGAGCCATATCATCGCGCCCGCCGTGCATCTCAATCGCGGCCAGATCGAGGAGGATTTCCGCCGCCAGCATACGCATCTTCCGGCTCAGCGCCCGCTTTCCGAGGCCGCCGATCTCGTGGGCGAGGCGCGCGCGGTGCTGCGGCAGAAATTCGTGAACGCCGATGTCGGCATCACGGGCGCGAACTTCCTGATCGCGGAGACAGGCAGCTCGGTCATCGTGACGAACGAGGGCAATGGCGATCTGACCCAGCTCCTGCCGAGGGTGCATATCGTCATAGCCAGCATCGAGAAGATCGTGCCGACGCTGGAGGATGCGTCCACCATCCTGCGCGTGCTCGCCCGCTCGGCCACGGGGCAGGACATCACGACCTACACAACCTTCTCGACAGGGCCGCGCCGCGTGGATGACCCCGACGGACCGGAGGCGTACCACGTCGTGCTGCTCGACAACGGCCGCACCGAGATGCTGGGCACCGAGTTCCACGACATGCTGCGCTGCATCCGCTGCGGGGCCTGCCTCAACCACTGCCCGGTTTATGCGGCGGTGGGCGGCCATGCCTATGGCTGGGTCTATCCCGGTCCGATGGGCGCGGTCCTCACCCCGCAACTGATCGGCATCCACGACGGCGCGCATCTGCCGCACGCATCGAGCTTCTGCGGGCGCTGCGAGGCGGTGTGCCCGATGGATATCCCGCTGCCGAAGATGATGCGGCATTGGCGCGAGCGGGATTATGACGCGCAGAGCGGCATGTCGCTGCCCAAGCTTGCCTTGCGGGCCTGGGCCTACGCCGCGAAACGGCCCGGCCTGTACCATTTCGCGATGGGCGTTGGCGGGCGCTTCCTTTCGCTGTTCGCGGGGCGCTCGCGCCGTTTCCGGTCGCTGCCGCTCGGATCGGCCTGGACGAAGCATCGCGATTTCCCGGCCCCTGCGCCGCGCACCTTTCATCAGCTATGGCAGGCCGAAGCGAAACGCCGCGTGAAGCGTGGCGCGCATGGATAGGAGCGATCTTCCGCCGGACGCGGCGCGGCGCGAAATCCTCGCGCGCGTGCGCACGAAACTCGGCGTGCGCGGCGATGAGATCACCCGCCGCAGCAAAGTGCATGCGCGGCTCTCGAAACCGCCCGTTCACGTGATCCCCGAACGGGCGCAACGACCGCGCGCCGAGCTTCTCAAGCTGTTCCAGGACATGCTAGCCGCGGTCGGGGCGAAGGTCATCCGCGTGCGCACGCAGAAGGCGCTGGCCGGGGCGGTCTGCGATGCCCTGCGCGAGCGCAATCTGCCGATGACCATCCGTTGCGGCGATGACCCGTTCTTCAAGGCGCTGACAGCCGACGACGCGAACCTGCTCACGGTCTTGCGCGGGGCGGCGCACCCTGACGATCACGCCGCGCTGAGCCATGCCGCGGTCGCAGCCGCCGAAACCGGCACGCTGTATCTGCTGTCCGGTCCGGCCAACCCTTCCACGCTCAACTTCCTGCCCGAGACGCACTTCATCGCGATCAAGGCCGACGACATTCTCGGCGCTTATGAGGACGCCTGGGCGAGGCTGCGCGCCCTTTACGGACCGGGCCGAATGCCGAGAACTGTGAATATGATTAGCGGCCCATCACGCACGGCGGACATCGAGCAGACCATCGTCATGGGGGCGCACGGCCCGCGCAGCCTTGTCGTCTTCGTCGTGGGAGCCTGACAGGTCATTTATTGTCGCTTTGAGCCGATTAAATTGAATGTTCTTTCCATTAAGGAAATAAAAATATTCGAAACATGCAATGCTTCGCATGTCATCCACAATTAACTTTATATAAAGTGATTTGTACTTGCCACATATCTGACAAAACTTGACGCAAAGCTGCCGCTCGGAGGCATGAAAAACCTCTGAGGAGAGCCTAGGTCTCCCCGCAACCGAGGCTCTCCTCCCGATTATCGCAACGGAGCTTCGTCGTGCCCGTCGGCATCGGGCGTGATCGCAGGCCGGTAGTCCGAGCTTCCCCAGTGAAAGACGCTGCGGCGGCTGCCGCCAAGCCTTGAGGGCGCATTCAGCAGTCCGTAGTGGCGGGCCAGCGCGTTCAAAGCGAGCCTCAGCACGATTTTTCCGGACCGCTGCGGCCATCCGTTTTCCCGCTCCGCGTCCTCCAGCCCTTTCAGGAAACAGCAGACATCGAGCAGCACGCCCGCGAAGTCGGGGCCGACGGCATCCAGGGCCGCATGAAGCCGCTGCCTCGCTTCCAGCGCGCTATCGCGAATGCTGGAGCGCGCGGCGGACCCGCGCCGCTCACGGCGTGACGAGGCGACGGCGTCCCAGTTCGCGGTCAGCCGAGGCTCCATTCCGGCGCGAGTGAAGTCCGCGCGCAGACGCTCTCCGGCGCGGAATTGCGCGTCGTCGATCAGCGGTTTGCCCGCGCGATCCGTGCGGCGGCGCAGCCAGGCGAGCGGGCTTTCCGCCTCGTTGACGATCGCGATCGGGCCATCGCCCCGCGGGTTTATGGGCTTGACGGCGCGTTCCTCATGCTGTTCGCGGAACGGCTCGTTGCGCGCGAGCGATCGCCTCAGCGCGGCGCGCCCGGCCGGCGAGATCACCCATTGGCCGGGCTCGGAGCCGGGTGCGAGAAGCTCGTTTCGCATGAGCGCGCATAAAGCCTCAGCCGAAACGTTGTGGGGCTTCATGCCTCCGCCCGCGGAGAAAACGCGCCCCTCGCCTTGCCGTGAGACGGTGAGGAAAGCGCCCTTTTCCGCCAGCTTCATGAGAAGGCGCAACACATCGCGGCTGTAAGGTGCTGCGATTCCGGACTGCGCCGCGCTCATGCGCGCCTCGTGAGGGATGTTGCGGTCTCATCCCGCGCTACGCCGGGCGCCCAGGCCATGGCGCGCTCGATCCAGCAGAGCGCCTGGTCGAACGTCTTGTCCTCGCGGCGATCCTCGATGGCGGCGCAGGCGTGCGCGACGGTTGTGCGGTCGCGCCGGAACATCTGGCCGACGAGCCGCAGCGGCAGCCCTTTTCCCACATGTGCGAGATACATCGCCGTCTGTCGCGCCCGGGCCACGCGCGCGGGCCGCCGCATGGGCGCTTCGAGCTCGCTGAGCGGCACGCCGAAGATGAGCGCCGCAGCCGAATACAGTTGCGCCTGCAAGTGGCGCGTCTGCAAAGAATCTCGGCGGTGCTTGCATCTCCCGCGCGCAGGGCGTTGTATACATTTGGCTTTTCTGTGCGAGTCATCCGACAAAGGCGTTGTCATCGCGGCTCCTGCTGACGTGAAAGGCGGGTCAACCCAAGGTAGTTGAGGGCATGTGGGGCTGCCAAGCGGGGTTCCCGTGAAAAATTACGTCAAAAGTGAATCAGGCGGATAAGATCGCGGTAAAAAATCTCTGATACGGTGATATCGGGAGGCAAACTTGAGATGCGAACCCGGATAAGAGAACTGCGCAAGCTGCGCGGACTGACGCTGAAGGAGCTGGCGGACCGGATCGGCACGACGCCGCAGACGGTGCAGCGGCTCGAAACCGCCAATATGACCGTTTCCACGAGCTGGCTCGAAAAGATCGCCGCCGCGCTTAACGTCGAGCCGGCCGAGTTGATCTCGTCGGCCAGCGGGCGGGATATCCCCTTTCTGGGGCGACTGGGCGCAAACGGCGCCATCTACCGCATGAAGGGGATCGAAAGCGAGGTTCTGACGCTGGACGTGCCGGCCGAGAACCCCGTTGCGGCGCGCCTCGAAATCCCGTGCGGGCGCTATGACGCGGGCGCGGTCATCATCGCCGCAAAGCTCCGCGAGGCCGATGTGCTGAACGCCAACGGGGCCGATTGCCTCGTGGGGCTCGAAAGCGGGGTCGTTCTGCTCCGGCGTGTGCTGTTCGCGCCGTCCGGTTCCCTCATTCTGTGCCCGCTCGATCCCGGACCGGGAGCGGCGCACGATCAGCCCGTCGCCTGGATCGCCCGCATCATCATGTCCATCCAGTATTATTAAGGGCGGATGCGGGCAAACTTATCCCCGCCAAACAGAGCCCGCGCATAATTCCGGCGTTCCTCACCCCGGAGTTTCGCGTGACCGCCCCCCGCCACAAGCCGCCTTGCCCCCAAGCCCTCCCGTCGTCCAGCGTTGGTCCTCTTCGCGGCGTGATCCCGCCCGCGACGGAATATGCCCGCGCCGATGCGCTGCCGGCCCTCCTCGGGCTGTGGCCATCCGAAGTCGAGGATTATTCGATCGCTGGCACCGAGGCCCTCATCGCGCGCCTGCGGAAGGCTCTGCGCGCCGAGCGCAGGCGCGGTCAGGCTGGCGAGTGGACCTATGACGTCAACCGGCATATGCGCCTTCTGAAGGCGCTCAAGCGGGAAACGGAGTTTCTGGAAACGATCTCACGGATCAAGTGCGCAGCCGATCGGACCGCTGGTTTCAGGCCCGGCGCGGATGGAGAAAAACCTCGTCCGCCTCATCGCGCGATGCCGCAAGGCTGACCGGAACCGCGGCATCATAGCCGAGAATGCGGTCGACCGGGCCGCCGACTTCGCCGAGCGGCAATCGAAGCCAGAACAGCACGAGGTGATCGCGGGCCGCAACGGGGCCTCTCACCGCCCCTTGCATCGGCAAGCCATCCTCGATCACGCGGCTGTAAGCGGCGCGCCAATACGACGTCTTGTCCTTAAAATCGAGATCGAAAATGCACTTGCCGGTCACCTCGATGCCATAGATCTCGCGGACGCGCGTCCCGGCGAGGCGGTAGCGGGCATCGACACGCCCCGGTTCGACATGCAGGAGGCTCAGGCCGGGCAAAAGATGCGGGATTGCAACGGGGTCGATGTCGGACCGCGCAGGCATAAGGTTGCCGCGCGCGCAGCGTTTCCAATAATCGAATATCTCGCGCTGCTCACGCAGCACAAGCTGAGCGCGGAAAGCCAGTTCCGACGGCATCGCCCTCTCCCGCTGTAACGCATTGATCCGCCTTCAATGAGTTACGGTACGGCGTCTCACGCTGGGACTATGGGTGATTTGCATGACGCGGTGCAAGTGATTCGGAGCTTGGACCGTGCAAGAAAGCCACCTCTGCTTTCGGATCGCAACGAATGGTGCGCGTGGCGCCTGGACGCGGAAGCGGAAAAGGAACGGCGGCGGCGCCCGAACGGCGCGCCCCGCGCGATGCCTTCAGAACACGTGCGCCTTTATCGGCCGCGCCGCTGTCCGAGCCCCATCTTTTTCGCGAGGCTGGACCGGGCCTGCGCATAGTTGGGGGCAACCATGGGATAATCGGCGGGCAGGCCCCACTTCTCGCGATATTCTTCCGGGGACATGTTGTAATGGGTCCGCAGGTGGCGCTTCAGCGACTTGAACTTCTTGCCGTCTTCCAGGCAGATGATGTAGTCGGGCGTGACGGATTTCTTAGGCGGAACAGCAGGTTTCAGTTCTTCCCGGACCGGTTGCGCAACATTGTTCGATGCGCGCGACAACGCGTCATGAACATCGCTGATCAGGGCAGGCAAATCGGCCGGAACGACGGTGTTATTGCTCACATAGGCAGATACAATCTGCGTGGTGAACTCGACCAACTCGTTGTTTTCGAACTTCTCATCCATCATCTGTGGCCTCCTCGATCGGCCGGATAGTGCACTTTCGACGTTTTTATAGTGGCTATTGGTGACTTCGATCGAATCAAGCCATTTCGCATCTCGAACGAGCTTGGCGGCGCTAGGCTCTTTCATCTTCTTTTCCTGTCGCACAGAAAACCAACCCTTTCATACACGCATTTTGTTGACTGTATCTATAACGAATGGGCATCAGTACACAATAAACCAATTGTATAAAAATGCACCGTTACATCACAGCGACTTCAACGGGGTGCCTTTGCTGCAACCATAATTTATGATCGCTCATAAAGTGATTTCTATAATATAGCAAACCTGAACGGCTCAAGAGTCTCCGGCTTTGTTACAGACAAACTCTTGTGAATGCTCGGCGCCTGAACGAAGAGGGGCCGCTTTCAACACAACACGCGCTGACCTGCCTTTTCCGCCCGCTGGACTGCGACCCGAGCCACGCAGCGAGAGCAATATCGTTAAAATATTACACTTATTTAATCGATCTCCCGCCGCGAGCAGCCTGTCGAAACAACGAATGAGCGGCATCGCAAGCATGCTTCAGTTATATAAGACGACCAAGCTGACATTGTCCTCAATTTGCAGATTAGCAGACTGCGCAGACGGTCGATCTCAACACGGTGTACCTCGGAATATTTGGATATGTTTGGAAGGAATAGCAAGTCCTGATTCAGAAGCCGCGTTTACAGAGGGGTGCGGACAGGCCCAAAAGCGGTTATAGTGGCTGAATAATCACACTTCAGTTCGTGCCGGGAGGAAGACGATGGAATGGGCCGAGCAAGGATATCGGGGCGGCGCAAGCAAAAAGCGCAGCGATCGTGCCGACTTAGCGTCAGGTCTTATGACACTCAGCCGATATCTCGGGCTGATCTTGCCGGCTCTGATGCTGCTCGCCGCACCACCGGCTTCCGCGCAAAGCGAAGCCACATGGGAAACGCTGCGGCCGGATATCGTGCTGAACAAGAGCTTGCGCGATGGCAGCGCCTTTCTGGAACTCGACGCACCCATGCGGGCGGAAGATGCCGCGATCGTGCCGCTCTCCGTGAAATTGAAGCCGGGCGCGGCATTGCCCGCTCCGATCAAGGCCCTGACACTTGTCGTGGACGAGAACCCTTCGCCGGTCGTGGCGACGTTCAGCTATGGTCCGAAAGCCAGCACGAAGGCCATGGAGACGCGCGTGCGCATCAACTCCTATTCCTATGTGCGGGCGATCGCGGAACTGGAAGATGGCGCGCTCTACATGGTGAAGCGGTTCGTGAAGGCATCCGGCGGATGCTCCGCGCCGGCCTTGAAGGATGAGCAGTCGGCCAAGGCCGAGATGGGGAAAATGCGCATGCGGGCCGTCCCCGCTTCATCGGGCGAAGGCTCTGCCGCGCAATTGATGATCCGTCATCCCAATTACTCCGGCTTGCAGATGAACCAGCTCACGCGGCATTACATTCCGGCGCATTTCGTGCGCGAGATCGAAGTCAAGCAGGGCGGTGAACTGATCTGGCGGATGGACGGCGGAATCTCGATCAGCGAGAACCCGAACTTCATCTTCCCCGTACAGCCCGCAGCGAACGGGCCTGTCACGCTCGCCGTTCGGGCAGTGGACACGGACGACAACGTGTTCGAGGAAACCTTCACGCTCGATACGCCAAAGGGTTAGCCGCTCAGGGCTCCTTGCGCTCGCGGATCACACCCTCCTGCGCGACGGAGGCCAGCAGCTTCCCGTCGCGCGAGAAGATGTTGCCCCGGCAGAAGCCGCGCCCGCCCTGCGCGCTGGGGCTGTCCTGCGCATAGAGCAGCCACTCATCGGCGCGCACCGGCCTGTGGAACCACACGGCATGATCGAGGCTCGCCAGCATCAGCCGCGGGTCGAACAGCACGCGGCCATGCGCGACGAGCGCCGTGTCCAGCAACGAGAAGTCGGAGGTATAGGCCAGCACGCACTGGTGCAGCCGCTGGTCGTCCGGGATATGCCCGTTCGCCTTGATCCAGAGATACTGAACCGGCTCCCGCTTCTCCGGCGCGAGAAAGCGCTGCACATCCACGGGGCGCAATTCGATGGGCCGCTCGCGCTCCCAATAGCGCCGGATCGCGTCGGGCAGCAAGGGCAACAGCCGCTGCTTCAGTTCCGCTTCGGAGGGCAGGCTTTCGGGAGCGGGCACGTCCGGCATCTTGAGCTGATGCTCGAAGCCTTCTTCCGCGCGGTGGAACGAGACGGACATGGTGAAAATGGCATGGCCGTGCTGGATGGCCTTGACCCGCCGCGTGCTATAGCTGCCGCCGTCCCGGATCCGCTCCACCTCGTAGATGATGGGAACCTTCGGGTCGCCAGGCAGGATGAAATAGGCATGCATGGAGTGGGGCAGGCGATCCTGGTCATCGACGGTGCGGTTCGCGGCCATCAGGGCCTGGCCCACGACCTGCCCGCCGAAAACCCGCTGCCAGCTGTTCTGCGGGCTGCGTCCACGGAACAGGTTTTGCTCCAGGTGTTCAAGATCGAGGATGGACAAAAGCTGCTCGACGTCCGCCATGCGATGCCCTCACAGTACTTAAACGCGAATAACCGGCACACCATCGGCGCTGTCAAGCCGTATCACGGGATGGCAGCCTTGCGAGACCAATTCCGGAGAGCCAAGCCATGACCGCAAACGACCAGCATTTCGATATCGTGATCGTCGGAGGAAGCTTCGTCGGGCTGGCCCTGGCGCGCGCGCTGAGCGCGAGCGCTCCCGGCGCGCTCCGCATCGCGCTTGTCGAGCGCATGCCGGTGGAGGCCGCGCGGGCCGGCGCGTTCGATGGGCGCTCTGCGGCGATCACCGCGTCGGTCAAGGCCATGCTCGACGTGATCGGCGTGTGGCCTGCGCTGTCCGCCCAGGCTCAGCCCATGCTGCGCATCGAATTGACAGACTCCTCGCTCGATACGCCCATCAGAACCGCGCTGCTCGGCCTCGATGCGGAGGATGCGCCCGACCGCGCGCCGACCGCCTACATGGTGGAAAACGCGGCGCTGCGGCAAGCGCTGATGGCGAGCCTCGACCGCATCGAGGGCCTGACCTGGTTCGCGCCGGACGAGGTTTCGAGCTTCCGGGTGACGGAGTCGGCCGCCGAAGTCCATCTGAAATCGGGCAGGGTGCTGCATGCGAAGCTGCTGGTGGCCGCCGATGGTCAGCGCTCGGCGCTGCGTGATATGGCCGGCATCGGCGCGACGGTGTGGACATCCGACAAGAAGGGCATCACCATCACCGTGGGCCACGAAAAGCCGCATCACGGACTGGCCATCCAGCATTTTCTGCCGTCGGGGCCGTTCGCCATCCTGCCGCTGACCGGCAACCGATCGTCCATCGTCTGGACCGAGGACGCGCGCACGGCGGACCGCATCCTGGCTTCTGGAGAGGCCGTCTTTCTCGACGAACTGCGCCAGCGGTTCGGGGGGCAGTTCGGCGCCCTCGAAGTGCTGTCGAAGCCCGCAGCCTATCCGCTGACCATGACGCTTGCGCGCGAATTCGTGCGCCCGCGCTTCGCACTGGCCGGCGATGCCGCCCACGGACTGCACTGGATCGCGGGGCAGGGCCTCAATCACGGGCTGAAGGATGTGGCGGCGCTCGCGGAGGTGCTCACCGATGCGGCCCGCCTCGGCCTTGATATCGGAATGATCGGCGTCTTGAAGCGCTATGAGCGGTGGCGGCGGTTCGACAGCACGACATCGGCGTTCTCCGCCGCGTTTCTCAACCGGCTGTTCTCGAACGACAACATGGCGCTGCGCATGATCCGCAGCACGGGGCTTCGCGCGATGGACAGGCTCGTGCCGTTGAAGGTCATCGCAATGCGCGAGGCCGCCGGTCTGACGGGCGACCTGCCGAAACTCCTGCGCGGGCAGAGCCTCTGACGGGCAGCCCCCCGCTCAAGCTTTGGCAAGTTCCTCGTCGCTGAGCTTACGCGCTTCCTCCGGCAGCATCACGGGGATGCCATCGCGGATGGGATAGGCGAGGCCAGCCGCCTTGCTGATCAGCTCCTGCGCCGCGCGGTCGTAATGAAGGGTCTGCTTCGTGACCGGGCAGACGAGGATTTCGAGCAGGCGGACATCCACTTCCGGGCGGTTGATCGGTTCGGCCATGTCCACGCCTCCACGCTGCGGGCTGTCTTGCGGGCTCAATGCAGGCTGCCGCCGGACCCGGGTTCGCCCGGTGCGGCGATTTCCATCTCGGCGAGCGCCATCAGAACCTCCGAGCGGGTTTTCAGATCCGGCGCTTCCAGCAGCGCCTGCTTTTCTTCCGGTCCGTAGGGGCTGATGATCGACAGCGTATTGATAAGGAGTTCGGTCGGCGAGCGCTGGATGCTCTGCCAGTCCGCCGTGAGGTTGCGCGCGTCGAGATAGGTGCGCAGCACGGTCAGGAACCGCTGCCAATCGACCGCGTCCTGGCCATGGCCGCGCACGAGATCTTTCTGATAGGGCAGATAGGAGACTTCGCACAGCCGGTAAGGCTTCATCGTCCGCGTTTCCGCAGCGATATCGAAACGGCAAATGCCCGTTATCGTAATCAGCACGCGCCCGTCCTCGGTCTCGGAGAACGAGGTGAGGCGGCCCGCGCAGCCCGTCTGCCGCAGCGGGTGGCCCTTGCTGGCGGGGGATTCCTCCTCGGTCGCGATCGGCTGCACGATGCCGATGATGCGGTCGCCCGCCAGCACGTCGTCCACCATGGTCAGATAGCGCGGCTCGAACACATTCAGCGGCAGGTTGGAGCGAGGCAGCAGAATGCAGCCGTGCAGAGGGAACACGGGGATCGTCGATGGCAGATCATCGAGCGCTCTGTAGCGGTCCGTAATACCCAATGCCTTCTCCATCCCGCGCGAGGGCTTCCGATTACGCGAACAATAGTGAAGATAGCCTTTGACGTCCGGAAACCGTGAGCGGGTCTTTCGGTCCCCACGCCTCGAAGAATTCCACAAGCTGTTTCCGCGCTGCATCATCGTTCCAGGCGCGATCGCGGCGCAAAATCTCGAAGAGGTGATCCATGGCCTCGCGCCGCGCATTGCGGGCGTTCAGCGCGATGGCGAGCTTGAAGCGCGCGTCCCAATCCGCAGGGTTCTTCGCGACTGCCTGCTCCAGCGCCTTGATATCGGGCTTCGGGCCTGCCTTGCGGGCGAGTTCCAGCGCGGCTTTCGCGCTGAGATAAGCCGAATGCGACTGCTTCGCCGGCGCGGCCAGGGCCAGCGTCTGCTCGGCGCGCGCGAAATCCCCGGTCGCGACATAGCATTTGGCGAGGCCGCCCAGCGCGTCGATATTCTCCGCGTCCTCCTGAAGCAGGG
>CAZNAH010000073.1:13642-14857 GCA_964570735.1 uncultured Hyphomicrobiaceae bacterium | reverse complement strand
AGGCGCCTGCCGTCGGCCCTCCATGCGATCGTCGCGCCATAGCCCGCCCCGGCCGAGCCGAGCGCGAAATCCTCTGAGGCGGCGGATGCGGCGGCATACCCGAGTTCGCGATAGGGCGGGTAACGGCCCCAGGACTTGTCTCCGCCGTTTAAGAGGTCGAACAGGATGGCCTGCGGCACGATGGGGACGGCGAACGCGCCGATCCGGAAGCCCATGCCGCGCTCGCGAAGCAGGCTCTGCACGCCGGTCGCGGCGTCGAGCCCGAAGGCCGAGCCGCCGGACAGGGCGAGCGCGTGGGTCTCCTGCACTGTGCCTTCGAGCGCGATGGCGTCGAGTTCGCGCGTGCCGGGGCCGCCGCCGAACACGGCTGCTGCCACGGTCATCAGCGCGTCGGCGAGGAGGACCGTCACGCCCGAAGCGAGCAAGGCGTCCTGCGCGTGGCCGATGCGCAAGCCTGCAACGTCCGTGATGAGGTTTCGGGGGCCAGGGGTCAGCATCTCGATGGCTCGAAGCATAGGGGAGCAGCATCGCACGGCGCAAACAAAAAGGCCCGCGAACGCCGCGGGCCTTTCCGGTTCATGAGCTGAGAGACGGCTATTCGATCTGCTCGTAGGTCGTCTTGCCCCAGCGATAGAAGACGTAAGGCGGCAGGTTCGGATCGCCCTTCGCGTCGAAGCGGTACTTGCCGAGCGCCGTGTCGAACTCGTTTTCCTGGAGCACGGCGGCGACTTTCTTCGCATCTGTCGAGCCGGCCTTGTTGGCAGCCTGCGCCCAGGTCTGGATGGCGGCGTAGGTGTAGATCACATAGCCTTCCGGGTTGACGTTGGCTTTCTCAAACGATGCGACGAGATCCTTCGCGGCGGGGTTCTTGCGCGGATCGGGCGAGAACGTCATCATCGTGCCCTCGACCTGCTCGCCCGCGATCTCGCCAAGCTCGTTCGAGACGAGCGCGTCACCGCCGACGAGAATGGTGTTCATGCCCTGCTGGCGCATCTGGCGGATGATGAGGCCCGCCTCCGTGTGATAGCCGCCGAGATAGACAACATCGACGTTCGCCTGCTTCAGCTTCGTCACGACGGCGGTGTAGTCTTTCTCGCCGGCCGTGATCGCTTCGTAGAGGACTTCCTGCTTGCCGGCCGCGTTCATCGCCTTCTTGGTCTCATCGGCGAGGCCCTGGCCGTAGGCGGTCTTGTCGTGCAGGATCGCGATGTTCTT
>CAZNAH010000073.1:12050-13632 GCA_964570735.1 uncultured Hyphomicrobiaceae bacterium | reverse complement strand
CCCTCGACGATCTTGGCCACGGCCTGCGGGGGCTTGTCCTTGAACTGCTCGGCGAGATACTTGCCGGCGACGGAGCCCTGCTGATCGTCACGGCCGCAGACGCGGAAGCTGAACGGGCCGGGGCGCTCGTCCGTGAACTTCGGATTGGTCGAGGCGGGCGAGATCTGGATGATGCCCTCTTCGTTGTAGACCTGCGAGGCGGGGATCGAAGCGCCCGAGCAGTAATGGCCGGCCACGAAAGCCACGCCCTTGCCCGCCATCTGGTTCGCCACCGCGACAGCCTGCTTCGGGTCGCACTGGTCGTCGCCGATTTCGAGCTTCAGCTTCTTGCCGTTCACGCCGCCCGCCGCGTTGATGTCCTTCACGGCCGCCTCGGCGCCAACCTTGAACTGCGCGCCGAACGTGGCTTCCTTGCCCGTCATCGGGCCGACCACGGCGATCGTGATGTCTTCTGCCCAAGCGGGCGCGGCAAGGCCGAGCCCAAGCCCGAATATGGCAAGCCCCTTTACTATCCTACGCATCGTTGGTTCCCTTTTTGTTTGGGGTTGGCGAAAGCCGAAAAAGCAACGCTTCATGGTGTTGGACGGGATTGCGGCTCAATGGTGGCATCCGCGCGGAGGCGGTAGCTGAACGGCGATGTTTTTTCATAAAGCCAGTGATATTGCCGCGTCATCTGCTCGGTTCTCTGCAAGCGGAAGCCGATAGTCATCGCGAGGAGCAGGACGAGCGTGTCGGCGATGTAATAATGGAGCGAGAGCAGCGTGCCCTGCGAGGCGCGCCAGCTTGCATAGGTAGCGCCGGAAAACAGTCCCCAATGCAGGAAGCGCACCGCCGCGCCGAGCATCATGGTGTAGAGCACGCCCTGGTAGAACGGCTTCCACGTCTTCGCGATGGCGCGCCCCGTGAGGAAGGCCGCCCCGCCGCCGAACAGCACGGTGATGAAGAAGAACGCGATGAACGATTTTTCCCAGAGAATGCCCATGCGGCTGTCTTTTGTCCTCACATACGCTCAAGCATGGGCGCCGCCTTCGAGATAGGCCGACTTGATCTCGTCGCTGCGCAGGAGGTCGGATGCCTTGCCCGACATCGTGATCTGCCCATTGACCATGACATAGCCGCGATGCGCGATCTTGAGAGCGTGATAGGCGTTCTGCTCGACGAGGAACACGGTCAGCCCGCGTTCGCGGTTGAGGTCGCTGATCACCTTGAAGATTTGCTGCACGATGATGGGGGCGAGGCCGAGCGAGGGCTCGTCGAGCAGCAGGAGCTTCGGGCGCCCCATGAGCGCGCGCCCGATGGCCAGCATCTGCTGTTCGCCGCCCGAGAGCGTGCCGCCGCGCTGGCTGCGGCGCTTCTCCAGCACGGGGAAAAGCCGGTACACCATCGCGAGGTCTTCATCGAGCGCGTTGCCGGGCGAGAGGAGCGCGCCCATCAGCAGGTTTTCATAGACCGTCATGCGCGGGAAAATGCGCCGCCCTTCCGGGGACTGCGCGACGGAAAGCTGCATGATCTGATGGGTGGGGAGATGCGTGATGTCGAGGCCGTCGAGCGTGATTTGCCCCGACGTTGCGCGCGGGCTGCC
>CAZNAH010000073.1:4737-12013 GCA_964570735.1 uncultured Hyphomicrobiaceae bacterium | reverse complement strand
GAGCCGATCATCGTCACGACCTCGCCGCGATGCACATCGAGATCGACGCCCTTCAGCGCGCGGATGCGGCCGTAATAGGTTTCGACGCCGCGGATGGAAAGCATCGCATCGCTCATAGCCCGCCGACCTCCTCATCGACGCGCTGCACCTCCTCGTCCTCCACGCCGAGATAGGCGGCGATGACGCGCGGGTCGTTGCGGATGGCCTCGGGCGTGCCTTCCGCGATCTTGCGTCCGTAGTCCAGCACCACGATGCGGTCCGAGATGCCCATGACCACGCCCATGTCGTGCTCGATGAGCAGGATGGAGAGGCCGTGGTCCGCGCGGATCGACAGCAGAAGCTCGTTCAGTTCGGCGGATTCGCGCGGGTTGAGGCCGGCGGCGGGCTCGTCGAGGCACAGGAGCACGGGGCGGGTGCACATGGCGCGGGCGATTTCCAGCCGGCGCTGCCCGCCATAGGGGAGGTCGCCCGCGGGGTCGTCCGCGCGGTCGATCAGGTTCGTCTGCTCAAGCCAGTAGGAGGCGAATTCGACGGCCTGCGCTTCCGCCTTCTTGAAGCTTCTGAGGCCGAGGATGCCGGCGACGGAGTAGAGCGAGGCTTCCGAGAGCACGGTGTGCTGCGCGACGAGCAGGTTTTCGAGCACCGTCATACCGCCGAACAGGCGGATGTTCTGGAAGGTGCGGGCAACATGGGCATCGCGGGCGATCTTATGCCCTTCGAGCCGTTCGAGCAGGAAAGTGCGTCCGTCCGCGTGGCGCAGCCCGATCATGCCCTCGCTCGGCTTGTAGAAGCCGGTGATGCAGTTGAATACGGTCGTCTTGCCCGCGCCGTTCGGGCCGATGATGGCGGTGATGTCGCCGCGCCGCGCCGCGAAGAAGAGCGCGTCCACGGCCGTCAGCCCGCCGAAGCGCATGGTAAGGTGCTCGACCTGGAGGATGACGTCGTCGGGAGCCGAGGGGCGCGCATGGGGGGGCGGCGACATCAGCCACGGCCCTCCTGCACGAGATCGCTGGAGATGGCCCTCCGCTGATGCAGCGCCACTGAGGGCGTGCGGCTCGCGATGAGCCCGCGCGGCCGCCATGTCATCAGCGCGACCATGGCGCCGCCGAACATGAGCATGCGGTATTCTTCGAGGTCGCGGAAGAATTCGGAGCTTCCGATCAGCGCGACGGCCGCCACCACGACGCCGAGCTGGCTGCCGAGCCCGCCGAGCACGACGATGGCGAGCACCAGCGCAGACTCGTGGAAGGTGAACGATTCCGGGCTGATAAAGCCCTGTCGGGTCGCGAAGAACGAGCCCGCGAAGCCGCCGAACATCGCGCCGATGGCGAACGCCGTGAGCTTCGTCGTCACCGTGTTGATGCCGAGCGATCGGCAGGCGATCTCGTCTTCGCGCAACGCTTCCCAGGCGCGTCCCATGGGCAGGCGCCTGAGGCGCATCGTCACGAAATTGGTAATGAGGGCGAGCACGAGGATAACGTAATAGAGGAAGATGATGCGGTGGATGGGACTGTATTCGAGGCCGAAGGTTCCGTGGAAACTCGGCTCCGCCGCGCGGTCGAAGGACAGGCCGAAGAAGTCGAGCTTCGGGATGCGGGTGATGCCGTTGGGGCCGCCCGTCAGGCTCTGCCAGTTGAGCAGCACGATGCGGATGATTTCGCCGAAGGCAAGCGTGACGATCGCGAGATAGTCTCCTCGCAGGCGCAGCACGGGGAAGCCGAGCATGATGCCCCAGAGCGCGGCGAAAAGCCCCGCGAGCGGCAGGCAGACCCAGAACGACCAGCCGAACTCCGTCGCGATGAGCGCATAGGTGTAAGCGCCCACGGCATAGAAGGCCACATAGCCGAGGTCGAGCAGCCCCGCGAGGCCGACGACGATGTTCAGCCCCCAGCCCAGCATGATGTAGATGAGGACCTGCGTGGCGGTATCGACGGCATAACGCTGCTGCTGGCCGGCGACGAGGAAGGGCAGCACGAGACTGATGAGGAGCAGGCCCGCCGCGAATTCGCTGCCGAGATTGCGGGTGAGGCCCGTGGTTTTCGCGCCGGGGGCGGCATCGCTCTCGACGGTCGCGCCGAGCATCAGACGGATCGCGCGGGCGAGCAGCATGGCGACGAAGAGAAGGAAGACCGCCATCGCCACGAAGGTCAGCGTCCAGGCGAGCGTCTCGAAGGTGTTGTCCCACCCGGCGGAAAAGGAAAGGAAGCCGACGATGGCGGTGGAGAACGTCTCGCTTGCGCCCGGAACGAGGAAGAAGACGCCTCCCGCGATGAAAATAACCGCGATCAGGGTGCGCAAGGCCGTCTGCCAGCCCTCCCCCAGACCTGCGCCGATGCGGGCGAGGCCGCCGCGGCGCCAGACGAAGACATCGAACAGGAGCCGGATGATCGCCACGGCGGCGGCGAGTGCAAAGGCCGTGCCGAAGCGGAAGGCCAGCGTGAGCGTTTCCTGCACGCTTTCCGTCTTGAAGCCGATGAGGGAGCCGAACAGGATGAACGCGACTGCAAAGGTTACGACGGCTTCCCGAATCGACGTTTCGGGGATCTCGGACAGCAGGGATTTCGTCCGCGGAGCCGCGGCTGCTTCCGCCATCGCTTATACCTTCTCGACTTCGGGTTTGCCGAGGAGCCCGGAGGGCAGGAAGATCAGCACGATCGCAAGGATCGAGAAGGCGGCGACATCCTTATATTGCGTGGTGAAGTAGCCGGCCCAGAACACCTCGATGAGGCCGATGATGAGGCCGCCCAGCATCGCGCCGGGGAGCGAGCCGATGCCTCCGAGCACAGCGGCGGTGAATGCCTTGATGCCGGCGATGAAGCCGATGAAGAAGTCGATCACGCCGTAATAGGTCAGATACATGAGGCCGGCGACCGCCGCCAGCGCAGCCCCGATCACGAAGGTCAGCGAGATCGTCCGGTCGACATTGACGCCGCAGAGCGCCGCCATCGTCCGGTCCTGCTCGCAGGCGCGCTGTGCGCGGCCGAGCGCCGTCTTGCCGATGAGCAGCGAGAAGCCCACCATCAGCGCGATGGTCGTCAGGATGATCAGGATCTGCACGTAGCTGATGCTGACCGCGAAGCCATCGCTTTCCGACAGGACGAAACCGCCGGACAGCAAGGGCGGAATGGGCTTCGAGCGCGCGCCCTGCGACAATTGCACGAAGTTTTGAAGGAAGATTGATGCGCCAATCGCGGTGATCAGCGGTGCGAGCCGGAACGAGCCCCGCAGCGGGCGGTAGGCGATGCGCTCCAGCGTCCAGCCCCACACCGCGGTCACGGCCATCGCGATGACGAGAACGAGCACGAGCGCCAGCGGGATGAACGAGCCGAAGAGCGCGAGCGCGCCGAGTATTGTGATCAGCGCGATAAAGGCGCCGACCATGAAGATGTCGCCATGGGCGAAGTTGATCATCCCGACGATGCCATAGACCATCGTGTATCCGATGGCGATGAGCCCGTAGATCGAGCCGAGCGTTATTCCGTTGATCAGCTGCTGGAGGAAATATTCCATCGAGGCGGGCGTCGGTTCCGATGCTGCGGTCTGGCACCAGTGGCGCTCTTGAGGATTCCGTTCTAGCAAACGCCAGCGCAGCGCGACAACGCTTATATTTCGTCATTCGGCGCAGACTTTAGTCATATTGCCGAAATGCGAGGCAGGGGGGCTCGCGCTCAGGCCCGCGCGCCGGAGCCCGCGCTGCCGTTGCGGGCTTCCCCGGTCTTCGGTTGCGTGTAGTTGAAACGGGCGGCTTCGAGAGGATCGCGCTCGAACATCCGGGTCAGTATCCTGACGAGATCGCGCGCCCGTTCATCCCGCAACGAATAGATGACGAAGTGCCCCTGGCGCTCGGCGCTCACGAGGCCGTCGAGGCGAAGGCGGGCAAGATGCTGGGAAACGAGGCTCTGGCGCACCTGCAATCGCCCGCACAACTCCATGACCGTACAGCTTTTTTCGGAGAGAAGCCAGAGGAGGGTCAGGCGATGCGGGTTCGCGAGCGCGCGCAGGAACTCGGCAGCCCGTGCCGCGCCCTCCTGTTCCGCCTGCTCCGGCCTGTCATGCTGGTCTCCCGCGTTTCGCTTCTGGTTCAGCATGAGTCGCCTTCACTCCGTTGCGGTTCGAAAAGCCAGGGCTGCGTATCATTGAACAAGGTTCGCCTGAACCATGGGGTATATTACGAGGGCTGTGAGCAGATGGAGCAGGGGGCCGCGGAAAAAAGATGCTGCAAGCGGCAATTCGCGAGCTTGCCGGACGCCGGCCGGCGAAGCTGAACGCCGCTGGCACCGGTTGACGCCGATCCGTAAAAAGCTCACTTTCAGGACGAATAATCGGCTGGCCTATTCGAGGCCCTTGCAAAATGAGAACGACCGGCGCTTTGCGCTTTGGGAGAGGAATCAGGTCATGGCGATAGCACTATTCATCCTCCTGACGCTCGCGGCCCTGTTCGCGCTCGGCATGCGCCGCGCACCCTTGTGGGCCTGGGCCGCTTTCCTCGCCGTCTTTACTTTTGCGGTGCAGACGGGGCTTGCCTGGGGCGCGTTCGCACTCCCTGACTTCGGCACGCTGCAACTGATCGGCTGGCTTCCTGCCGTGTTGCTTGGCCTCATCTCGGTGCGCGCGATCCGCTCCGCCGTCGTGACACGTCCGGCCTTCAGCACCGTCAAGCGCATTCTGCCGCCGGTCTCGGACACGGAGCGCGAGGCGCTCGAAGCCGGCACTATCGGCTATGACGCGGAGCTTTTCTCCGGAAATCCGAGCTGGGAGAAACTGCGCGCGATCGATCCGGTCAAGCTGACGAAGGAAGAGGAATCCTTCCTCAACAACGAGACCGAAGAGCTGTGCCGGATGCTCGACGACTGGGAGATCCGTCATGACCGCCACGAGGTTCCCGAGCATGTCTGGAACTATGTCCGCAGCAAGGGCTTCCTCGGCATGCTCATCTCCAAGGAGCATGGCGGACTCGGCTTTTCCCCGCAGGCGCAGTCGATCATCCTCGGCAAGGTCTCCTCGCGCAATCCGGATGCGTCCATCATCGTGATGGTGCCGAACTCGCTCGGGCCGGGCGAACTCATCGAGAAATTCGGCACCGACGAGCAGAAGCATTACTGGCTGGAGCGGCTGGCCAGGGGCGAGGAAATCCCCTGCTTCGCGCTGACGAGCCCGTTCGCCGGGTCCGATGCGGCGTCCATGCGTGATATTGGCGTCGTGGAGAAGGGCATGCATGAGGGCCGCGAGGTCGTCGGCATCCGCCTGAACTGGGACAAGCGCTATATCACGCTCGCGCCCAAGGCGACGGTGCTGGGGCTCGCCTTCCGCCTGTTCGATCCGCAGAACCTGCTCGGGCGCGGACAGGACGACATCGGAATTACGTTGGCGCTCATCCCCGCGAGCCATCCGGGCGTGCAGATCGGGCGGCGGCATCTGCCCTCGGGCTCGGCCTTCCCGAACGGCCCGACCTGGGGCGAAAACGTCTTCATCCCGCTCGACTGGGTTATCGGCGGGGCGGAGCGCGTCGGCCAGGGCTGGCGCATGCTGATGAGCTGCCTCGCCGCCGGCCGGGCGATTTCGCTGCCCGCATCGTCCACGGCGGGCGCGAAGGCGCTGCTGCGCACCACGAGCGCCTATGGCCGCATCCGCAAGCAGTTCGCGCTGCCGATCGGCCGCATGGAGGGCATCGAGGAGCCGATGGCGCGCCTCGTGGAGGCGGCCTATCTGCTTGAGTCGGCGCGCGCGGTCACGTCCGCGATGGTCAGCCAGGGCGCGAAGCCCGCCGTCATCTCCGGCCTCATGAAATACCAGACGACCGAATGGATGCGCACGGCCCTCAACGACGCCTTCGACATTCAGGCGGGCAAGGCGATCTGCGACGGGCCGAGCAACTATCTCATGGGCGCCTATCAGATCGCGCCCGTCTCGATCACGGTCGAGGGCGCGAACATCCTCACCCGCAGCCTGATCGTGTTCGCGCAAGGCGCGCTGCGCAGCCACCCCTATCTCTTCGCGGAGATCTCCGCCGCGCAGAACCCCGACCGCCGGGAAGGCTTCCGCATGTTCGAGGAGGCTTTCGAGGGGCATGTCGCGTTCGCGGTCTCGAACCTGTTCGGCTCGATGTTCCACAATGTGACGCTGGGCGCTTTCGGCAGCGCCCCCCAACGCGCATCGGTGCCTTATTATTATCGCCAGCTTCATCGCGGCTCGAAGAACTTCGCGCTCGTGGCCGATCTGTGCGTCGCTCTCCTCGGCGGCGGCCTGAAAGTGCGCCAGCGCACGACCGCGCGCATGGCGGATGCCCTCAGCGAGCTTTATTTCCTTGCCTGCCTCTTGAAGCGCTACGAGGATGACGGCGCGCTGGAGGCTGACCGCCCCATCCTCGATTACTGTGCGCAGAACTGCCTGCATCGGTTCTACCGCGCATTGCGCGAGGCGATCGACAACTTCCCCGTCGCGGCGGCGCGTCCCCTCATGCGGCTCTGCGTGTTCCCGCTCGGCAACGGCTTCCGCAAGGCGCCCGACAGCCTCGGAAAAACGCTCGTCCGCCTTGCCATCGAGCCCGGCGCCGCGCGCGACCGCCTCACCCGCTACATCTACGTCTCGCATGATGTGAACGATCCGACGGGGCTGCTCGAAGTGACCCTGAAGAAGGTCGTCGAGGCGGAGGAGGCCGACCGTAAGCTCGAACGCGCGATCCGCCAGGGCAGCGTGCGCCGCTTCCTCGGGCACGATTGGTTCGCCGAAGCGGTCCAGAAAGGCGTGCTGACCCAGCAGGAGGCGAACCTCTTAAGGGAAACTGAAACGCTTGTTGCCAAAGTCATCGCCGTTGATCATTTTGACCCGGAAGAAGTCCGGCCGAACTATGCCGCTGGCCATAATTCCCGCGCGATCTTCGGGCAGCAGCCTCAGCGCCGCGAAACCAAAGACATGCACGCCGCGGAATAAACCAGCGCCCGGACTCGGACGGGGCAATGCAAGGAGCAGTCATGGCGGCGGATCTCGCGAACCTTAAAAACTGGTGCTTCCAGATCGACTTCGAGAACATCGCATGGGCCGTGCTCGATCAGCCCGGCCAGTCCCAGAACACTCTGGGCCGCGAGACCATCGAGGAACTCGAAGCCATCGTCACGCGGGCAGAGCAGGGCGCGCGCGACAAATCCGTGCGCGGCCTCATCTTCATGTCGGCGAAGGAGACGAGCTTCATCGCCGGCGCCGATATCCGCGAATTTGAGCACATGACGACCGAGGCGGAGGTCAACCAGGTTGTCCACGCGGTCACGGCGCTGTTCGA
>CAZNAH010000073.1:4476-4727 GCA_964570735.1 uncultured Hyphomicrobiaceae bacterium | reverse complement strand
GCGCGGCGGCCTTTGCCGCCATTCCCGACCACCGGGTCGAGACGCTGCCCGTTCCGGCGGTCGCCGCGATCCACGGCTTCTGCCTTGGCGGCGGCCTGGAATTTGCGCTCGCCTGCCATTACCGCATCGCCGACCGCGAGGAAGGCACGCGCCTCGGCCTGCCCGAGGTCAAGCTCGGCATCATCCCCGGCCTGCACGGCTCGGCGCGCTGGCTGCGCCAGGGCGGACCGATGAACGCGATGCCGAACATG
>CAZNAH010000073.1:0-4408 GCA_964570735.1 uncultured Hyphomicrobiaceae bacterium | reverse complement strand
CGCGTCTCGAACTGCGCTGGGCGGCGCGCCGGGCCGTCTTGCAGAACCGCAAGTCGAAACGCCCCGGCTTCTTCGCGAGCGTGATGGCGACGGGCCCTGCGCGCGGCTTCCTTGCCTCGCGCATGCGCCGCGAGACGGCCGCCAAGGTCCGCGAGGAGCACTATCCCGCGCCGTTCAAGCTCATCGAGCTGTTCGAGAAGCACGGCGGCAGCTACGAATCCATGCGCCGCGCCGAGACGCGCTATTTCGCGCCGCTGATGTTTCCGAGCAGTCGCGCAATCTGCGCCGCGTGTTCAAGCTGACCGAGATGCTGAAGGCCGAGGCGCCGAAATCCTCCGACTTTCAGCCGCGCCGGGTGCATGTGATCGGGGCCGGCACGATGGGCGGCGACATCGCGGCGGTCTGCGTGCTCTCGGGCATGGAGGTGAGCCTTCAGGACCAGTCGGCGGAAGCGGTCGGCAAGGCGCTCGACCGGGCGAAAAGCCTGTTCAAAAAGCGGCTGCGCGGCGCGAACGAGGTCAACAAGGCCGTCGCGCGCCTGCTCGCCGACGTGGAAGGCCGGCAGGTTCCCCGCGCCGATGTCATCATCGAGGCCATCTTCGAGAATTTGGACGCCAAGCAGAAGCTCTTCGCCGACATCGAGAGCCGCGCGAAGCCCGGCGCCGTACTCGCCACCAACACCTCGTCCCTGCCGATCGAGCAGATCGCGGCCGTGCTGCGCGATCCTGCCCGCCTGATCGGCCTGCACTTCTTCAACCCCGTGCCGCAGCTCCCCCTCGTCGAGGTGGTGCGCGGGCCCGAGAGCCGCGAGGAGGAGGTGCGCAAGGGCTGCGCATTCGTGACGAAGATCGACAAGTTTCCGCTCATCGTGAAATCCGCGCCGGGCTTCCTCGTGAACCGCGTGCTCGCGCCCTATATGTTCGCTGCGATGCAGCGGCATCAGGAAGGCGTCTCGAAGGAAAAGATCGACGCGGCCGCCGAGAAGTTCGGCATGCCGATGGGGCCGATCGAGCTGGTGGACGTGGTCGGCCTCGATGTCGCGCTGAGCGTCGCCAAGGTGCTGAACATGCCCGCGCCGGAGGATTCGCCGCTCGCCCGGCTCGTGTCGGCCCGCAAGCTCGGCAAGAAGAGCGGCGAGGGCTTCTACAAATGGGTGGACGGCAAGCCCCAGAAGGCCCAGCAATCGTTCGACCAGGGCGAATTGGAACGGCTCGGCCGCGATCTCATCAAGCCGCTGGTCGATGAATGCGAGCGCTGCCTAGCGGAGGGCATCGTGCAGAGCGCCGACCATGTGGATGCGGGCGTGATCTTCGGCACGGGCTTCGCGCCGTTCAGGGGCGGCCCCTTGCATGACCGGCGCACGCAGGAGCGGAAGGACGCGAGCCCGCCGAAACCGGCACCCGCCGTTCAGGCCCACGCAGCCGCCGAATAGGTTTCGACACAGGAGACAGACGATGTTGCAGAACACGCGCCGGGTTGCCGTCATCGGCGGCATCCGCACACCTTTCGCTCGCGCGAACACGGTTTACGAGGATCTTTCCAACCTCGACCTCATGTCGGCGGCGCTGAACGGGCTCGCGGACAAATACGGCCTCGAAGGCGAGCACATCGACGAGGTCGTCGGCGGCGCGGTGATCGGGCACTCCAAGGATTTCAACATTACGCGCGAAGCCGTCCTCAACACCAAGATCAAATGCGACACGCCCGGCGTGACGCTTGCGCAAGCCTGCGGCACGAGCTTGCAGGCGGCGCTCGGCAGCGCGGCGAAGATCGCGGTCGGGCAGGTCGAAAGCGCGATCGCGACCGGCACGGATTCGATTTCGGACGCCCCCATCGTGTTCGACCGCAAATTCGCGCACCGTCTGGCGAAAGCCTCGCGCGCGAAGAGCATGGGCGAGCGCCTCGGCACCTTCACCTCCGGCTTCAGCTTCGGCGAGATCAAACCCATCGCGCCCAGCGTCTCGGAGCCGCGCACGGGCCTGTCCATGGGCCAGCATTGCGAACTGATGGCGCAGGAGTTCCACATCCCCCGCGCCGAGCAGGATCAACTCGCCTATGAGAGCCACAGGAAGGCCGCAGCCGCTTACGAGTCCGGCTTCATGGACGACCTCATCGTGCCGACCGCCGGCGTCTTCCGCGACAACAACATCCGCGCCGACATCAGCCTTGAGAAGATCGCGCAGCTGAAAACCGCGTTCGAGAAATCGGAGCGCGGCACGCTGACGGCGGCGAATTCCACGCCGCTGACCGACGGGGCGTCCGCCGTGCTGCTCGCCTCGGAGGATTGGGCGGCGGCGCGCGGGCTGAAGCCGCAAGCCTACCTCACCTATGGCCAGCATTACGGCATCGATTTCGTCCACGGCAAGGGCCTGCTCATGGCGCCGACCATCGCCGTCTCGCGCATGCTCGACCGCGCCGGCCTCACTTTGCAGGATTTCGACTTCTACGAAATCCACGAGGCGTTCGCGGCGCAGGTGCTCGCCACGCTGAAAGCCTGGGAAGACCCGGCCTACTGCAAGGAGATGCTCGGCCGGGACCGTCCCCTCGGCCCCATCGACCGCTCAAAGATGAACGTCAAAGGCTCCAGCATCGCTTACGGCCATCCGTTTGCCGCGACGGGCGCGCGCATCGTCGCGATGCTCGCCAAGATCCTCGAAGAGAATGGCGGCGGGCGCGGGCTCATCTCCATTTGCACCGCGGGCGGCATGGGCGTCGCCGCCATTCTCGAACGCCCGCGCGACGGTGCGCCCTCGCAGACCATTCACTAGGTCCGCGCCGGACGACACGCAAGGCCGCGCGATCAGCGCACGCGCGGCCTTTATTCACCGCCAAAGCATTGCTAGAAGACCGGCAATCGACGAACGGATTGCCAGACAGGCTTTTTTCCATGGACAAGACGGATCAGGCGCCCGCGCGCGGCAAGAAGGCGGGCGGGCACACCAACGGGCACGACACCCACGCGAAGGCGGGACGCGCCGCGAAGGCCAAGGCCAAGCCGGGCAACGGCGCGAACGGCTCGCACGGCGCGGGCAACGGCAAGACGGCGGACGCGCATGCGACGACCGGCGACACCGTGATCGAGGCCGGTTCAGCCCCGCAGACGCGCGACTGGTCGCAGACCCTGTTCCTGCCGAAGACCGATTTCGGCATGAAGGCCGGCCTGCCGACGCTGGAGCCGAAGCTGCTCGCGCGATGGGACGAGATGGGGCTTTACAAACGCCTCCGCAAAGCCGCGAAGGGCCGCGAGAAATTCGTGCTCCACGATGGCCCTCCTTACGCGAACGCGCACATCCACATCGGCACGGGGCTGAACAAGATCCTGAAGGACGCGGTCGTGAAATCCCAGCAGATGATGGGCCGCGACGCGAATTACGTGCCCGGCTGGGACTGCCACGGCCTGCCCATCGAATGGAAGGTCGAGGAGCAGTACCGGGCGAAGGGCCGCAACAAGGACGAGGTGCCGATCAACGAGTTCCGCCGCGAATGCCGCGAGTTCGCCGAGAAGTGGATCGGCGTGCAGATGGAGGAGTTCGCGCGGCTGGGCGTGGTGGGCGACTGGCGGAACTACTATTCGACGATGGCCTATGAGGCGGAGGCCATCATCGCGGGCGAATTGCTGAAATTCGCGATGAACGGCTCGCTCTATCGCGGGTCGAAGCCGGTGATGTGGTCGGTGGTGGAGCGCACCGCGCTCGCCGAGGCCGAGGTGGAGTATCACGAGGTGACGAGCCCGGCCGTGTGGGTGAAGTTTCCTGTACGCCAAGCGGAGACTCGCGGAGATCAAGATCCGTTTGATCTGACTGGCGCTTCCATCGTGATCTGGACGACAACGCCCTGGACGCTCCCCGCGAACCGGGCGATCAGCTTCAGCTCAAAAATCGAATACAGTCTTTATGAGATCGTCGATGCTCCCGAGGATAACTGGACCAAGACGGGCGACAAGCTGATCCTTTCCGACAGGCTGGCGGAAAGTGTTTTTAAACAAGCGCGCGTGCAAGGGCAGCGAATCGAGACTGTAAAGCCAACGAGTCGGTTCTTTTGCCGCCACCCGCTCGATGATCACGGCTACGATTTCCGCGTGCCATTGCTTGACGGTGACCATGTTACTGACGACACCGGCACTGGCTTCGTGCATACCGCGCCCGGCCACGGCGCGGACGACTACGCCATCTGGACCGCGAATGCGCGCAAACTGCAAAGCATGGGCATCGACACCGCAGTGCCGGACACTGTCGGCCCAGACGGCTACTACCGCAAGCACGTGCCGCTGTTCGGCGGCGATGACCCGAAGCGCGTGATCGACGACAAGGGCTCGTTCGGCAAGCTCGACGACATGGCCTACGCCAACGCCGCCGTCATCGCCGCGCTGAAGGCCGCCGGCGCGCCCGCCGCCATGAACCCGCGCTAC
>CAZNAH010000072.1:0-14956 GCA_964570735.1 uncultured Hyphomicrobiaceae bacterium | reverse complement strand
CGCGTCGTCTTGCCCGCGCCGTTCGGACCGATCACGCCGACGATGCCGCCGGGCGGGAGCTTGAAGTCGAGATCGCTGATCAGCGTTCGCCCGTTGTAGCCCTTCCGGATGTGGTCGGCCTCCAGCACGATGCCGCCGAGCCGGGGTCCCATGGGGATCTGGATCTGCGCGCGGCCTACCTGATCGCGGCCGGCTTCCTCCGCCAGTTTTTCATAAGCCGTGATGCGCGCCTTCGATTTCGCCTGACGCGCCTTCGGGCTGGCGCGAATCCACTCCAACTCGCGTTGCAATGTGCGCTGCTTCGCTTCCTCTTCGCGGCTTTCCTGGGCGGCGCGTTTCGCCTTCTGCTCCAGCCAGCTCGAATAATTGCCCTTGTAGGGGATGCCCTGGCCTCGATCGAGTTCGAGCGTCCATTGCGTGATGCTGTCGAGGAAGTAGCGGTCGTGGGTGACGAGGATCACGCAGCCGGGATAGTCCTCCAGGTAATGCTGGAGCCAGGCGGTGGTCTCGGCGTCGAGATGGTTGGTCGGCTCGTCGAGCAGCAGGATATCGGGGCGCGAGAGCAGCAGCCGCACCAGCGCCACGCGCTGCTGTTCGCCGCCGGAAAGCTTGGTGACCTCCGCATCCGGGGGCGGGCAGTTCAGCGCCTGGAGCGCCTGCTCGACCTGCGCGTCGAGATCCCACAAATTCTGCGCGTCGATGATGTCCTGAAGGCGCGCCATCTCTTCCGCCGTGTCGTCGGAGTAGTTCATGGCGAGATCATTGTAGCGGTCGAGCATGGCTTTCTTGTCGGCCAGCCCGTCCATGGCGTTGCCGAGCACGTCCTTCGACGGGTCGAGCTCCGGCTCCTGCGCCAGATAGCCCACCTTGATGCCGTCGGCCGCCCAGGCTTCGCCCTGAAACTCGGTTTCGACTCCCGCCATGATCTTGAGCAGCGTGGACTTGCCGGAGCCGTTCACGCCGACGACGCCGATCTTCGCATCCGGCAGGAAGGAGAGCGAAACGTTGTTCAGAACCTGCTTGCCGCCGGGATAGGTCTTGGACAGGCGGTGCATGACGTAGACATATTGCGGTGCGGCCATGGGCGCGGATGCCTCGTGTGCGATGTGCGGATGTGTTTGCGGCTTATGTAGCGCGCAGCCGCGCGCTTGTCATGTGCGGTACGCGGCCTCGTGCAGGCGAGCCGATCGCCCGTAGATCGCGTATCCATGGCCATGAATGCGCACGCGGCAGCAAATCGCGACCGTTAGCCCTATCTCAGGGCAGGAATCTGCGCTATGGCTGATGCGCGCATCAAAAACGCAAGATGAAGAGCCAGCGGAAGGGCCGCTGGCTAAAGCTGTTGGAATAAAACGAAATGTTCGAGATCTATCGGGAAGAGGTTCAGTGGGGCGGCCGTCCGCTCAAATTCGAGACGGGCCGCATGGCGCGCCAGGCCGATGGCGCCGTCGTCGTGCAATATGGCGATACGACCGTCATGGCGACCGTGGTCGCGGCTCGCGAAGCGAACCCCGCACTCGATTTCTTCCCCCTCACCGTGAATTATCAGGAACGCACCTACGCCGCGGGCAAGATCCCCGGCGGCTATTTCAAGCGCGAAGGCCGGCCCACCGAGAAGGAAACGCTCGTTTCCCGCCTGATCGACCGGCCGATCCGCCCGCTCTTCGCGCCGGGCTTCAAGAACGAGACCCAGGTCATCGTGACCGTGCTGTCCCATGACATGGAGAACGACCCCGACGTGGTGGCCATGGTGGCGGCATCCGCCGCGCTGACGCTGTCGGGGCTGCCGTTTCTCGGCCCGATCGGCGCGTCGCGGGTCGGCTACGTCAAGGGCCAGTATGTGCTCAACCCGACACTCGATCAGCAGAAGGAATCGGAACTCGACCTCGTCGTGGCGGGCACGGCCGACGCCGTTCTCATGGTCGAGTCCGAGGCGAAGGAGCTGTCCGAAGAGATCATGCTCGGCGCGGTGACCTTCGGCCAGGACGCCTATCGCCCCGTCGTCGATTGCATCATCGCGCTCGCCGAGCAGGCCGCGAAGGAGCCGTGGGAACTGCCCGACGGAAAGAACGAGTACGGCCCGAAGGTGAAGAAGCTGGTCGAGAAAGACCTGAAGAAAGCCTTCACCGTCGCCGGCAAGCAGGAGCGCAATGAGAAAGTGGCCGAGGCCAAGGCCAGGGTCATGCAGGAACTGCTGGTGGACGGCAGCGGACCGGAGGCGAAGCTGAAGATCGGCGAGGCTTTCAAGGATCTCGAAAAGTCCATCGTCCGCACGAACATCCTCAAGACGGGCAAGCGCATCGACGGGCGTGATCTCGTTACGATCCGGCCAATCCGGGCGGAGGTCGGCGTGCTGCCGCGCACGCACGGCTCGGCGCTCTTCACCCGCGGCGAGACGCAGGCCCTCGTGGTCGCGACCCTCGGCACGGGCGAGGACGAGCAGTGGATCGATGCGCTGGAGGGCACCTACAAGGAAACCTTCCTGCTGCATTACAACTTCCCGCCCTTCTCGGTGGGAGAGGTTGGGCGCGTCGGCTCGCCGGGCCGCCGGGGGAGCGGTCACGGCAAGCTTGCGTGGCGCAGCGTGCATCCGGTCATGCCGGAGCCGGAGAGCTTCCCCTACACCGTGCGCGTCGTCTCCGAAATCACCGAGTCGAATGGTTCGTCTTCGATGGCGACCGTGTGCGGCGCCTCGCTTGCGATGATGGACGCGGGCATTCCGCTGAGGCGGCCTGTCGCGGGCATCGCCATGGGCCTCATCAAGGAGGACTCCGGCCATGCCGTTTTGTCCGATATCATCGGCGACGAGGACCACCTCGGCGACATGGATTTCAAGGTGGCGGGCACGGAAAAGGGCGTGACCGCGCTCCAGATGGACATCAAGATCACCGGCATCACGGTCGATATCATGAAAGCCGCGCTGGAACAGGCCCACGCTGGACGGATGCATATCCTCGGCGAAATGGCGAAGGCGCTGCCGGAAGCGCGCACAAGCCTCGGCGAGCATGCGCCGCGCATCGAGACGATCACCATCCCGACCGACAAGATCCGCGAGGTCATCGGCTCGGGCGGTTCCGTCATCCGCTCGATCGTCGAGGAATCCGGCGCGAAGATCGACATCTCGGACGATGGCACCGTGAAGATCGCGGCCGCCAGCCAGAGCTCGATCCGCGATGCAATCAACCGCATCAAGTCCATCGCATCCGAGCCGGAGGTCGGCGAGATCTACAAGGGCAAGGTCGTGAAGATCGTCGATTTCGGCGCCTTCGTGAATTTCTTCGGCTCCAAGGATGGGCTCGTGCATGTGTCGCAAATGGCGGACCGCCGCGTGAAGCACGTCTCCGAACTCGTCAAGGAAGGCCAGGAAGTTTACGTCAAGGTCATGGGCTTCGACGAACGCGGCAAGGTGCGGCTGTCCATGAAGGTCGTGGACCAGAAGACCGGCAAGGAAGTCACGCCGGATCAGCAGCAGCCTCAGCCGGCGTCCGAGCCGGCCGAGTGATGCCGTCATTGCGGCTGCTTACGACGCTCGTTCTGCTGGCGGGACTCGGCGCTGGCCGGGCCGGCGCGCAGACGGGCGAGGTCGCGCAACTTTCGGATGCGCAGGTGCGGCACGCCATCGTGCTTGCGCTCCGGCACCTTCACAAAGCCCTGTGCGGCGAAACCAACTGTGCGCCCGCCACGGCGGACGAGGTGTCGGAGCCGCCCATCTCTCTGGCCCAGGCCCGCATGGCGATCAGCACGGGTGTCCTTTCGGGCACGGCGCAATGGTGCGGTCTCGACTGGCAGCGCGGACTGTTCCTGCCCATGATCGACGGCTTCGTGAAGGAGCACCAGGCGGACGACCGCCAGCGCGCGCTGGTCGCGCTTCTGCACGGCATCTATCAGGGGCAGGTCTATCTGAACCTCAACCCGCGAGGGGCTTGCCCAGAAGAGATCAAGTCGCGCATGGAGAAACGTCTGGCGCCCGGATAGCATTTTGCGCGAGCGCGGGCATGACCATATAGCACGTCGTCATGGCGCTTCTCATCATCTTCGGGCTCGTCATCCTTGCGCTTGCGGTTCTGCCCCAGCTTTGGGTGCGCTCCGTGCTTGCCCGCCATTCGAAAGACCGGCCGGATTTCCCCGGCACGGGCGGCGAGTTGGCGCGGCATCTGCTCGACACCATGGGGTTGACGCAGGTCAAGGTGGAAGGCACCCATATGGGCGACCATTACGACCCGCGCGACAAGACCGTCCGCCTGCTGCCGCAGCATCTGAACGGGCGCTCTCTGACGGCGGTCGTCGTGGCGACCCATGAGGTCGGCCACGCCATGCAGGACGCGACCGGCTACAAACCCTTGAAGAACCGGACGCGCATGGCGAAGGTCGCGGTGGTCGTCGAAAAGGTCGGCGCCGTGGTGATGATCGGCGCGCCCATCGTCGCGGCGCTGCTGCGGCATCCCATCGGCTTCGCGTTCGAGTTCTTTGCGGGCATGCTCATCCTGAGCCTGGCGGTGGTCATCCACCTCTCGACCTTGCCGGTGGAATATGACGCGAGCTTCAACCGCGCTCTTCCCCTGCTCAAGGCGGGGCGGTATATCCCGGAGAAGGACATGCCCGCCGCGAGACGGATCTTGCAGGCCGCCGCCTTCACCTATGTGGCCGCGGCGCTGATGAGCCTGATCAACATCGCGCGGTGGCTGCGCATTCTTCGCTTGTAGCACCGCAGGAACCGAAAGCACGCAAGCCATGCTCAAGACACCGCCTCGCGCCGCGCCGAAAGTCGGCTTCGTCAGCCTGGGCTGTGCGAAAGCGCTGGTCGATTCGGAGCGCATCATCACGCGCCTGCGCATGGAGGGCTACGAGATCGCGCCCGACTATGACGGCGCCGATGTGGTTGTGGTGAACACCTGCGGCTTCCTCGACAGCGCGAAGGCGGAAAGCCTCGACGCCATCGGCGAGGCCATGACCGAAAACGGCCGGGTGATCGTGACGGGCTGCTTCGGTCTCGACCGCAAGGTGCGCGAGACCTTCCCGGACGTGCTGGCTGTCACCGGGCCGCATCAGTATGACGCGGTGATGGATGCCGTGCGCACCGCTGCACCCGCGCCGCACGCGCCCTATCTCGAACTTGTCCCGCCGCAGGGGCTGCGCCTCACCCCGAAGCATTACGCTTATTTGAAAATCTCGGAAGGCTGCAACAACCGCTGCTCCTTCTGCATCATCCCCAGCCTGCGCGGCGACCTCGCGAGCCGCCCTGCCGCCGATGTGCTCGCCGAAGCGGAGTCGCTCGTCGCGGGCGGCGCGAAGGAATTGCTCGTCATCAGCCAGGACACGAGCGCTTACGGCGTCGATCTGCGCTACGCGGCGAGCGAATGGCGCGGCCAGCCCGTGAAGGCGCGGCTCACGGAGCTGTGCGAAGCGCTCAGCGAACTCGGCGTGTGGGTGCGCCTGCACTATGTCTACCCCTACCCGCATGTGGACGAGCTTCTGCCGCTCATGGCGGACGGCAAGATCCTGCCCTATCTCGACATTCCATTCCAGCACGCCTCGCCCGCCGTGCTGAAGGCCATGCGCCGCCCCGCGAACCAGGAGAAGACGCTCGACCGCATCCGCACATGGCGCGGCATCTGCCCCGAGCTTGGCTTGCGCTCCACTTTCATCGTCGGCTTCCCTGGCGAGACGGAGGCGGATTTCGCTCTGCTGCTCGCCTGGCTGCGCGAGGCGCGGCTCACCCGCGTCGGCTGCTTCAAATATGAGAATGTGGAGGGGGCTACTTCGCGCGCGCTCGAAGGCCATGTGCTGGAGGAGGTGAAGGCCGAGCGCTACGCCCGCTTCATGGAGGTGCAGCAGCAGGTGAGCGCGGAGGTGCTGGCGGAGCGCGTCGGCCGCACGCTCGATGTGCTCATCGACGAGGTGGACGAGGACGGCGCGACGGGGCGTTCAGCGTGGGACGCCCCGGACATCGACGGCAGCGTGTTCCTCAACGGCGAGTTCGGCGTGAAGCCCGGCGACATCGTTCGCGTGAAGATCGAGCACGCCGACGAATACGATCTCTGGGGTGCTCTCGCATAGCCTGCGACCCGATTTTTCACAGGCCATCATGGAGATTTCCTCCCCATCGCGCGGCTTATCGTCTATCGGTCACGCCACAGCTTGCTGGGCGTGAGGAAAACGATGACGCAAGGGTGGCTCAACGTGGTGGGGCTCGGCTTCGATCTGGTCGGCGTGCTCCTCTTGTCTTACGAGTGGTGGGTGGCGATCCGCGCGGAACGCCGCGAAGCGGAACTTCTGGAGCGGGAGCAGCGCCTCAAGCCCAACCCGATGATGCCGCGCCCAAGCGGGCCGCATCAGGCCGTGTTCGATCATATGAAGGAAAACATGCGGTTTCAGCAGCAAAGCCTCCGCGCACGCGTCGTGCGTGAAGAACGGCGAAGCTGGTTCATGGCCGCTCTATTCCTGATCGCGATCGGCTTCGTCCTGCAAATCCTGGGAAGCTGGCCGGGCGGGCTGCCCGGCCTCCGCTGACAGGCTCCGCGCTACTTCAAGCCCGCGCGCCGCAAAGCTTCCGCGATCGCGCCGCCCGGCGCGTCCGCCTGCCGCTGTTTCGGGGCAGCGTTCGTCTTGCGCGGCGGGCTCTGGCCGTTGCGCCCGGCGGGCTGAACGGTCTCTCCCGGAGCGTCGTCGAGTCGGAGGCTGAGCGAGATGCGCTTGCGGGGCTTGTCTACCTCAAGCACCTTCACCCGCACGATGTCGCCCGGCTTGACCACCTGCCGCGGGTCTTTCACGAAGGTCCGCGACATGGCGGAGACGTGCACCAGCCCGTCCTGATGCACGCCGACATCCACGAAAGCGCCGAACGCCGCCACATTCGTGACGACGCCTTCCAGAACCATGCCGGGTTTCAGGTCTTCGATCTTCTCCACGCCCTCCTGGAAGGTTGCGGTCTTGAAGGCGGGGCGGGGATCGCGGCCCGGCTTTTCCAGCTCGCGCAGGATATCCGTCACGGTCGGCAGGCCGAACTGCTCGTCCACGAAGGTTTTCGGGGCCAAGCCGCGCAGCACCGGCGCGTTGCCGATCAGGGTCTTGATGTCGATGCCCGCCGCTTTCTGGATGCGTCGCACGACGGGGTAGGCTTCCGGATGCACGGCGGACGCATCGAGCGGATCATCGCCGTTGGGGATGCGCAGAAAGCCCGCGCACTGCTCGAACGCCTTCGCGCCGAGGCGGGGCACTTCGCGCAGCGCCTGGCGCTTGCGGAATGGCCCGTTCGCGTCGCGATGCTGCACGATATTCTTCGCGAGCGTTTCCGTAATCCCGGACACACGGGAGAGCAGGGGAACCGACGCGGTGTTCAGGTCCACGCCCACGGCATTCACGCAGTCCTCCACGACGGCATCGAGCGAGCGCGACAGCTTATGCTCGCTGAGATCGTGCTGATACTGGCCCACGCCGATCGATTTCGGGTCGATCTTCACGAGTTCGGCGAGCGGGTCCTGCAAGCGGCGCGCAATGGAAACGGCTCCGCGCAGGGAGACGTCGAGGTCGGGCAATTCCGCAGACGCATAGGCTGAGGCGGAATAGACCGAAGCGCCGGCCTCGGACACCATGATCTTCGTCAGCTTGAGTTCCGGCGCGATGCGCACGAGTTCGGCGGCGAGCTTGTCCGTCTCCCGCGACGCGGTGCCGTTGCCGATGGCGATCAGCTCGACCTTGTGATCGCGGCAGAGGCGCGCGAGGATCGCCAGCGCTTCGTCCCATTTCCGCTGCGGCTCGTGCGGGTAGATCGTGGCAGTCGCGGCGACCTTGCCGGTGCCGTCCACCACCGCAACCTTGACGCCCGTGCGATAGCCGGGGTCGAGCCCCATGGTCGTGCGCGTCCCGGCCGGCGCGGCCAAGAGGAGATCGCGAAGGTTGCCGGCAAACACTTTCACCGCTTCGTCCTCGGCGGCCTGCCACAGCTTCATGCGCATATCGATGGCCCTGGATTCGCGTCTTCCACGCCCAGCGCACGGTCTCGTTGAGCCATTTGTCGCCCGGCCGGCCGCGATCCGCGATGTTGAAACGGCGCGCGATGCGATTTTCATAAAGGCTTGGGCCAGACTGCGGCGCGGCGGACGGCTCTTCCGGCTCGAAGACAAGGTCCAGCACTTCCTCCTTCTCGCCGCGGAACATCGCCAGGATGCGGTGCGACGGCATTTTCGTGAAGGGCTCGGCAAAATCGAAGTAATCGGCGAACTTGGCGCCCGCGTCCGCCTTGCCGTCGCGCACCTTCGCCGCGAGCCGCCCGCGCGACCACATCTCCTCGCGTAACCCGCCGATCAGGTCGGCATCCTCCGCGAAACGCTCCACGAGAATGGCGCGCGCGCCATCCAGCGCGGCCGCCGCATCGCTCACGCCCTTTTCGGCATCGACGAAAGCGGCCGCGGCCGCATCGGGTACCTTGTCCGGATGGGCGAGCAACAGGTCGGCGAGCGGTTCGAGGCCCGCCTCCTTCGCGATCTGCGCCTTGGTGCGCCGCTTCGGCTTGTAGGGCAGATAGATGTCTTCAAGCCGCGCCTTGCTGTCCGCCGCGAGGATCTGCGCCTCCAGCGCATCGTCGAGCTTGCCCTGCTCGCGGATGCTGCCGAGGATGGCCTCGCGGCGTTCGTCCAGCTCGCGCAGATAGCGCAGGCGCTCCTCCAGCGTGCGGAGTTGCGCATCGTCCAACGCGCCCGTCGCTTCCTTGCGATAGCGCGCGATGAGCGGCACGGTCGCGCCGCCGTCGAGCAATTCGACCGCCGCGCTCACCTGCTGCTCGCGAACGCCGAGTTCCTGCGCGATGCGCATTTCGATGGAGTGTGGCATGTGCTGAGTGCCCCCTCTTGCAGGACCAGTCCGGCGCCGCTCCGTTCCGGTCGAATCGTGATGATTTATAAGGGTCAGGTCCGGCTTTTCCAACGGCCTAGCCTTTGCCGCACAGGTTGACCCGCGATGCCGCGCGACACAAACGCGCGCCAAGCTTGGCGCAAGCTTTAAAAAACTGTCACACGGCTGTGTTAGCCACAGCTTGCACGGCTTGCCGATAAGCGAGCATGCTTTTGCATACCTCTTTGGACGTGCATTTCAATCCAAGGGAGAGCTCTTGTGAACACCAAGTTGTCAGTGATGACGGCGGCGGTTGCGGTTTCGGTTGCCTTTGCCGGCGCTGCGTACGCTCGCGATCAGATTAAAATCGTCGGCTCCTCGACAGTTTTCCCCTACAGCCAGGCTGTTGCGGAAGAATTCGCGAAGGAAACAGGCTCGAAGGCTCCTGTTGTTGAGTCGCTCGGCACGGGCGGCGGCTTCAAGGCGTTCTGCCAGGGCGTCGGCGAAGCCCATGCGGACGTGACGGGTGCCTCGCGCGCCATCAAGAAGTCCGAGTTCGACGACTGCCAGAAGAACGGCGTCAAGGACATCATCGAAGCTCTGATCGGTTATGACGGTCTTTCGATCGCCAACTCCAAGAAGGGTCCGGACTTCGACCTGACAAAAGAGCAGGTCTACCTTGCTCTGGCCAAGGAAGTCCCGGTTGACGGCAAGCTCGTTGCCAACCCCTACAAGAAGTGGTCGGACATCGACAAGAAGCTTCCGGACATTGCTATCCTCGCTTATGGCCCGCCGCCGACCTCTGGTACGCGCGATGCTTTTGTTGAACTCGCGATGCACAAAGGCTGCGAAGCTAACGCTTACTTCAAAGAGCAGAAGAAGACACTCGACGCGAAAGCTTTCGAGAAGCTCGTGAAGGACAGCTGCTCGCCGATGCGCGCCGATGGCCCGTTCATTGAAGCCGGTGAGAACGACAACCTCATCGTTCAGCGCCTCGAAGCCGACCCGAATGCCGTTGGTATTTTCGGCTACTCGTTCCTGTATGAAAACCAGGATAAACTGAAGGGCGCGAAGATTGGTGGCCTGGCGCCTTCCTTCGACACGATTGCCGATGCTTCCTACGGCATCTCGCGTCCGCTGTACATCTACATTAAGAAGGCGCACATTGGCGTGATCCCCGGCCTGAAAGAGTTCGTTGCCGAGTATGTGAGCGACGAAGCTCTCAAGAGGGGCGGTTACCTTGCCGAGCGCGGCATGACCCCGCTCCCGGACAGTCTGCTGAAGAAGGTTCAGGACACCGTTACGTCTGGTCAGACGATTGGCGAGCCGAAGGCTTAATTTGCAGATCAGGGCGCACAGTTTCCTGTGCGCCCTTTTTTTGAATTCGTTCCGCAAACACCTCAAAGGTGAATGTTGTGCTGCCTTATCTTTTCCTCGCAATCATCATCATTGCCACAACCTCATATTTCATTGGTCTGAAACGGTCGTTGGCGGTTGTTGATGGAAAACCAGCACAGCTTCACAGCCGTCCCGGGTATTATGGCGCTTTCGTAGCAGCCTGGGCTTTCATTCCAGCACTTATATTCATTTTCGTATGGCTTCTGTTTCAGGAGCCTGTTATTAATCAGTTTGTTCTTGCGAGCATGCCCTCCGAACGAATTGCTGCTCTGAGTGAAGGGCAAGTCGATTTGTTGCTTGCCGAGATACGGCAAATCGCACGCGGCAATATCTTTGGCACGCCGGACGATGCAGTCCTTGCCGCAGCGGAAACTTACGTTCGGCTTCGCGAAACCGCTCAGCTTGCGCTGATCGTGTTGTCAATAATGATCGCCCTCGCAGCGGCATATGTCGCGCGGGCTCGTATCCGCCGGGAGTTTCGTGCGCGTCAGGGTGTAGAGCGTGTCCTCGCCGGTTTCATGATCTTCTGTTCGCTCGTTGCGATTCTGACGACTGCTGGCATCGTTTCCTCGCTTGTTTTCGAGGCGGGGCGCTTCTTCGAGAAAGTTTCGGTCACCGAGTTCCTGTTCGGCCTCAACTGGGAACCCCAGATTGCGTTGCGCGCGGATCAGGCTTTGGGCAGCGGCGGCTTTGGTGCCGTTCCGGTGTTCGTCGGCACATTGCAGATCGCGTTGTGCGCGATGTTCGTGGCGACGCCGCTTGGGCTTTTCACGGCGATTTATCTGACAGAATATGCCGACTCGCGGTTCCGCGCGGTGGTCAAGCCCGTTATCGAAATTCTCGCAGGAATTCCTACCGTCGTTTACGGCTTCTTCGCGGTTCTCGTCGTCGCCCCGGCGATGCGTGAGTTTGGAGCCTCCATCGGTGTGGACATCGCCCCGAACAGCGCGGTCGCCGCAGGCGCTGTGATGGGCATCATGCTGATCCCGTTCATATCCTCGTTATCCGACGATGCGATCACAGCCGTGCCACGCTCGCTTCGTGAAGGGTCGTATGCGCTCGGCGCAACGCGCGGCGAAACCATCACCAAGGTTCTGCTCCCGGCCGCGCTGCCCGGCATCATGGGCGGCATCCTCCTCGCAGTCAGCCGCGCGATCGGCGAGACCATGATCGTCGTGATGGCGGCGGGCATCATCGCGAACCTCACCCTCAATCCGCTCGAACCCGTGACGACCGTGACGGTGCAGATCGTGACGCTTCTGATCGGCGACACCGAGTTCGACAACCCCAAGACGCTCGCGGCCTTCGCTCTTGGGCTGGTTCTCTTCCTCGTCACGCTGGCGCTCAATATCGTCGCGCTCCGCATCGTCCAGAAATATCGGGAAAGATATGAGTGACTTGACGGCAGACCGCACCCAGTATTGGGATAGCGCACAGAACAAGACCCGCATCCGCCGCCGTCACAGGGTCGACCTGCGATTGCAGATCTACGGGCTGGTCGCGATCGGGCTGACCATCCTTCTGCTGGGCGTGTTCCTGGGCTCGATCATCTTTTCCGGGTATCAGGCGTTCCGGCAGACGAAGATCAACGTCACCCTGAACTTGACGCAGGCCGACATCCCCGCAGGCGGCATCGAAAAGCTGAATTTCCGCGAGGTGACCGCGAAAACCCTCGATGCGATGGCGCCGCCCGGGCTGACCCCGCGACAGCTTGGCGAGTTCCGCGACATCTTCAGCAGCGAGGTTCGCTTCGTTATCAGCAAATATATCCAGGATAATCCGGAGGACGTGATCGGCCGGTCCGCGACCTTCCTCGTGCCGGTGTCGGACCCGTTCGACCAGCTCTACAAAGGCATTATTCCAAGCACCATCCCTGCACTGTCCAACGACGAGATGGCGGCTTTCCGCACGCTTGCGATTGAGCGCGGGCTCGTGAATGCGTCCGGCGAACGCCCGGCGATCCGCCTCGACCTTTATATCGATCCGGCGAAGGTTCCCGCCGACAACCCGTCGGCCGGTGCGTATAACGACATCCTTCAGGAGAGACTGAGAACCATCGGGCTGCCGGAGAGTGTTCTGGCCAGCGATGCCGCGGATATCTTGAAGCAGCACGTCATAGACAACCCGTCCGCGGCCGGCAAGACACTCGCGAACTTCTCCATCCCGCTGTCGGCCAACTATGCCATTCTCGCGCGCGGCGAAATCCCGACGACCCATAACCCGCGCTTCGCGAGCGCCGAACAGATCCGCATGTTCCAGGATCTGGTGGAGGCGGGGCAGATCTCGTCTCCCTTCAACTGGGAGCTCGTGACGAACCCCGACAGCCGCTTCCCTGAAATCGCAGGGCTTTCCGGGGCGATCGTCGGCTCGTTCTACGCGCTGCTGGTCTGCTTCCTGATCAGCTTTCCGGTGGGGATCGCCGCGGCCGTGTATCTGGAGGAATTCGCGCCGAAGAACCGCTGGACAGACCTCATCGAGGTCAACATCAACAACCTCGCGGCCGTGCCCTCCATCGTGTTTGGCCTCCTCGGGCTGGCGCTGTTCCTCAACACCTTCGGCTTGCCCCGATCCGCGCCCCTGGTCGGCGGCATGGTGCTTGCCTTGATGACGCTGCCGACGATCATTGTCGCGACGCGCGCCGCTTTGAAAGCCGTTCCGCCGTCCATCCGCGAGGCGGCGCTCGGGGTGGGCGCTTCGAACTATCAGGTGGTGATGCACCACGTTCTGCCGCTCGCGATGCCGGGCATCCTAACCGGCACGATCATCGGCCTCGCGCAGGCTCTGGGCGAGACGGCGCCGCTCCTGCTCATCGGCATGAACGCGTTCATCAGCGCGGCGCCGGGCGGCATTCTCGATCCCGCGACATCGCTGCCGACACAGATCTTCAGCTGGGCGGACAGCCCCGAGCGCGGCTTCGTTTCGCGTACGGCTGCGGGAATCATGGTGCTGCTGGGGTTCCTCGTCCTGATGAACCTGATCGCGATTTACCTGCGGCAGCGCTTCGAGAAGAAGTGGTAGCGATCTCAGAAGTCCCTCACAGGCGCAAGCAGAAGGCGGCGGGCGCGCCCGCCGCACCGCGCATCAGCCGTAATATTTGTAGGGCAGAAACTTGCCCGACATCGTGATCTTCACGCGGTCGCCTTTCGGGTCCGGCAGCCGCTCCATGGTCATGTCGAAGTCGATGGCGGACATGATGCCGTCGCCGAACTCCTCCTCGATGAGCGCTTTCCAGGTGGTTCCATAGACCATCACCAGTTCCTGGAAGCGGTAGATCAGCGGGTCCGTGGGCGGCAGCGAGGGCAGCGAGCCGCGATAGGGCACCTCGGTCAGCATCTTCGCTTCCGAGTCGGTCAGTCCGAACACTTCCTTCGCACGGCCGGCCTGCTCGGGGGTGAGCTTCATCTGCCCGAGAAGAGCGGCCGTGATGAGGATCGGCGAGCACCCTCCGATCTGGGCCGCAATATCCTTCCAGGTCATGCCCCTGTCGCGCTTCACATCCAGGATTTTTTCGGTGACGTCTTCCCTGACCATCTTTCGGTTTCCTCTTCTGCGACGCTGAGTTGAGAGTGCTGGGTTGAGATCAAAACGGGGCGGTGCCGCTCCGCCGGGCCGGCCCTCCATCGACGGGCGCGAGTGCCGGCCGTTCGGGCATGCCGGGGCGCACCGTGGGCGGATTGCGCGGGTCGTAATTCATGCCCGCCGCCTCGGATGCGAAGGATTTGCTGCGGCTGATGAGGAAGTCCACGATGTGGTTGCGCAGCGGGTAATAGGCCGGGTGGCGGTGCATGTCGGCGCGCGAGCGGTCCTTCGGCAGGGTGTTCACCACGCATTCCGCGATGCGGGCGTTCGGCCCGTTGCTCATCAGGAGAATGCGGTCGGCCAGATAGATCGCCTCGTCCACGTCATGGGTGATCATGAACACGGTTTGCCCCGTGTTGACGCAGATGCCGCGCACTTCGTCTTGCAGGCTGCCCCGCGTCAGGGCATCGAGCGCCGAGAACGGCTCGTCCATCAGCAGGATTTTCGGCTCGATCGACAGCGCCCGCGCGATGCCGACGCGCTGCTTCATGCCGCCGGACAGCTCCGCCGGGCGCTTGTGCTCCGACCCCGTCAGATGCACGAGGTCGATGAATTTCTGCGCCTGCGCCTGCACCTTGGCGCGGGACCAATCCCGCCATCGCGAGCTGACGGCATAGGCGACGTTGCCCATGACCGAGCGCCACGGCAGCAGGGCGTGGCTCTGGAAGATGACGGCGCGGTCGAGGCTGGGCCCGGAGATCGCCTTGCGATCCACGATGACGGTGCCGGTGGACGGCTCGTCGAGACCGGCGAGGATGTTGAGCACGGTCGTCTTCCCGCAGCCGGAATGGCCGATCACACAGACGAACTCGCCCCGGTCCACGGACAGCCAGAGATCCTCGAACACGGCCGTCTCGCCGCCGCCCGGCGCGGGATAGCGCTTGGCAATGCCCTCGATGGAGATGAATTTCGACATGCGGGCTCCTATTCGGGGTAGCTGACGGCGCGTGCGAAGCGGGCGAGCATCTGGTCGAGCGCCATGCCGACGAGCCCGATGAACAGGATCGCGATCATCACATTCGTGATGGACAGGTTGTTCCACTCGTTCCAGACGAAGTAGCCGATGCCGGTTCCGCCCACGAGCATCTCGGCGGCGACGATGACGAGCCAGGCGATGCCGATGGAGATGCGCATGCCGGTCACGATGGTC
>CAZNAH010000071.1:494-15091 GCA_964570735.1 uncultured Hyphomicrobiaceae bacterium | reverse complement strand
CCTTTCCGAGGCGGCCATTCGCGAGGGCTACACCCGATTCAAGGCCGAGAAGGATGCGTGCGAGCGTGCTCTTGCCACAACCGGACTCCCCGACGATGGCCAGAGTCTCGCCGCGCGCGATCTCAAGCGTGACATCGCGCACGGCATGCAGGTCTTTCGGCTGCTGGAACAGTCCGCGCCGAACCTGGAATGTTTTCCAGACATTCCGCGCCGAAAGCAGAGGCGCGCCCGTGGAGGCATCGTGACGGATGGGGCGCGGCGGCCCCGCCGAAGGCCGTCTGTGCGCCCTTGCCCGGAGCAGGTCGTCCGGCAGATTGCAGCGATAGCGGCGGCCTCCGCCCGACAATGCCTCGAGCGGAGGCTCCGACAGGCAGAGGTCGTGCGCGAGATGGCAGCGGTTCGAAAACGCGCACCCCGGAAGCGGCTTCATGAGCGAGGGGACGACGCCAGGGATCGCACCGAGCCGCGCCGTTCTTCCCGAACCGGAATGGCTGGGGAGGCAGTCCAGCAAACCGGCCGTGTAGGGATGGCGCGGCTCCCGCAGCACGTCGGCGGCGCGGCCATATTCGACGATTTCGCCCGCATACATCACCGCGATGGCGTCGGCCATGCGCGAAACGATGCCCAGATCGTGCGTGATCAGGATCATCGACATGTGCAACTCGTCCTGCAACTCTCGAAGGAGACGCAGCGTCTGCGCCTGGATCGTCACATCGAGCGCGGTTGTGGGTTCATCCGCAATAATGAGTTCCGGCGCGTTCATCAGCGCCATGGCGATCATGATCCGCTGCCGCTGGCCGCCGGAAAACTGATGCGGATATTGCGCCAGCCGCGTTTTCGCGCCCGCGATGCCGACCCGTTCGAGAAGATCGACGGCGCGCGCCTCCGCTTCCCTGGGCGAGGCGGTCGCATGCAGCGTCATGGTTTCGGTCATCTGGCGCCCGATCGTGTAGACCGGATTGAGCGAGGTCATCGGCTCCTGGAAGATCATCCCGATCCGGCAGCCACGCACCTGGCGGGCCAGTTCACGCTCGCTCATGGCCCGAAGATCGAGCCCGCCGAGGCTGATGCGGCGCGCGGTGCGGGTAGCGTTCGCGGGGACGAGCCCCATGATGGACATGGCGGTGAGCGATTTGCCCGAGCCGGACTCGCCGACGATGCCCAGCGTCGTGCCCCTCTCCACGGCGAAGGAGACGCCGCGCACCGCGCGCAAGACACCGTTCGCCGTGCGGATGTCGAGCGACAGATTTTCGACGCTCAGCGCGTGTCTTTCGTCCGGCGGCAGCATCATCAATGTCTGCCCTCCGGCGCGGTCACGTCGCGGATGCCGTCGCCCACGAGGTTCGTCGCGATGACGAGCAGGAACAGCGCGATGCCGGGCAGAATGACGAGCCAGGGCTGGAAGAACATCGCGCTCTTGCCTTCCGCGATCATCAGGCCCCAGGAGGGCGTGGGCGCCTGCACGCCGACACCGAGGAAGGAGAGCGACGCTTCCGCCAGCACGGCGACGCCCACCTCCAAGGTGAAGATGACAATGATGTGGTTCATGAGGTTGGGCAGGATATCGGCCTGGATGATCTGGCGCCGCGAGCAGCCCATGGCGACCGAGGCCGTCACATAGTCGAGCCGGCGAATCTGCATGGTCGCGGCCCGCGTCACGACGAGGTAATAAGCCCAGTGCAGCACGCCGATGACGAGGATCACCACGGGCAGCGACGGGCCGATGAGGAAGACGAGCGCCATCGCCAGCAGGAGGCCGGGCAGCGCGAGCTGGCACGTCAGGATGAAGTTGATGAGGCGGTCCACCCAGCCGCCGAAGTAGCCCGCGCAGACGCCGAGCGTCACGCCGATTACGCAGCCGATGCACGCCGCGAGAAAGCCGATCGTGAGCGAAACGCGCGCGCCGTGGATGATCCGGCTGAGATAGTCCCGCCCGAGCATGTCCGTGCCGAGGATGTGCTCCCAGGTGCCGCGCTCGGTCCAGACCGGCGGGATCATCCGCTTGGCGAGCGATTGGGCGTAAGGGTCGTGCGGCGCGATCAGCGGCGCGAGAAGCGCGACGAGGATCATGCCGGCGAGGATGGCTCCGCCGAGGATCAGGCCCTTATGCTTCAGCGCCTTGCGCAGCGTGATCTGGCGCGGCGACAGCGTGGCCTCGTAATCGGCCGCGAAACCTTCCGCTTTGGCTTGCAGCGACATGGGCTAGCTCAGCTTCACGCGCGGGTCGAGCCACGCATTGAGGAGGTCGGCGAGCACCGTCATCACGATGAAGATCATCGCGAAGATGAAGATCAGCATCTGCACGGTGGGGATGTCCGCGCCGAGGATCGATTCGATCGCAAGCCGTCCCACCCCGTTCATCGCGAAGACGGATTCGGTGATGACCGAGCCGCCGAGCTTGCTGCCGAGCTGCACCGCCAGCACGCTCACCACGGGCAGGAGCGCGTTCCTGAGCGCGTGGCGGACCAGCAGTCCCCGAAGCATGAAGCCCTTCGCCCGCGCCGTTCGGATGAAATCCGACGCCATCACGTCGAGGAGCCCCGCACGGGTGAGCCGCATGACGGCGGGCACGGAACTCAGGCCCAGGACGAGCGAGGGCAGCATGTAATGCGCCCAGGTCTCATCGCCGGAAACCGGAAAGACGGGAAAGGTGACGGCGAGCAGGACAATAAGGATGAGCCCGAGCCAGAAGTTCGGGATGGCCTGCGCCGACACGGCGAAGGTGAGGGCGAAGCGGTCCACGAGGCTGTTCGGACGCATCGCCGCCGCGATACCGAGGGGAATGGCCACGGCAATCGTCACAAGCACGGCGCACAGCGCAAGCGTGACGGTCACCGGCGCCCGGCTCCAGATGAGTTCGGCGACGCCCTGCTGATAGAGGAAGCTCGTGCCGAAATCACCCTGGAGAACGCCCGACAGCCAGTTCCAATATTGCACGACGAGCGGCTGATCGAGGCCATATTGCCGGCGGGCCTGCTCGATCATCTCAGGCGACGCATCCTCGCCCACGATCGCCTGAGCCGGATCCACCGCAATATTCAGCAACAGGAACGTGACGATCGAGATGGTGAGCGCGACGGCGAGGCCGACAGAAACGCGCTGCAAGGCAAAGTTCAGCATTATTCGCTTTCGATTTATCTAAGCTGTACTGAAGCTTAGACTGAAGCGAAGGACGGCGGCAACGCACGAGTCGGTAAAATTCTATGACTGGAAGTTATCAAGCGGGCGCGCGTGCCACTGCGCCGTGATCCGCCGGACCCTTTCAAAGTCAAGCGCTTCGACGATGACGCCATCCTTCCCGCTCATGGTGCTGGCGGCGGCGAGCGCGTTGAGAATGGCCTCCTCTGTGGCCTCCGCGACGCCGGAGAAGAGGGGCGTCAGCATGGCATTGGGGAGCATCGAGAGGCCGGCGACCACGCCGCTTGGTTTCAGCGGCAGTGCATTCGCGACGGAAAAGGCGAGGAACAGGTCGCCCGAACCGTTCGCGCCAATGCCGCCGACGCGGCCCAGACCGACGGCGGCGCGCCGGGCGAGCCTCCCGCATTGCTGCGGCAGGAGCGGTGCGTCCGTCGCGATCACAATGATGATGGAGCCTTCTGCAGCCGGTTCTTCCGCCGCGCCGCCGCTTCCGTCGCCCCACAGCCAACCCACGGGACAGCCGGCCACCACGAGCTGCTCGCGCCTGCCGTAATTCGCCTGGACGAGCACCCCAACCGTGAAGGCGCCGGCAGGCCCGCTGACGATGCGCGAGGCGGTTCCGATCCCCCCTTTGAAGCCGTGGCAGATCATGCCTGTCCCGCCGCCGACATTGCCTTCCGCGACCATCCCGCCCGCGGCGCTCTCGATGGCCTCAAAAACGTGCGCGGCGGTGATGGCGGGCCTGCTTCCGTCGCTCAGCACGCCGTCATTCGTTTCGGCGACGATGGGCTGCACCGGCCGGGCGGCGCACTTGCCCTCGAAGCGCGCGCCGATCAGGGTATCGCGCACCAGGCCGAGCGAATAGCTCGACGTGAGACAGACGGGCAGCGTGAGCGCGCCGGACTCGGCAAGCCAGTGCGTGCCCGTCATCTCGCCATAGCCGTTGAACGCATGGAACCCGCCGAAATAACCGCAGTCCGGCACGAGGCCACCATCGTGAAGGATTGCGGTTACGCCGGTCCTGGCGATGGACGGCTCGTCGCGGGTAACGGTCGCGTGGCCGACCCGCACGCCCGGAACGTCGGTGATCGCGTTATGCTCGCCGGGGGGCAGTGTGCCGATGCGGATGCCGTAGTCTCGCGCGCGGCGCCGCGCTTCCCGCACCGGCTTTTCCCCTATTCCTTCCATTTCAGTTCGTAGAGCCGGGCCATCCCGTCGCGCGGCGGGCTGAACTCCACCTCGTTCGAGACCGCGTAATTGATCGAGAAGGTGTAGAGCGGAACCCAGTAAGCCTGCTCGGCGATGCGCTTGAATGCAGCATGGAAGTTCTTCTCCCGCTCGGCCTCGTCATAGGTGCTGCTCGCGGCCTCGATCAGGGCCGCCACCTTCTCGTCACCGGATTGATTGCGATCCGTGTCGAGCCGCCAGTGATCCGGTGCGATGGCTCCCGCATCGGGAATGCTGTAGGAACCCCAGGTGGTGAATTGGATCGGTATCTGCCCCTCGCCGCGCGCCTGCCCCAGCGTGGCCGCCTTCACGAAGCGCAGATCGACCTTGATGCCGACTTCGGCGAGCTGGCTCGCGATGGCTTCGACGACGGGTTTTTCGCGCGAGGCCCACATCTGCACCGTGAACCCGTCCGGATAGCCCGCCTCTTTCAGAAGCGCTTTCGCCTTCTCCTTGTCATACGGGTAGGAGGTCACATCCTCGGGGCAGCCGAACTGGACGGGATGGCACGCCGCGTGGATCACCTGCGCCTGGCCGCGAACGAGGTATTTCACGATCGAGTCCTTCTCGATCGCATGGTTGATGGCCCGGCGGACCGCGAGCTTCGTCAGGGGGCCGTTCGGGTCGGTTGCGCCTTTCGCGTCGAGCGTCATGAAGACGATGCGCATGTCAGCGCCGGGAACCAGCTGCGCCCGGCCGCTCGCGCCAAGGTTCTCCGCGACCTCGGTCGGCATCTGGAATGCCCAGTGGATGCCGCCGCTCATCAGCTCCGCGGCCTGCGTGCTCCAGTCGGGTATGGTGCGGATGTTGAGTGTCTTGATATGCGCCTTGCCTTTGGGGCTGTCGGCGCGATAGCCCTCGAAGCGTTCGAGCACGACGCGTTTGCCCGGCTCGAAGCTCACCAGCCGGTAAGGGCCTGTACCATTGACGCGCGCCGGATCGACACCGCCATCGTAAGCCCCCTTCTTGCGCAGCTTGGAATAATAGGCGAGGTCGTAAAGCGCCATCGGATAGGGCTGCTTCAGGCGGAAGCGGACTTTGAGCGGGCCGAGCGCCTCCAGGCTCTCCAGCCAGAACTGAAAGCGGCTTGTATAGGGGGAGTTGCTTTCCGGCTTCAGAATCCAGGTGTAGGTGTAGACCACATCCTCCGCCGTGAGAGGCGAACCGTCATGAAAGGTGACATCCTCCCGTAGCGTGATGTCGAGCGTGCGGTCATCCGTCTGCTCGAAGGATTTCGCCGCCAGCGGCACCGGCTTCATCTCCTTCGGCTCGACATAGAACAGCGCGTCGTCGGTCAGAAGCCCGAGCATGTCGTTTTCGCGGATCGTCGAATAAAGGCCGTCAACCGTCCGCACATCGCGAAAAAATGCGACGTTGAGCGTATCGTCGGCCTTGCCCGCCCAGGTCGGAGGTGCGGAGGCTATCGCGGCTGTCAGAAGGGCGAACAGCCCGTATGCGGCTCTCCAGGTCATCATCGGCCTACTCTGTCCAACGCTTTGATGCTGGCCGCATAAGCATCAAACTGTGGCGCTGCCGTCTAATAGAAAGTCGCGATGAAGTGATGCGATCCCGTCATGGCCGGAAACCGGCCAGACTGGGGTTGCGATGCGGCCTCTTGTGCTAAGGACACGGCGAACAAGCTTGAGAAGGAGCCCGAGCATGCCCGTGATCACCCCTGATCGCATGATCGTTGAGGACAACCCCGGCAACGGACCCTGCGGCCCGGTGCAATCGCTCTGGATCAGCGAGGCCGGCGGTCTCACGCAGTTCGGCGCGCTCATCGAGATTCTGCCGCCGGGCTCGTGCTCGTCGATCAAGCACTGGCACAGCGCGGAAGACGAGATGGTCTACGTTCTGGACGGCGAGATCGTCCTTCACGAGGGGGATACCGAAACCGTCCTGCGCCCAGGCGATGCCGCAACCTTCCGCGCCGGCGATCCCGTTGGCCATTGTTTCGAGAACCGCAGCGCGGCACCGACGCGCTGCCTCGTCGTGGGCACGCGTGCGCCGGTGGACCGGATCACCTGCCCGGACCACGACCGGGTCTGTCATCGCGACCGCTCGCTGCCAGACGACATTTGGACGGACGGCGCGGGCAATCCGGCCTCAAGCCCTTACGACGAGTGAGACGCGGTTTGCCCAGGCTGAAGCAGCTTCTGCACATAGACGGGCACGATCTCCGTCGCCGGGCCATGGATGCGCTCGGCGAAAAAGGAGGCGCCCTTGGACGGCTCAAGGTTGAGCTCGACGGTGTGCGCGCCATTCTCGCGAGCCTCCATGACGAAGCCCGCGGCCGGATAGACGGTGCCGCTCGTCCCGATGGAGATGAAGAGGTCGCATGCCGCGAGCGCGGCGGCGATCTCCTCCATTCGGTAGGGCATTTCGCCGAACCACACGACATCGGGCCGCAAGGCGCACGCGGCGCAGGCTGGGCAGGCCGACGCGGGCAGGATGTCCTCATGCCCCCACGCATGCCGCGCCCCGCAGGCCGCGCACAGCGCTTTGAGGATTTCGCCGTGCATGTGAATGAGGTTCGCCGTGCCCGCCATCTCGTGCAGCGGGTCGATGTTCTGCGTCACGGTGAGCACGCGGCCAGGATGATCACGCTCCAGCCGCGCGAGCGCGAGATGCGCGGCGTTGGGCCGGACGCCCGCGCTTTGCCGCCGCCGCTGGTTGTAGAAATCCAGCACGAGCGCGGGGTTGCGGCGGAAGCCTTCCGGGGTGGCCACCTCGCGGTAATCGTATTTTGCCCAGATGCCGCCCTTGTCGCGAAAGGTGGCGAGACCGGACTCGGCCGAAAGCCCCGCGCCGGTCAGGATGACGATGCTGCGATAGGCCGTCACGGTGCCTCGCCCATGTTGACCGCTACCTATGTCGCCACCCACATGGCATAAGCGTCTCAACCGATCAACGTTGGGGCGCGTAGCAATGTGAGCGCATTCACAGCGCGGCAATCGGAGTCTGTCATGTCGAACCGTTTTGAAGCCTATGGTCACCTTGCGGGGCAGGCGGTCCGCACCGGCTGGTACGCGGCGCTGTACCGTCTGACGAACCGGCAGGTCGCGCGCCTCAGCGAGGGCAAGACCGCCCCGCGCGTGGAACTCACGCATCCCGTGCCGAGCCTTGGCGCGCTGTTCCGCGATGTGCTGCGGCTTCAGGCCCAGGACGCCGCGAATATCCGCGAGGGTGTCTATCCAGCGCCGGTCGAAGAGGGCGCATCGCTGGCCGAGCACATCGAGGCCGTCCGCATGATGTTCGCGGACCTCGCGGAATCGAATGCACGCCGCATGGAAGGGCGCGCCCGCGAGGCCGCCACCCTGCCCGAGGCGCAGGGGATGCCCGAATATTATGCTCAGAATTTCCACTATCAGAGCGGCGGCTACCTCACGCCGGAGTCCGCGCGGCTTTACGATGTGCAGGTGGAAACGCTGTTTCTCGGCGCGGCGGGGGCGATGCGGCGCCAGGCCATCCGGCCGATCGCCGATGCCGTCCGCGGTCGCGATCAGCGCCAACTGCGCCTCCTCGATGTGGCCTGCGGGAGCGGCCGGTTCCTCGGCCAGCTCGCCCAGGCTTTTCCCGCCATGGCCATGGTCGGCACGGATCTGAGCCGCGCCTATCTCGACGAGGCGGAGCGCCATCTCGCCGGCCGCCGCAATGTCACCTTCCGGCAGGGCAATGCCGAGGCGCTGCCGTTCGAGGATGAAGGCTTCGACATCGCGACCTGCGTGTTCCTCTATCACGAACTGCCGCGCGAGGTTCGCGCCCGGACCGCCCGCGAGATCGCGCGCATCCTCAAGCCGGGCGGGCTGCTCGTCTTCGTCGACTCGCTGCAATGGGGCGATGTCCCCGCCTATGACGGCCTGCTGGAGGCGTTCCCGCAGCGCTTCCACGAACCCTATTATCTCGATTATCTCACCGACCCGCTGGACGGCCCCGACGGCGTCTTCGCACGGGCGGGGCTTGCGCCGGTGCAGAGCTACACGGCCTTCCTGTCGAAGATCGTTGTCTGCCGGAAGCGGGACGCGTAAAGAGGCATCCCGCCCGCGGTCTGGGCTTCAAGTTGAAGGGTGCACCATGGCCATTTATGTCGCCGTCGCTGCCATAGCCGGCGTTCTTATCCCTTTGCAAGCCTTGGTGAATGCGAGGCTCGGCGGTTACATCGGCGGGCCGATCTGGGCGAGCCTCGTGAGTTTCGGCGTGGGATTCATCGCGCTTGCTGCGTATCTTGCGGTGATGCGCCCGCAGATGCCGGTTCTATCCGGCTTTTCGTCCGTCCCCGCGTGGGCGTTCACGGGCGGGATGCTCGGCGCGTTCTTCGTGGCGACAAGCACGCTTGTCGTGCCCAAGCTTGGCGCGGCGGCCATGGTTTCGATCATCATAGCAGGCCAGCTTATCGGCTCTCTGATCCTCGATCATTTCGGCGTGCTGCAATCGCCTCAGCCGATAAGCTGGGTTAAGCTTTTGGGCGTCGCGTTCCTCCTGGCGGGCGCTTACCTCATTCTGCGTCCCGCAGGCTGAGCGCGCTCAGCGGTAGTACCGCCACATCCGCTCGATGGCAGCCTTGATCTCCTCGCCGGGCGGCGCGAAGGGCTGCAACTTCACGCGGATGATGTTGTCGTGGCCCATTGTCCACGGCAGGCGCATCAGCAGCCGCCAGATGGCCAGCCTGCGCCAGTCCACGAGCAGGGCGCTGCCGAGCGGCTGCCGCAGCTTGATCTGCAATTCCTCGATGTCGATGGTGCGGATCGAATAGCTCACGAGCGAGACCTCCGCGATGGACCGCCACGCGATCAGCCCGAGCCCGTCGATGAACAGGCCATATTGATTGGCCCCGAGGCGCGGCCGTTTCTCCGTGAAGGGGAAATAGTAATAGGCCGCGCAGCCCGCGAGCAGCGCGACGCCGAGCACGAGATCATAGCCGTAAACCGCGTAGGCCGCGCCCGCCACCGCCGTGATCGCCGCGAGCGCGTGGAAGCGCCCCGCCTCGTCGCGGCCATAGGCGAGGATAAAGCCCTCCTGGAGGTAGGCGGGCAGTTCCTGGCGGGGCGGCATGTGGTTCTCCTCCTTCCGCGGAACTGCCATGAGTGCTCCGACCGCTCAATAAGGTGGCAAGCCTCCGGCCTGCCCGCGATGGCGCAAATAGTGGTCGGCCAGAACGATGGCGAGCATCGCCTCTCCGACCGGAACTGCGCGTATGCCGACGCAAGGATCATGCCGACCCTTGGTGATGATGTCGGTCTCGCGTCCCTGCTGGTCGATGGTGCGGCGGGGTTGCAGAATGGAAGACGTTGGTTTCACGGCGAAACGCGCGACGATGGGCTGCCCGGTCGAGATGCCGCCCAGAATGCCGCCGGCGTGGTTCGACAGGAACACCGGCTTGCCGTCGGGGCCAATGCGCATTTCATCGGCATTCTCCTCGCCCGAAAACGCGGCAGTGGCGAAACCATCGCCGATTTCGACGCCTTTCACAGCGTTGATGCTCATCAAAGCGGCGGCGATGTCCTGGTCGAGCTTGCCGTAGAGCGGAGCGCCGAGGCCCGGCGGCACACCGTCCGCGACCACTTCGATGACCGCGCCGCAGGACGAGCCCGCCTTGCGCACGCCATCGAGATAGGCGCTCCACGCTTGCACGCTGCCGTGATCCGGCGAGAAGAACGGATTGCCGTCCACCTCGTCCCAATTCCATCGTGTTCTGTCGATGCCATGGGGTCCGAGCTGCACGAGCGCGCCGCGCACCGTAACGCCCGGCAGGACTTTTCGCGCGATGGCTCCGGCTGCGACGCGCATCGCCGTCTCGCGCGCCGACGAGCGCCCGCCGCCCCGGTAATCCCGGATACCGTATTTCGCCATGTAGGTGTAATCGGCGTGACCGGGGCGGTATTTCTCCTTGATCTCGGAATAATCCTTGGAGCGCTGATCCGTGTTCTCGATGATAAGCGCGATGGGTGTACCGGTCGTCACCTGCACGCCCGCCTCATTCTCGAACACGCCGGAGAGGATGCGCACCTCGTCCGCTTCCTGCCGCTGCGTTGTGTAGCGCGATTGCCCGGGGCGGCGCTTGTCGAGATAGGGCTGGATGTCGGCTTCGGTGAGCGGAATGCCGGGCGGGCAGCCGTCGATCACACAGCCGATAGCGGGGCCGTGGCTCTCGCCCCAGGTGGTCACGCGGAACAGATGGCCGAAGGTGTTGTGCGACACGGGGTTAAGTCAACCTCATCGGGCGCGCGTCGGCTAAAGCCAGGCCACGCGGCCATTCTCGATCATGAGCACTTTGTCCTGCGGCACGTCAAGCCGGTAGATTTCGGCCGGCGGCATATCGAGAACGAGCCCGCGCAGGCAGCGGCTTACCCCGCCATGCGCGACCACGACTGCATCGCGTTCCTGCTCGGAAAGCCAGGCTCTCACCCGCGCCATGAGGTCGGCCAGGCATTCGCCGCCGGGCGGGCGATGGTTCCAGATGTCGGCCCGCCGCCGGGCATACTCATCGGCAAATTCCAACGCGCACTCGGCCATGGTCCGCCCCGACCAGTCACCGAACGAAACCTCGCGGATGCGATCGTCGGTGCGGTAATCGAGCGGGGTGAGGCCGAGCCGCTCGCGGATGATCTCCATGGTCTGCCGCGCGCGAAGAAGCGGGCTGGCCACATAGTCGAACGCGGCCGGATCGTCCAGGATTTCGGTGAGCACGCCGCCATTGCGCGCGGCCTGAGTGCGCCCCCGCGTGTTGATGGGGATATCGGTGTGGCCCTGGATGCGGCCTGCGGCGTTCCAATCCGTCTGGCCGTGACGCACGAAATAGAGGGTCGCCACGCGCAGCCGGCTTAGCGCTTGCAGGCGATGCTGACGCGCGCCTCGCCATTGTTCAGGTTGGTTTCCATCAGGTTGAGTTCGCACTCGACGTCCTGATGGCGGAACACCTTGCGCTCTCCGAAGGCGAGGCCGAAGCCCTGACGGTTCACGGCGAGCTTGACCTGCCGCGCGGCGATGCCTTCGAGGCTCAGACGCACGCCGATGTCGTTGTAGAGCTTTTCCTCTTCGCGCTTCAGGACGATGTTGTCGTAGAGCACGACGCTGGTCGGCTCGCGGCGGGGCGCGGCGTTGGCGGCTGCACCGGCTTGAGGTTGGAGCGCGGCCGTTGTGAAGGTGGCAAGCTGGGTCTGGCATTTGCCGAACTGGTCGGCCGCCGACGCGATGAGCTGGCGCAGTTGCGCGATTTCCGGCGCTATACTCGGATCGGATTTCCCGCGCTCCGTCGTCGTCGCGTTGACCGCGCCCGCGACGGCCGGCTGGCCGCCCGCCTGGATCTGATCGCCGAGATACCGTAACTCCTCGACGATCGGCTTCGCCATGTTGGTTTCGAGGCCCTTCACCGCGGCGGCGAGGGCCTTCATGTCTTCGAGCAGAGCGGCAGGAACCCTGGGCTCGGCGGATTGTATTGCGGCGGTGGCGGCGCGAATTTCCTCGACGATGGCCTGCCGCGACTGCGGACCCTGCGCCTCGACGGCGGCGGCCAGCGCCTGCACTTCCTTCAGCAGCGCCGGGGGAGCTTTCGGCTCGGCGTTCTCGATCCTTTCGGCTATGGCCCGGATATCGGACCTCAGGCCGTCGAAATCCTCCTCATAATCCGGGACGGCGGCGGGCGTCTGGCTTTCCGCCTTGACGCGGATCGCCTCGATATCCTTGGAGAGCGCGCGCACTTCCTCGATCACCGGCGTCATGTTGAGGACCACCGATTTGCCGTCCGCTGAGGGGAGCGCCACGCTCGGGGCGGCGGATGACAGATGCGCCTTGATCTCCTCCAGATCGCCTCGCGCCTGAGTATAACCGAAATAGAAGCCGGCCGCGCCCGCGCCGACAAGTGAGACAACGGCAGAGGCTGCGATGAGGGTCAGGGCCTTGAACGGTTCCATTTCGACTCTTCCACTAACCGGCCGCGCGAACTGGCGGCGTCAAAGGTCAAACATCAGTCTTCTGAACGACGGAGATGTCCGGAGCATCCTCCGCCTTCATGCCAACAATGTGGTAGCCGGCGTCCACATGGTGGATTTCCCCGGTTACTCCACGGCTTAAATCGGAGAGAAGGTAAAGGCCCGCCCCGCCGACCTCCTCGATCGACACGGTGCGGCGTAGGGGCGAGTTATACTCGTTCCATTTCAGGATATAGCGGAAGTCCCCGATGCCGGAGGCCGCGAGCGTCTTGATCGGCCCCGCCGAGATGGCGTTGACGCGGATTTTCCGCTTGCCCAAGTCTTCGGCGAGATAGCGCACGCTCGCTTCGAGCGCGGCCTTGGCGACGCCCATCACGTTGTAATGCGGCATGACCTTTTCGGCACCGTAATAGGTGAGCGTGAGAAGCGAGCCGCCATGGGGCATCATGGCCTCGGCGCGCTGGGCGATGGCGGTGAAGGAATAGCAGGAGATGAGCATCGTCTGGGAGAAATTCGCGGCCGTCGTATCGACGTAGCGCCCGTCCAATTCCTCTTTGTTGGAATAGGCGATGGCGTGCACGACGAAGTCGAGCGTGCCCCAGGCTTCCTTCAGCGTGGCGAAGACCGCGTCAATGGAGGCCGGGTCGCTGACGTCGCAGGGCAGGACGTGCCGCACGCCCGCTTCCGCGGCCAAGGGCTCGACACGCTTCTTCAGCGCGTCCCCCTGATAGGTGAAGGCCATCTCGGCGCCGTGCTCGGCCGCAGTCTTGGCGATGCCCCAGGCGATCGACCGATTGTTGGCGATGCCCATGATGAGGCCGCGTTTGCCGCCGAGCAACTGCGATGCACCGGTCACGACATTTTCCTCCGCCAAATTCGCGCGCATCCTACACATTCGTTATGCCGCGTAAAGCCCGTGCTTGTTGCGACGGCCTATCTCTTGCGCGCCTCCGCGACATGAAGAATGATTGCAGCGGCGAGACGGTTGAGGAGGCGGATATGCAGGTCTCGGGAGAAAAAATTCGGGACTTTACGCTGGCGAGCGATCCGGTCCGGCTGTTCAACGAGTGGCTGGCCGAGGCCGAGCGCACCGAGATCAACGATGCGAACGCCATGACGCTCGCCACCGTGGACGATGCCGGCATGCCGAACGCGCGCGTCGTGCTGCTGAAGGCCCTCGATGACCGCGGCTTCGTCTTCTACACGAATTACGAAAGCGCCAAGGGACGCGAGCTGCTCGCCCGCCCGAAGGCCGCGCTGTGCTTCCACTGGAAGTCGCTGCAACGCCAGGTTCGCGCGCGCGGCAAGGTGGAACAGGTGAGCCCTCTGGAGGCGGACGCCTATTATGCGACCCGTCCGCGCGGAAGCCGGATTGGCGCATGGGCCTCCCAGCAGTCGCGCCCGCTCGCCAGCCGGGAGGAGCTTGAGGCGGCCGTCAAGCGCTTCGAGAAGGAGTTCGAGGGCGTGGACCCCGTGCGTCCGCGCTACTGGTCCGGTTTCCGCGTGATCCCGCTCGAAATCGAGTTCTGGCACGACAGGCCCTACCGGCTGCATGACCGCATCGTGTTCCGGCGCGGCAGCCCCGATGAGATGTGGGGGCGGACCCGGCTTTATCCGTGACACGGCCGCGCGTGGCGGAGATCACGTCCGGCGCACGAAGTTATGAGTTGCTGGTGTAGACGCCAACCGGGAGAGTCGAAGAAGAAATTGGGCCAGTGGCGCAACAGATGTCATTCTTCGACTCGGTGCTTGATAAACTAGGGCATGTCATCGGCAAGAGACTTCAGGCGCCGAGCAGCGGATATGAGCCTTTCACGCCACCGGACCCGGAACGGCTGAAGCAGATACTTTGCCCCGGCGATGTCATCCTGGTCGAAGGCAATCAGAAGATTTCGGTGGCAATCAAATATCTCACCCAGTCCACATGGTCCCATGCCGCGCTTTACATCGGCGACGCGCTCGGCGAGACGACCGGGGACGGAGAACTCAAATCGCTGATCGAGGTGAATATCGGCGAAGGGTGCGTTGCCGCGCCCCTGTCGAAGTACATCACCTACAACCTGCGCATCTGCCGGCCCAAAGGCTTGAGCGAGGATGACCGCCGCAAGGTGATCGCGTTCGCCATTGCGCACCTCGGCATCATGTACGATACGCGCAACATCATCGACCTCGCGCGCTACCTGTTTCCCACGCCGCCCGTGCCGGTGAGGTTTCGCCGGCGCATGATCGCGCTCGGTTCGGGCGAGCCGACGCGGGCGGTCTGCTCGACCCACTTCTTGCGCACGCGGGCTTCGGCGATGTCGC
>CAZNAH010000071.1:259-484 GCA_964570735.1 uncultured Hyphomicrobiaceae bacterium | reverse complement strand
TGATCGCGAGCGCCTATCAGTCCGTGGGCTATCCCATCCTGCCGCGGATCGAACGGACGCAGGGCGAAGCGCGCGCCGCAAGCGACTATAGCCGGGGCGAAATCTTCCATATCCGCCACCACAGCCTGTTCGCCCCCCGGGATTTCGACATCTCGCCCTATTTCGAGATCGTGAAGCCCACGCTCGTGGCGGATTTCGACTACAAGACGATCCGCTGGGGCTCGG
>CAZNAH010000071.1:0-237 GCA_964570735.1 uncultured Hyphomicrobiaceae bacterium | reverse complement strand
GAGGGCGCGCTGGCCTTCGGACGTCCGCGAAAGCTGGCCCGAAAAAATCCGTGAGCGTTCGTTCCGGGTGCCGCCGGTCTGCGTAATCCCTTCTGGTGAAGCATCAACAGCGCTTCCAGCGTTTCGGAATATCCACTATCTAAGCGCCATGACGACACACGCACCGCTCGCGACCGAGACCGCTTCCGCTCCGGAACCCACGCCTGTGAAGGGCGTCAGGACCATGCCGCTGGAGCG
>CAZNAH010000070.1:12283-15189 GCA_964570735.1 uncultured Hyphomicrobiaceae bacterium | reverse complement strand
GATGCCGGCTGCGCAGGCTGCGGGGCGGGGACCGGCTTGCCCGCAGGCTGAAGCAGAAGCGCATTCACGGTGATGATGAAAGCCACCATGACGAACGCGGCGAATGTCAGTCGGGCGGTAAAGGGGGTCATCTCAAGCCGCTCTGCAAAGAAGGACGTTGCTGCAAATTGCGCAAACTCCATGAACAGGGCGCTAACGTCGCGGTTGTAATCATCTTATCGGGGAAAGCAGGGACTTGGCAACGATCCTAGGCAAACAGTTTAATCGTATTTGCCTCAGCTTATAATAGTATTGCATACTCGATCTTGGGTTTTTGTTCCAGGGAAGAGGCTTATACTCCGCTCTCAGTGATGCGTTATGGAGAGCGGCTACATGTTTTTTCTGATGCGGCTGGCGTTCTGGCTGTTTCTGATCATTCTTTTACTGCCATCGACGCACGAAGATAATCAGAGGCTGATTTCCTCGGCTGAAAAGACTGTGGACGATCTGGGCGGTTTCTGTCATCGCAATCCCGATGTCTGCGACACGGTGCGGTCTGGCGCGGCCTCGCTCTTGCAGAAGGTGCAGAACGGCGTCGCGATGGTTGAAATCTGGCTGGGGTCGTCGGAAACGCCCGATGCTGGCGAGAAAGAGACGGACCGCCTGTCTTCGAGCGTGGACACGGCGCCCGGCGGAGATCCTTCCTCGCCCCTCACCGTGCTGGAGCCGCGCTGGCAGAACAATCTGACGGAAGCGGACAGGAGCATTCCCTGGCAGGGACCGGATGCGACATAACGAAGACGAGCGGAGGCCGCCTGAGCCTCCGCCCGCCGGGGTTCAACGCAGATAGGGACACACCCGCGTTTCGCCGCCGTAAGTCGTGTACGTGCCGCTGCTGCGGTCGAACGAGCGGAACTGGCTTTCACAGCGCGCGATGCGGTCCTCCGCCGCGGCTCTGTCGATACCGCTCGCGACGAGCGCGCCGACGAGGCCAAGCGTCAGAGCGGCACCCAGTCCGGGGCCGTCCCAGTCATCGCGATCATAGCGGCGGCCATAGTAGCGTCCGCGACGCCAGTTTCTGCGCTCGGCGCGGCGGCCCCGGCGGAAGCCGCGGCGATAAGCCCTGCGCCGCGCCCGCTCGCGCCGCTGCACGAGCATGAGATTTGCGGATGGGGCTTGACCCAGCATCGGGCCGCCTGCAATGGCGGGAATGACGGCTGACCGGTCCGCAAGCCCTGCCGCGTTCGGCGCGGCTGCACCTGCACTGGCCGGTTCGGTTGCCGCGAGGCCAAAGGCCATGGCCGCGACGATGAGAAGGATCTTCATCAGGATTCTCCTTTCGGAACGAATTGTGAGGCGCGCCTCCCCTTGGGCGCGGCCCCTCGTCGCGCCGGATGCGCCAACATCCGGCGTTCGAGACACGCGATTTTTTGCGGGGCCGCATCCGCCTCCTTGGAGGGTAACCGGTCGGCTGGACCAAGGTTCCTGTCCCATTGCCGTCAAGTCACCGCTGCAAAGGCGTGTTCCACGTGAACTCTGCCGGGGGATGAGGGGTTTCCCGCGCAGGCGAGGTTCGATGCAGAAGAGCACCATCAAGCGCGATGTGCGGCCCTGGCGCTGGTTCGGCGTGATCTACGCTGTCGCGGCGCTCGCCGGCTCGCTCGCGTTCTGGACGTATTTTGTCATTTTCTTGGGCAATCTCCCTGCGCGGTCCTCGCCCTGGGTGACGCCGTCCGTCGATGTGGGCGACGCGGAGCCGGGCCTCTGGGCCGCGCCCGTCAACCTTGCGCTGATCGCGCTGTTCGGCTTGCAGCACTCGCTCATGGCGCGCGAGTGGGCGAAGCGGTGGCTTGCGCGTCACATTCCACCGGCCCTGGATCGCGCGACCTATGTGCACGCCGCCAATGCCGCGGCGTTCGCCATCGTGCTGCTCTGGCAGCCGATTTCTATCCCTGTGTGGACGGTCGAAGACGGCGCCTTCATCCTTTGGACGCTGTTCGGACTGGGATGGTTCATCCTGCTGACGAGCGCGCTTTCGTTCGGGCTGCTCGAACTGCACGGTGTGCCGCAGGCGCTGGCCTGGGCGCGCGGCGAGGCGCAGTGTGTGCCCCGTCTCAAATCGCGCGGCTTATATGGCTGGCTGAGGCACCCGATGTATGTGGGCCTCGCGCTCGGCGTGTGGGCGACGCCGGTGATGACGCTGGGGCACCTGCTGCTGGCGTCGGGGCTGACCGCTTACATGCTGATCGGCATGCGCTATGAGGAGCGCGACCTCGCGCGCCGGTTCGGGCGGGCCTATTCCTCGCGCTGAGGCGCGGGGCCGCACCAGAATTTGTACATCCCGTTGAAGGTGGACGGAAACGCCTGCTCGAAGGCGTGCCACTGGTCGAGCGTGCCCGGCCATTCCACGCCGGGAAATCTGGACAGGAACGCCGCTTCCATGGCTGCGGGCACCATGAATCCGCGAAAACGCAAGCGCTCGTTTTCAAGAAAAGTGGAGATTTCGGGCAGGCCGAGCGAGATTTCGTGCTCGTGCAGAATGAGGTCGCGGACGTCGCTCAGCGCGTAGAAGTCGCGCGAACGCAGCAGCGCGGCGCAATCGGCATCGCCCCTCCGGGCATCCGCGAGGAGGCGGTCGCGAAACGCGCGGGCCTCGTCGTCGCTGCATCCCGCGCCGGGGAAGTCCTTGCGCTGCCGGATGCGCGAGATGCCCGCGCGCGCGGTGGCGCTGTAAAGCCCGATCCACATCAGCCCGCCGGGCTTCAAGCGGCGCAGGAGGGTGCGCCATCCCTCGAAGGGATCGTCCATGTGGTGCAGCACGCCCACCGCTTCGATGATCTCGAAGCGGTCCGCCAAGTCATCGAGCGCGCCGATATCCGCCTGCGCGAATGCGATGTTGTGAATTTTCAGGCGCGATGCCATGCGCT
>CAZNAH010000070.1:869-12200 GCA_964570735.1 uncultured Hyphomicrobiaceae bacterium | reverse complement strand
AAGCCGTCGCGTGCTGGCCGGTGCCCGCGCCCGCGACGAGGATGCGGAAAGGCCGCGCCATGAAGTCAAGCTCGCCGGCTGCAAAATAGCGCTGAAGCATGCGGCGCGCGGCTCCGTCTTCCGCAATGTGCAGGCTCGACCAGCGCGGATAGGGGTTTGCCTCATACTGTTGCGCGACCCGGCGGGACACCTCGCCCCGCAGCGGCGTGATCGACGGAATCGCTGGCGCGAGCGCGTGGATGGCCTCATCGTCCTGCACCCGGCCCGCGAAGGTCTGACCGACGATCTTCGGCCGGATCGCTGCGCAGTGCAGGGTGCTGATGCGGCCATTCGCGATGGCGTCCCATGGCCGTGCGAGGGCATTCAGAAGAAGCGTGATCCCCGCGTCCGGCTCGCCCGCCGCGACGCGCTGCCAATCGAGGGGCCGCGCCGCCAGCGCGGCAGTTTCCGTTTTGTCTGCGGCGCGGACGTGCTCCGTCTTCCAGACCTGCTGGAGCAGCGCGCAAGCGAAACTCACGAGATCCTTGTCGGCGAAACGCTCCGGCGGAAGCTCCGCGACGATGACGCGCCGCAATGCCGCCAGAAGGTCCTCCAGGTCGGGGTCCTGCACCGCCGACTTCGCGAGGGCGGTCAGCATCAGCGGCAGGGTCAGGACTTTATCGGTCCGCTTGACCAGGAGGTTGCGCGCCGCATCGAGCCCGGAGCCTTGCCTTGCGGCGCGAGCGGCATCGCCGAGAGGCGTCGCGGCCTTCAGGTGGGCGAACGCGGCTTTGCCCAGAAGCTGGTGATCGACCGTGTCGAAGGAGAAAGCCGCGAGCAGGCCGATGGCGTCGAGCGCGGCAGGCTCTGCGGGTGCGCCGCGCTGAAGTAGCGCCGAGAGCCGCCGCGCAGGCTCGATCCACGACGGCTTGTGACGCAGCGCCCGCGTCAGGCAGACGAGCGCCCGCGCCGTCTCGCCGCGCATCTCCTCGGCGCTCGCCAGATTGAAGTGGAGGACGGCGTTGCGCGGCTCCGTTTCGAGGGCTTTTTCGAAGCATGCGACCGCGGCGGCGAAGTTGCGCGCGACGAAGGCTTCCTGCCCCACGGCGAAAAGGCGTTCGGAGAGCGGCGGTTTTCGTTTGAGTGCTGCTTTTGCCATGCGCACGGGATAGCGCCGGGCCGGTGTCCTGCCAAGCAGGAAAGCGTCAGGACAGCGCAAGAACGAGCACGAAGAACATGACGACGATCATGTTCATTTGCGCGGAGAGCGAAACATAGCCGATCGGGATGCGGTTTCGCCGCTCGATGACGAGCTTCTCGCGGACTTCGGCGGGCGCGGCGCCGGCGGGCAGGCCGCGCAGCCAGCGCCACAGCATGGCGACGCCCCAGCGGCCGTAACGCAGCAGCGCCATGGAGCCCACGGTGAAGCTGCGATAGCGGACGGCGAACGCCATCCAGACGAGGATCAGCAGCCACAGCACCGTCGAGAGCAGGTCGCTCAGCACGAACCATACGACAGACCAGACGATGCCGAGCAGGAAGCTCAGTACCGTCCAGATCGCATAGAGGATGTCTGCCATGGTTCGTCGTGGGTCGGCGGGTCAGCGGGGTGAGCCGCGGCCCGCTCTGGTTCAGCGCCGCTCGCGTCCGGCGTAGCCGCGATCGTCTTCTTCGTCATAGGCGCCGCTGTCCTCGCCGCCCTCGCGGCTGGACGACAGGAGCGGGCCGATATTGCGGACAGTCACGCGCCTGTTCAGCCGTTCCGGCTCCTCGGTCTGAATTTTGAGATGTTGCTCGCCATATCCTTGCGTCACGAGGTTTTCAGCGGGCACGTTGAATTCCTCCGTCAGGATGGTGGCGACGGATTCGGCGCGCCGGTCGGACAGGGTGAGGTTGTCGATTTCCGACCCGACGGCATCGGTGTGGCCTTCCAGCAGGAACACCGTCTCGGGGTCGTCGCGGATGATGTCCTTCATCGCGGACGCCAGGATTTCAAGCCTGCGCACCTGGGCGGGGCCGACTTCCCACGACCCGAAATCGAAGGTGATCGTGTCGAGATCAACCCGGCGCATGCGGTCGCGGAGATAGACGTTCGTCAAGACCTCGTCGAGCGTATAGCCGCGATCGAGCCGCTCGACAGGGGGCGCGGACAGGGCCTCGTAAATCTCGTCCTCGTTCGCGTCATAGGACTCGACGATGTACCGCTCGCGGGGAATCGTGATGCGCGGCGGCGCGATGTCGATGAAGAAGTCGCGATAGAAGAAGTCCCGGTCACGGTCCCGGCGCCGGTTCTCGAACAGAACGATGCGGCGGCCGTTCGGCACGCGGCGCAGCGGCCGCCCGTAGCGGTCCTTGACCGTGACAATGCGGACGCCGTTCGGCCGTATGATCGTGATGACCCGGTCGCCGTTGGGGCGGCGTTCCTCGCGGAAGTCCCGGCTGCGGCGGCGCAGACGCTCGGTCTCGTCGCTCCGGATGAAATCGCGGCCGTTCTCGCGATAGATGAAGCGGTTGCCCGGCTCCTCGATGATGACGCGGCCCGCCTCGCGGCGCTCGCGGCGGCGTTCGCGCAGTTCACGCAGGCGCTCGTCCTGACGGCGCAGACGATCCTCCACGCGTTCTCGGCGTCGCTCGCCGCGCGCCTCCTCCCGCTCGCGTGCGATGGTGCGTTCGAGTTCGCGGCGGCGGCGGTCGCGCTCTTCGAATTCGCGGCGTTCCGCTTCGCGCTTTTCGCGACGTTCGAGCCGTTCCTTGAGGCGTTCCTCGCGAACCTTCTCGCGCTCCTCGCGGCGCTCCCGGCGGTCTTCTTCGCGGGCTTCGCGCTGTTTCTGGCGCTGCTCCTCCAGCGCTTCACGAGGATCGTCCTTGCCCTCCTCGCGGCGTTCTTCGCGCTGGTCCGGCCTTGCATCACGCCGTTCCTCGCGGTCCTGCTGGCGACGCTCGCGCTCGGCCTGCTCGCGCTCGTTCTGAGCGCGCTCCTGCTCCTGCTGGGCGCGGCGCTGCTTCTCCTGCTCGGCCTGCTGGCGTTCGCGTTCTTGTTCAGCTTGCTGCTGTTGCTGCTGGCGCTGACGTTGCTGTTGCTCGCGGTCTTCGGCGCGCTGGCGCTGCTCGGCTTCTTCGCGCTTGCGTTCCTGCTCAGCCTTACGCTGTTGCTGCTCGGCCCGCTCGCGCGCTTTTTCCTGCTCCTGCTGGGCGCGGCGCTGCTGCTCGCGCTCCTCGGCGCGCTGTCGCTGTTCCTGCTCGCGTTGGGCCTCGCGCTCCTGACGGCGCTGCTCGCGGTCGTCGGGCTGGCGTTCCTGCCGCTCCTCGCGGGTCTCGCGTCTTTCCTCGCGCCGCTCCTCACGGTTCTCGCGACGCTCGCCGCGCTCCTGCTGACGTTCTTCCCGTCGCTCCTCGCGACGTTCTTCGCGGCGCTCTTCGCGCTTTTTCTCGCGCTGCTCCTCTTCCTGCTGCGCCTCGCCCTGATTGGCCTGGGCCACGCGCATCCTTTCGTCCTCGCTGCCGCCCTGCGCCGAAACGCTGCGGACATCCACCGAGAGTGCGAGGATGAGGATCGCGCCCAAAACGGTTCTGATCAGACTATCCATGGCGGTTCCTTCCGCTGTCTTCTTCTTGAGTTTCAGGGTTGCGGGTCCGTAAGACGGCTTTCGGGCGAAGGCTGGGGCACCTCGGCCGGAATGAGCGCCTCCAGCCGGGCAAGGCTCTCCGGATCGGACAGAAGCGCGGCCTTCTCGCCGGGTTTCAGCAGGGTCAGCAGTTCGGCGAGGCTCGCGGAGACTTCGAGCTTGGCGCGGCCGATGGCCAGATTGGGCGAGATGCGCGATTCAAGCGTGATCGGCTGCATCTGCACCAGTTCGCGATGGAGACGGCGCAGCTTCGGGTCGCGCGCAAGATGGGTGATGGCCTCGCGCTGGAGGGCGGCCTCCGCGAGCGTCTCCTGGCAGGCGCGGGCTTGCAGCGCGATGAGCGGAGGGTTGCGCTCTTCCGGTGTCGTCAGCAGGCCCGCGCTCTTGAACCCCTCGCCGACGGACCGGCGGGCGGACCAGGCGGACAACGGGCCGGACAGGCAGAGGCCGAGCACAGCCGGCAGCATCCACAGAAACAGGATGACGGAAGAATAAAGCGTTACGGCCGCGAGCACCGCGCCGAGAAACATATGCGTCGCGTGATATTGCAGGATGTCCCAGAAAGGGAGCGAACCGTCGTCGCGCCGCTGCGGTTTCCACCCGCTGTCCTGGCCGCGGAAGATATCGAGCACTGCCGATGATTGCAGCAGCATCATGATGTGCGCGTAAAGCGACGAGAACACGGTCTCGACGAGCACGCCGGCGCTCAGCGCGAAAGGGCCGCCGAAGCCGCGCCGTTCGCGTCCGTTGAGCAGCGCGAGCAGGAGGGACAGAACTTTCGGCGTTAGCAGAAGCAGCAATGTAAGGATGAGCAGGCTTAGCGCGCGTTCACTGTCCTGCATCGGCCACGACGGGAACAGCGCGAACTCATCGCCGAAATATTGCGGGATCGTGTAGATCGACTGAAGCGTCAGCGAGAGCGCGATGACGAGGAACAGCAGCCACACCAGCGCCGAGAGATAGGCCATGATGCCCATCATCATATGCACGCGGCTGACCCAGTGGAGACCGCTCGCGAACAGGATGCGGGCGTGCTGGAGATTGCCCTGCGCCCAGCGCCGGTCCCGCATGGCGAAGTCGATCAGGCTCGGCGGAATTTCCTCGTAGGAGCCTTCGAGGTCCGGCACCATGCAGACGCGCCAGCCTGCGCGGTTGAGAAGGGCCGCCTCGACGAAGTCATGGCTGAGGATCGGCCCGCCGAAGGGCGGTTTTCCGGAAAGGTGCGGCAGGCCCGCATGCTCCATGAAGGCGCGCGTGCGGATGATGGCGTTGTGGCCCCAGAAATTGCCGACCCCGCGATGCCAGAACGACAGGCCGGCCGCCAGCATCGGCCCGTAGAGACGCCCCGCGAACTGCTGGAGGCGCGCGAATAGCGTGCTGCGCCCGATGGGAACCGGCACGGTCTGGACGAGGCCGAGATCGTCGTTGTCGTCGAGAATGGCCGCGAGCCTTGCGATGCATTCGCCGCTCATGAGGCTGTCAGCGTCGAAAACCAGCATGTAATCGTAGCTCGCGCCCCAGCGGCGGCACCAGTCCGCGACATTGCCCGCCTTCTTGCCCGTGTTGCTGCTGCGGCGGCGGTAGAAGATGCGAGGCCCGTCCGCTGTCTTGTCGCGCACGGCCTGGAAGGCGGCTTCCTCGTGCACCCAGATGTCCGGATCGGTCGTGTCGCTCAGGATGAACAGGTCGAAATGCTCGCGATGGCCGAGGTCGGCGACCGACCTCACGGTGGCCAGCGCCGTTCCGAAAATGCGCTCCGGCTCTTCATTGTAGGTGCAGACGAGGATGGCCGTCTTACCCTTCAGCGCGGCGCGCGCATCGTAGCGGCGCAGATCCACGACCGACCGGCGCATACCAAGCGCGATGACCGCGAACCCGGCCAGTGCGGTCGTAAACGACAGGGCGAGCCATGAGATGTTGACGACGAACAGGACGATGAGCGCGATTTCAAGCTCGGCGAACCCGCCGACGCTCAGCACATAATACAGCTCGCGCGTAAGATAGGCTGTAATCGCGACAGCCCCGCCGAAGACCAGCGCCCTGCGCCAGGGCGCGTGCAGGTCCCTCTTCGGCTTGCGCCGCGTCGAGCGGTCGAACCAGTCCAGGCGCTGGGGCACGAACGCGGACTGCGCGCGGGACTGCGGCAGCGGAGGCGCTTCGGACAGGGGATATGTGTCGTGCATTCGTCTCCCTCACGCTGTCCAGCGATAGGTCCATATTTCCGAAATGGGCCGATCCTGCGACAGGACGACGCAACGCAAGTCCGTCTGTTTGATACCGTCCGTCCAGAAATCAAAACTGAGACGATAACCGCCGAGCACGGGGTTTTGTTCGAAGTAGATATCCCCAATTTTGCCCTCGCTCGCCGTAACCTGGAGATTGTTGCGTTTCGTGGGGCAAAGGCGGTTGAAATCCTCGCAGAACTGGAACCCGAGCGGAGCCTGGATATCCAGGTGGCAGGCGTGCCAGCCGGGCTTGGAGGCTTTCGCCACCTTCGTGTAGGTCACGACGGCGACATTGCTGCGGATCGGCGGGTCCCAGCACCAGTGCATCTTGTATTTGTAGGTATAGGACTGGCCGGGTTCGAGCGGAGCCTTGGGATGCCAGAACGCGACGATATTGTCGTTGTATTCCGTGGGGCTGGGAAGCTCGATGAGATCGACCGACCCGGGCCCCCAATCGCCCATCGGCTCGATCCACAGGCTCGGCCGCAGATCGTAACGCACCTGCAAATCCTGGAAATCACGGAAGTTGCGGTTGCGAAGGATCAGCCCGAAGCCTTTCGGGTTATCGTCGTTGAACACGGAGAACTGGAGCGTCTCCGGATTGATGAGCGGCCGCCAGATGCGATCTCCCGCCCCGTTCAGGATGGCGAGGGCTTCGGAGTCGTAGACGCGCGGGCGATAATCGCCATAGTCGGTCATGTCCCAGGGGCCATTGCGGAACATGCTCGTCAAAGGCGCGATGCCCGCATAAGCGATCTGTTTGCGCGGGTAGACGGTCGCCGTGACATCCATCACCGTCGTCGTCTGGTTCGAGACGACAAAGGTGTAGGCGCCGCTGATGCTCGGGCTGTCGAGCAGGGCATGGACCGTGATGCGGTCGTCGCCCGGCCGGGGCTTCTCGATCCAGAAATCGCGGAAGATGGGGAACTCCTCGCCGCCCGGCTGGCCGGTATTGATGGCGAACCCGCGCGCCGAAAGCCCATACTCCTGGCCTGCCGCAAGCGCGCGGAAATAGCTCGCGCCCTGAAATACGGTGAATTCGTCCATCCTGTCCGCGCGGTGAACCGGCGCGTGCAGGCGGAAGCCCGCGAAACCTATGTTTTTGTCCGCGGCGGGAAGCTTGAGCTTGGGGTCCCAGTTAAAGAGATCGGGGGAATAGCCGATCTCGCGCGCTTCGCCGTTCTCCACCACGAAGATGTGGACGGGATCGCGGTAGAGATAGCCGGCGTGGAAGAATTGCAGGTTGAACGGAAGCCCTTCGTCCAGCCAGGCCGCGCGGTTTCTATTGAAGCCGATGAGCCGGTACTGGTCGTAATCCAGGTTGGCCAGCGCTTCGGGCAGGTTTGCTTTTCGCGGCTGGTGGGGGCTTTTCGACATCGTCTCGGCAAGCGTGAGAAGCCAGTCTTGCGAGAACGGCTTGCTCTCCGGGGAGAGAAGCTTCAAGCCGCCCAGATTGCCCGGTGTACCCGGACCGGGATTGGCCATGGCGAAGCCCGCGCCGCGAGCAAGTGCGACTGCCGCGCAAAATCCGGCAGCAGTTTTCAGAACGGTCCGGCGATCCACCGCGTTACCTTTTCAAAACAGGGGAGTTTGACCCGGCTGCGAACGATAAATTAATAAAGATGAATGAAAGCTGAGACCTTGTGCGCTGAAAATAGCGCAGAAATTACGGCGCCCAGCGATAGACCCACGTCTCCGACGCCGCATTGCCCTTCGCGGTCAGAACGCAGCGCAGATCGGCCACAGTGCTGCCCGAGGGCGTATACTCGAACGTAAGCCGATGCCCGCCGACGATGGGGTTCGCCACGAGCACGGCGTTTCGGATGTCCCCCGCCGACGCAGTGAGATTGAAGGCCAGCGGCTCGCCGTTGCATCCCTCGCAGCCATCCGTGTTCGCGAAGTCCACGACGAAAAGCTGCGCCTCGCCTCCGGTCTGCCCCACTCGCGTCTGCGACACGGTCGCGCTGTTGCTCTTCACCGGAGGCGTCCAGCACCAGTGCAGCCGGTAGCGGAAGCGGTGCTCGCCTCCCGAAGCGACACCTTCGCGGGGCCGCCAGAACGCGACGATGTTGTCGTGGAACTCCTGCTTGGCGGGCAGTTCGATGAGATCGACCGAGCCTTCGCCCCATTCTCCCAGCGGCTCAACCCACAGGGACGGCCGCCGTTCATAGAGCGCTTCCAGATCCTGGAATTCCGAGAACTCGCGCGTATTCTGCAACAGCCCGAAGCCCTTTGGATTGCGGTCGAGGAATACGGAAAATTGCAGCCGCTCCGGATTGATCAAAGGCCGCCAGATCCATTCGCCGGCTCCGGTCCAGAGGCTCAGGCCCTGCGAGTCGTGCACGCGGGGGCGGAAATCCTTGCGCTCGGGCTGCTGGTTCGGACCGAAGAAGAACATGCTCGTCAGGGGCGCGATGCCCACATAGGTCATGGCGTTGCGCGGGAAGAGTACGGCCTCCACGTCCATCATGGTGTCGCGTCCCGGCGTAACGATGAAGGTGTAGCGCCCCGTGGTGCTGATCGTATCGAGCAGGGCGTGGATGGTGAGGCGCTGATCGCCCGGCATCGGGCGCTCGATCCAGAAGCTGCGGAACAGCGGAAACTCCTCGCCCCGGTTCTGGCCCGTATTGATGGCCAGTCCCCGCGCGGAAAGCCCGTAGACCTGACCCGCCGCGAGCGCGCGGAAATAGCTCGCGCCTAGGAACACGAGAAACTCGTCGAAGATGCTTGGCCGGTTCAGGGGCGCCAGCACGCGGAAGCCCGCAAAGCCGGAATTCGATCCGGGGCTCGGGGCCTGAACCAGCGGCCCGAAGGTGAAGAGATCGGCCGAATAATCGATAACTGAGGCGCGTCCGCTCTCGACGAGAAAAATCTCGACCGGGTAGGCATAGAAGCGCCCTCCGGTATGGAACAGCTCGATCCGGAAGGGCAGGTTCTCGTTGCGCCAGAAGGCCCTGTCCGGCTTGAAGCGGATGTCGCGATATTGGTCGTAGGAGATGTCCGTGAGGGCGGAATCCACGCGGGGTTCTGGCGCGCTGTAGCGTTTCTCCGCGAGGGACTTTGCGAAGGCGTCAAGCCATTCCTTGGAGAAGCCCGCCTGCTGCGCGGTATCCTGGCTTTGCCCCGTGGCAGGCATCATAGCCGCCGCAGCGAGCCCGCCCGCCCATTTCAGCCAAGTCCGACGGTCCATCAGCCATCATCCCTCGTCCACCCAACGACCGCATACGAGATGGGACATTGATGCCCTGGATACGAATCGAGGGACCCGCCGTTTTTATCCGAGGTCGCACCCCCTGAGAATGTTTGCAGCGTTCATAATTATTTAGGGCGTTTTTGAGGCGTGGAAACCTCGTGCCACAGACACATGGCGTGCGCAGGACCGGGGGTGGGGAAAAGTCGAAGGCAGGCGAGGGCAAACGGAATGAAGGGGATGCCGCGAGGATGGGGTCGCGGCATCCGTACAGTGCCGGCGTTGGCTCAGCGGCGGAACGAACCGGAGCGGCTCCAGGTGCCGCCGCGCGGGCCGGTGCCGCCGCCGGAATAGGTGCATTCCCCTCCGGAGCAGCGGCCAGAGCCGCCATAAGTGGTCGTGCCGCGCGGGCCATGGACCGTGCCGCCATAATTCCAGCCGCCCTGGCCGTCGCGCTCTGCATAACCCTGCTGCGTCCAGGTGTTGCCGCCCGGGCCGGTGTATGAGCGCGTCGTGGAGCAAGAACCCCCGTCGCAATGGCGCTCGAAGCTGCCCTGGCCGCCATACGGTCCCTGCCACTGGCGCTCCCATACTTGCGCGGCGGCAGACCCCGCGCTCAGAAGTACAGCGGCGCTCACCGCCAGCATGATCTTCTTCATCGATATCTCCCTGAATTTAATGTCGCTGCCGTGATCCCAGCTAGTTGCGCTTGAAGCTGCCCGAGCGGCTGAATGTCCCGCCGCCGCGCGTTGTCCGTGAGCTTTCCCATTCGCATTTGCCGCCGGAGCAGGAACCGCTTCCCTCATAAGTCGCGGTGTTGCCGGCAGGCCCCGTGACCGAACCCTGGCGGGTCCAGCCGCCCTGTCCGTCGGGCGTTACGGTGCCCTGACGATGGATGGTGTTGCCGGCCGGACCGGTGACGGTGCTTTCCCGGCTAAAGCCTTGCGCGGAAGCCGTGGCGGTGGCGGCAAGCAGAACGGCGCCTGTGAGTGCGATAAGCGTCTTCATCGGTGATCTCCGTTGGATCAAGTGCCTCAACGGGATCGATAGTCGCCGCCGCGCGTCACCGCCGTATCAGCGGGCGGAAACGTTTCTTGGCGATTTGCCTCCGCGCGTAACGTTTCGTAACGGCGCCGCTGCGGCTCTTGTGCCGTCGCGGATCGCGGATATCATCGCGCCATGATGCAGATGAGCAACGCCGGGACGATCCTGATCGTCGAGGATGACGAGGAGATCAGCCGCCTTGTTGGCGATCTGCTCGCGCGCGAGGGCTTCACGGTGAAGGCGGTTCCGAACGGCGATGCCATGACAGGCGCGCTCGCCAAGGGCCAGCCGGACCTCATCATCCTCGACCTGATGCTTCCGGGCGAGGACGGCCTGTCGATCTGCCGCCGCCTGCGCGCGAACAGCCAGATCCCCATTCTCATGCTGACCGCAAAATCCGACGACATCGACCGCGTGATCGGCCTGGAGATGGGCGCGGACGACTATCTCGGGAAGCCGTTCCATCCCCGCGAACTGCTCGCCCGCGTGAGGGCGATCCTGCGCCGATCAGCGGGCGCGGGAAGCGGCGTGCAGAGCCGGCGCTATGCCTTCGCGGAGTTCGTGATCGACCTCGACGCGCGCACGCTGACCGATGCCGCGGGCTCGGCCGTGCCGCTGACGAGCGCGGAGTTCGACCTGCTCGCCTGCTTCATCCTGCGGCCCCGCCGCGTCCTCTCCCGAGACCAGCTTCTCGACTGGACGCGCGGCCGCATGGCGGACCCCTTCGACCGCACCATCGACATGTCGATCTCCCGGCTTCGCAAGAAGCTGGAGGGTGCCGCGCCCGACGCCGGGATCATCACGACCGTCCGCAACAATGGCTATCTGTTCGTGCCCGCCGTCACGCCGATCCTGCCATGATGCGCTTCGGCTTCACGACGCGGCTGATGATCATCTTCGTGGCGAGCCTCGTCGCGCTGCAACTCCTCGCCGTGATGTTCTACTTTTCGCAGCGCAGCCGCGCGACGGACCGCACCTTCAGCCTGCCTCTGCCGGATCAGGTTGCCGCGCTCGTCGAGCTGTTCGAGAGCGCGCCGCCCGGCCAGCGCGATCTCATTCTGCGCGCGGCCAACAGCGCGGAGCTGAGCGTGAGGCTCGAAAGCGCGCAGCCGGAGTTCCAGCCCGAGACCTGGCAGCCGTCGCCCTTCGTCGAGCGCACGCTGCGCCGCTATCTGGCCGTGATCGGAGAGCGCGATGTCACCGTGCTCCTGCAACCCCAGGAAGGATCGCCGAATCGGTATGGCCTGCTCGTCATGATCTATCCGGC
>CAZNAH010000070.1:0-859 GCA_964570735.1 uncultured Hyphomicrobiaceae bacterium | reverse complement strand
AAGATCGTGGTGGTGATCTCCTCGATCGGGTTCGTGGGCTACATTCTCGTCCGGAAGCTCGGTGATCGGGCCGGCCTGGTCGCCTCCGGGCTGCTGGGCGGGCATGGTCGGCCTGCTGATCGCGATCCTCGTCTTCCTCACCGTGCGGGCCGAGGCGAAGCCCTTGCGCGAGCTTGTCAAGGCCGTGGACCGCTTCGACCTGAACGACGGGGGCGACCCCCTGCCCGACCGCCGGCGGGGCGCTCCGGAAATCCGCGCTCTCGTCGCGGCGTTCAACCGGATGCGCGAGCGGCTCGCGTTCCTCATGAAGAGCCGCCTCGCCCTCATCGGCGGCATCTCGCACGATCTGCGTACTTACGCCACCCGGCTGCGTCTGCGCGCCGAGCTCATCGCGGACGAGGGGGAGCGCGCACGCGCCATCCGCGACATCGAGGACATGATGCAGCTTCTCGACGACTCGCTGATGGCCGTTGAGATCAACGGACAGTCGGACGCGCCTACCGAACTCGTTGATATCCCCGAGTTGCTCGCCGACGAGGTGCGCGAGCTTCAAGCGGCGGGCCATACTGTCCGTTTTACGCCTCCGTCGGAAGCGACAGAGGCGAGCGTGCTCGGCCGCGCGCTTGCCCTGCGGCGGCTGTTCGCGAACATTCTCGACAACGCCGTGAAATATGGAGGCGAGGCGAACGTCTCGCTCCAGTCCGGCCCCGCGCTCATCACGGTGCGGGTGGACGACCGCGGCCCCGGCATTCCCGAGGCGCAGCGCGACGCGGTTCTGGAACCGTTCGTGCGGCTGGAGCGGTCGCGCAACCGCAAGACCGGCGGCGCGGGGCTCGGCCTTGCCATCGCGCGCACGGTC
>CAZNAH010000069.1:6077-15338 GCA_964570735.1 uncultured Hyphomicrobiaceae bacterium | reverse complement strand
ATCTGCCGGCAGGACGCTTCGCCGTGGTCGAGCGGTCCAAGGAATTCTCGCTCGTCCCCTGGCGGGAGGCGCTGGAGGCGCGGCGCGGGCTCGAGGTTTCCGGGGTCATCAAGCGGGGCGGGATCACCTGGGAGTTCGGCCGGACCCGCGGCGGGCCGGCGCTTTAGGAACGGAAACGGCGGAATCCGGTGGAATGATCAATTGATCGTATTATCAGAAATCTTGCCAAATGCATGTAAACGCCCTATATGGAGGCCAAAGGATGACCCTGATGAAACTCGAAGCCGTAGACCGTTTGCCGCCCAAGGAATCGCCGGCGCCCTTTCCGTTGGCGACTGGCGATTACGGGATCACCGACGCGGAAGGCCTCGCCATGGCGGAGGCCGCGGTCAATCTCTTCCGGCTCTGGGGCCTCACTGACGCGGAGGCCTGCACGCTTTTGGGCGGCATCTCGACGGCGACCTATAATCGCTGGAAGCGCGGCGAGATCGGCCGCCTCAATGTCGACCAGAAGACGCGGCTTTCGATCCTCATGGGCATTCACAAGGCCTTGCGCATTCTCTTCACCGAGAATGAGCGCGTCTACGCCTGGGTCAAAAAACCCAACAAGGCCTTCGGCGGCCGCTCGGCCCTGGAGATCATGCTGCAGGGCCAGATCATGGATCTCTTTGACGTCCGCTTCTATCTCGATGCGGCCCGCGGCTGATGGCGCCGCCGATAACGCGCCTTCGCTGGCGCAAGACGCACCGGATCATTTCAACGCGTCATCCGCCGATCGATCTCTTCGAAGACATCGCCGATCCCGCGAAATGGGATGCGATCGCCTCAGGCGAATCGAAATCAAACGCGCGCGTTGCGGCGAGCATCGGGCGGCTGGAACTGGTGCCGCCCGAACGCCGCGTCGGCGGCGCCGGCTCGAGCTATGTGATGGCGCCTTTCGTCCATATCAGCCCGCGGTTCCAGGGGCGGTTTCATGACGGGAGCTTCGGCGCCTATTACGCCGCGAACCGGTTCGAGACCGCCGTCGCCGAGACGACCTATCATCGCGCGCGGATTTATTCGGACACCAGTGAGCGTCCGGGCTGGTTCAGCCAGTTCCGCGAGCTCGTCGGCTCGATCGACGCCCGCGTCCATGACATCAGGGGAGGCGGGGAATTCGAATCGTGCCTCGCGGCGGACAGCTATGCCGCCTCACAGGCCTTGGCGCGCGAGCTCCGCGCCGAGGGGTCGAATGGCATCGTCTATCCGAGCGTGCGCGACCCGGAAGGGCAGTGCGTCGCTGCCTTCTGGCCGGATGTCGTCTCAATCCCGATCTTGGGGCGGGCGCTCGCCTATCACTTTGATGGCGAACGCATCGACCTTATTCGGGATGAGGCGAGCAAGGAAGTGTGGCGGATCGTATGAATTCCATTATCTTGATCGAACAAAATAAAGGCGAAATCTTCGCCATTACGCGTCTTGATAGGCAATTTTTCGACGACCCGTATCAAACGTAGTGGTGTTGGGATTCGGGGGGAGACTTTCAATGTGGTGGCTATTAATCATTGTCGGCGTGGCCCTGTTCTTATTCTTCAGTGGCCGAAAGAAACCGGCAGCCTCACAAAGCCTAACAAGCGCCGCGCCGCCTCAGGCGGTCAGCTCGTCCAAGCCTCTATTACAAACGCTGCCTCAGAAGCCTGCCTCCAAAGCTCGTCTCATGGAGTGGATTCCAAACGGCGAAACCGTCATCGTTCAAGGGGTCAGAATTGACCGGGGAATGATCTATGTGGGTGAACGCAATCGCCCAGGAGATTCAGACCGGCCCCAGAATGCGCTAATCAACCCGTCCCTGCCTGCTACCGCTGCCGCACGCGATCCCGGCGGCGACTCCATGCCGTATTGGCCGTCTTACTCGGAGATTGAGCCGCGGGCGAGGCGGACGTATCTCGAGTGGCTGGCGAGCGAGCGTGATGATCGTGAAATCGGCATCGGCTACGTATTTCTGTATTTCTACGGCCTCGAATACCGCCTGTTTTTCGAACAGGCAGAGGCGGAGTTCGAAGAAATCCTCGCTGAAGTTAAACGTCTTCTCGCTGTTTATGGCCAGAATAATTCTTTCCGCAGCTATGCCGAGCGCTTGCTTGATGCGGCTCGGTTTCTGACGGCAAAGATTGACCAGAGACCTCGATTAGAACCGCCATGCGGTTCACTTTTCGAAATGCCGTATGAAGTACGGGCCTATATTGGTCGAAAGCTACTGGATGGCGAGTCGCTCGATGCCGATGACGCACTGCTCTGGATGGTCTCTTCGCCTGCCGTTCAGCTTCGAACGCCTGCCCTTCGATGTTTTGATGAGTTATGCGCGCTCTGGGGTGTTCGGTTCCGCAAACGGTTTCAGAATGGCATAAGGGTCAAGCCCCCGAAAAAGAAACTGTCGCTGGATTATCGAGCCGCGAGTGGGCGGTTTAACGCATCAATTTCTGGGAAAGGCGATGATCTGCCGGACATTGGAGCGCTGACTGCGCCGGTGAACAAGCTGAGCGGGCTACTGCACCGGCGAACTTGATTCTTACAGCCGTCTGATTGGGCGCTCACCGGAAGCGAAAGGAACGATCGACGCCGCGGCGCTTCTTCCGGCAGACCTTGTGGATGCACCGTCCGCCAATCCGCTAAAGGAAATCGCCTCCGCGATTGCGGCGCGCCTATCAGAAAAGAAGTCGGAGTGGATGCCTGCAAAATCGTTGCTGGAAGCGATTGGCCTGGAAGTCCCAACGGGCAACAAGTTTCCTGCGGCGACGCTCAACGCATTGGGAGCCGTGCTCGACAAAATGGGTTTGGGCTTCGAGCCGGATCGGCGGCTGGGAAGTATGCCGCCTGGCCCAGACGACATCGTTGTTCTGTTTGAAACGAAGGGCGGGGTTATAGACGCCGATGGTGAACCCTACCGCGCTGCGAAGACAATAACAGAAATTTGCGCGCTTGCTGCGGGCGCGGATGGCGAGATAGCCCAGGAAGAGATCGAATATATCAAGTCTGAAATCCTGTCTGTGCCCGGTCTCTCCATCGATGAACGCAAGCGCCTTTTCGCTTATGCAAAAGCGCTATGCCGCAATGCGCCGCGCCACCAGCCAATTTTGCGAAAATTATCCAACGCTGACGAAAGCACCAGAAAGGCGATCGCAAGATCGGCTATTGATGCGGTGCTCGCAGACGGCCGGGTTGAGGCCGTCGAAGTGAAATATATCGAGCAACTCTTCCGTTCCCTCGGTTTCCCGGCGGAAGACGCCTACGCCGCCCTGCATCGCGGCGCTGCCGGTTCCGATGAGCCGATTGCGGTCAGGCCTGCGACGCCTGAGCCCGGCGCGCCCGTGCGGCCTCTGCCCGAAAAGGCGGCCAAGAAAGCGGCGTCAATCGATCGCCAGAAGATTGAGCGCATTACCAAAGAAACAGCGCAAGTCGCGGGCCTTCTCAGCGAGATATTCGCGAGTGAAGACGAGGAAATCGTTCAGCCGCCCTCGAGCGCTGCAGACAGCATATCGTTGCGATTCGAAGGGTTGGATCAGCAGCATGGCGAATTGTTGAGTTTTCTGCTTGCGCATGGCGAGCAGCCGCGCCCTGCCTTTGAAAGCGAGGCAAGGCGGCTGCAATTGCTCCCGGATGGCGCAATCGAGACCATCAATGAGTGGGGCTTTGACGTTATTGGTGAGCCCGTTCTCGATGCAGGGGAGGACATTTGCATTTCGAGCGACTGCATTGAGGAAATTCGCACTCTGGAGAAAAGATGATGGCGAAGTCTCCAAAGATCCGCACGCGGGAACGAGACACGATTATCCAGGCGTTGGCAGCCGGCGTTGTGCCGCGCATTGGGCTTCAGCATATTCAGGTCGGGCGGGCCGCAGAGCTGAATGCGCTGATGCGCGATATAGACCGGATTGCTGACGATGGATCCTCTGTGCGATTCATTATCGGTGAATATGGTGCTGGCAAGACATTCTTTTCAAATTTGGTGCGTCTGATTGCGCTCGAAAAGAAGCTGGTCACTGCGCATGCGGACCTTGCGCCGGACAGGCGCCTGCATGCGACGGGGGGGCAGGCGAGGACGCTCTATGCCGAGGCCGTCAAAAACCTCTCGACCCGTACAAATCCCGACGGCGGGGCGCTGCAGAATATCCTCGAACGCTTTGTGACCGAGTGTGTGCGGCAGGGCGAAGCGCTACAAAAGCCAATCGAAACCGTTATCGATGAAAGGCTGGCGGCGTTGCAGGATCTTGTTGGCGGCTATGATTTTGCAACCGTTGTTAAGGCCTATTGGCGAGGCAGCGAGACCGGCGACGATGTGCTGAAGACCGGCGCTCTGAGGTGGCTGCGGGGCGAGTTTTCGACGAAAACGGAAGCGCGCCAGGCTGTCGGCGTCAGAAGCATCATTGATGACGCCTCAATCTATGACGGTTTAAAGCTTCTCTCCGAGTTCGTGAGACTTGCAGGATATGCCGGACTACTCATCGTATTCGACGAGATGGTCAATCTTTACAAACTGCAAAGCGCGCAAGCGAGAAAGCAGAACTACGAGCAAATCCTCCGAATGTTGAACGATGTTCTTCAGGGGAACGTCGGCGGGATCGGGTTTCTCTTCGGCGGAACGCCTGAATTTTTGATGGATCCCCGCCGCGGTCTTTACAGTTATGAAGCCTTACAATCAAGGCTCTCGGAGAATACGTTCGCCGTAGACGGGCTTGTCGACATGACGGGACCGATCATGCGGCTTCAAAGCCTGACTCCCGAAGAACTCTTTGTGCTGCTTCGGAATCTCAGGCACGTCTATTCGTGCGGGAATGAAGAGGCGTATCTTGTCCCGGATGAGGCGCTGGAGGCCTTCATGGCGCATTGCAACGAGCGCGTGGGGGAGGCGTATTTCCGGACGCCGAGAAATGCGATCAAGGCCTTTGTCCATATGCTGGCGGTTTTAGAGCAGAATCCGCAGACAGAATGGCGCGTGCTGCTTGGCGCTACGGAAATCGTTCCCGATGAGGAAGACGAGGGCGCGGATGACGCCGCACCGGACGGCGATGATGAGCTCACCTCCATCACCCTCTAAGGCATTCGACCGGCTTCATCCGGAAATCCAGCGATGGATCTGGGAGAAGAAGTGGCAGGCGCTTCGCGACATTCAAGATCGCGCAATCCCCGCCATTCTTGACGGGCAAAACGATGTGCTGATTTCCGCGTCTACGGCGGCGGGCAAGACGGAAGCGGCCTTTCTACCGATCCTGACGGCCATTAAAAACGACGACGCACCCGGACTTTCTGTATTGTGCGTCAGTCCTCTGAAGGCGCTGATCAACGACCAGTTTCAACGGTTGGACTTGCTTTGCGAGCGGCTGGAAATTCCCGTCATTCGCTGGCATGGCGATGCGCCCCAGGGAGCCAAGCAAAGGACAATCAAGGAGCCGCACGGGGTCGCAATCATTACGCCGGAATCGATTGAAGCCCTGTTCGTTCGCAAACCAGCAGCTGCTCGAAAACTCTTTAGCAGCTTGCGGTTTGTCGTTATCGACGAACTGCATGCATTTCTTCAGGGGCCGCGAGGGCTTCATTTGTCGAGCCTGCTCACGCGCATAAACGAGCTAAACCAATCGAGACCACGTCGCATTGGTCTGTCAGCGACCATCGGCGATTTATCGGCCGCCGCTCGATGGATGAATTGGCGGCATCCGGAAGAGGTCTTCATCCTTGAATCATCCGCTGAAAAGCGCGAGCTGCATCTGCAGATCAGGGGTTATGAAGAACCGCCGCCGGCTTCGTCTGCCGCCGAGACGGATTTGGATGAAGACAAGCACTCGGCGATCGCCTGCATTGCGGAGCATATGTTCGAGCGCCTTCGCGGCGAGAACAATCTTGTCTTCGGCGGACGCCGCGTTGACGTAGAGGTGCTGGCTGATCGCCTGCGTCAACTATCGGAAGACGCTGCAGTGCCGAACGAATTTTTTGCGCACCATGGCAGCATTTCGAAAGGGCTTCGCGAAGACCTGGAGGCGCGACTTCGCAAAGGCGATTTGCCGACGACCGCAGTGGCGACGTCAACGCTGGAGCTTGGGATCGACTTGGGATCGGTAAAAAGCGTAGCGCAATATGGTGCGCCGAGATCGATCAGCTCCCTGAAGCAACGCCTGGGCCGGAGCGGTCGCCGGGAAGGGGCTCCATCGATACTTCGTATCTACGCGAGTGAGAGGTTCGTCCGCAAGGGAGATGATCCCATTGACCAATTGCGGCTTGAGATTGTGCGGGCGGTAGCGGCGGTTCGTTTGCTCATTCGCGACCAGCTTGAGCCGCCTGCTGTCGATAGTTCGACCGCAACTGTCGTTCTTCACCAAACGCTTTCGGTCATAACCGAACGGGGCGGCGAACGCGGCGACAGGCTATATAGGGCGATCTGCGGCGCCGGCCCCTTGTCATCATTCACCACTCAGGATTATGCGCGCCTGTTGCGCCATATGGCCCATCCGGATGTCAGACTCATCGAGCAAGCGCCCGACGGCACCGTCATGCTGGGCGAGCTAGGCGAAAAGATTGTCGATAGCCGTACCTTCTATGCAATCTTTCCCACGGATCAGGAGTGGCGTCTGGTTCACAAGGGGGAGGTGCTCGGGGCTCTTCCGCTAAGCAATATTATTAGTGTCGGCAGCCTTATCTTATTCGCCGGACGCAGATGGCGCGTCGTCTCAGTCGATGATCCTGGCAAAGTGCTTGACGTTACGCCGCATAAATCGGCGCGCCTTCCGAAGTTTGAATCTGCTTTTTCCGAAGCGACCAGCGATGAATTCGTTGCAGAAATGCGCGCCGTATTAAGCGGAATAGATGATCCGCCCTATCTGGAAAAAGAAGGCATGCGATTGCTCTATGAAGCTCGAGCAGCCTATCGCGAATTTGAACTAGAGTTCGTCAAGATCCTAGGCGTCGGCAAAGACACGCATCTATTCTTGTGGCGTGGAACCGCGGTCACAAATGCATTCGCCGTTGCCTTGCAAGCCGCCGGTCTAGAAAGCGAACCGCATGATCTTGGCGTAATGCTCCCGGAAACGACGGCAGATGAGGCCCGAGCGATTGTGCGACAAATTTCGTGCGCGGGCGGACTGACGGCGCAGGAACTATCCGGCTTCGTAGAGAACATCCGTTCAGCGAAGTATGACGATCTGATTAGCGAAGAGATTCTTAGGAACGAATGGCGGAAGCGCAACGAGCCTTTTTTCGGTGAGATTTTTAAGGTCGCGACAGAGCTGATTTAGGTGGATGCGATAAGTATTGCAAATATTGCAAGAGGATTACCACGACGGCTATAGCGCAGGATTGACGTGCGTCTGGTGGGGTAGGGAGGCGGTCAGCGTTGGCGGCTCCCCGCGCCGATACTGCAGCACGCCGACCCGCTGACATCGATTCAACGGTTGGGACCGTTCACGGCGCAAAGCGGGTTAGTCTGCTCCTGACTTCTTGAGCTGGCAGTCGGCATCTCGGGTGTGCAATTATCGCGCTCAGCCCGTCATGCAATCTGTCAAAGGCAACGTGATTGCCGTCTGCAAACTGGTCAAAGAGCCAAAGCACGCCATGCATTTCGATTCGCTCGGCTAGAGCTAGCTCGCGAAGGCCCCTATCGCCGGTAAGCAGCGTCCATTTGCGGGATTCGGCAATAGCGAAGGCAAACGTATCGGGCGTCGAGAGGCTCGCATTTTGGCGTCGAACAATTGTCGCCCGAGACAGCTCTGCTGGCGTCAGGACTTCGACGCGAAGTCCCAACGCCACTAGTTGTTCGCCGAGCGGGCCATTGAGCTCCCTTCCGTAGAGCAGGTCGGGAACTGCGAACTCGAAGGGCAGACGAAACATCTCTTCGAGAAGCCGGCCTCGCTCCAGATCAATCAGCACCGAGGTATCGGAGACGAGGACCGGCACGGATTAAGCCGCCACCTGATCTAGCCTCGCATCGAGCTCGCGGACAGAGATGCCCAGCAACTCGGCAGCGCGCGCCTCACCGATGACACGCTCGGCAAGTGCCCGATAGCACAATCGCTCGAAACGCTTCGGCTCCTCCAGTTCCGGCTGCATCGTTTCCGGTTCCTCGAAGGGTGCTGTTCTCCATCCACGCTCCGCAAATATCTTGAACAGACGACCAAAGGCCGCCTGATTTATGATACCGAGATCCTTGCAACGATACGTCAGAGCCTGGATGCTCACGCCGAAGCGCTTCTTCAAAGCGACGAGTTCTCCGATGCTGATTGAGGAGCGATTGACACCCACCTCCGCGCGCATGGCATCCGCGGGCATCAGAAAAGCGCCGGCGAACCGGTGCGCCGCCTTTTCCTCATCAACGCCGCCTGAAGGCGCGATCACCATATGACCGAGTTCATGCGCCAGATTGAAGCGTTTGCGCTCCGACCACGAGCTACGCTTGATGACAATGACACGCGCCGCGCCCCGATCCTTTCGTCGCACTTTGGCTGCGAGCCCGTCGATCTCATCCAAGTCGAGCGACAGAATCTTGATACCGCGCTCCTCTAGCAATTCGGCGAGCTGTGGAATGGGGTCGTTACCGAGCCCCCAATCCTCCCGCACTGAACGGGCCGCGTCCTCCGCATCGCGCATGTCTGCAACCGGGTGGGGAGCGCTGCGTGGCTGCTCCCACTCGACGCTGCGCATTTGCAGTAGGTCCTCTACCGTCAGATAGCGCTCAAGCATGTGAATCGCGCGCGCCTCCAGCGCCGCCTCCTCGCGCGCAGACGTACCGGCCTTTTTCCGGAAATCGACTCCTTCCAGGGCAAGCTCGTCTTCACTGAGGAGGTATTCCTCCGTGACGCTGAGGGCGGCCGCTAGCGCCATTAAGACGCGCGAACTCGGCATATCCTCATCTCTCTCATATTTTCCAATGGCTTGGGCCGAGACGACGCCGCCCATAGCGTCGGCAAGCGCGCGCAGCGACAGGCCCGACGCCGACCGGGCTACTTTGAGCTTGCTTCCGATCATGGTGGCCTCCTTGCGATTTTCGGTTTCCAATGTTACGATATGGGATCATTTTTGTAAACCGAAATCCCTTGAAAAGGCGTAAATCGCCTCCCACATGTTAGGCTGGCTATCGATCGTTCCGAGGTTTGTAAACCGAAGGGGCGGAGCCCGTCACTGGAATACCCCGCCGATCCTGGGTGGGTAATAGACAGGTGCCGAGCGAGAAAGGTCGGGACAATGGCGTTGAGTAATACGGAACTGCGGTACTACGACAGCAATGTCCTGCGCCTGCCT
>CAZNAH010000069.1:0-6062 GCA_964570735.1 uncultured Hyphomicrobiaceae bacterium | reverse complement strand
AATATCACGAACAGGTGGATCGCCTAATCGTTGAGCTTTGCAAGGGCGTTCGTGACAAGACCGAAATCAAGATCACCAAAGTGGTGAAGGCTGGGTCGTTCGCGAAGTATACGATCCTGCGCAAGACCAGCGTCGATCCGGTCGATGTCGATGTCGTGTTCTACATTTCCGGCCGCGATGCGGACAAAGAAACCCTCGATAGCCTCAACAACACGATCTATGACCTGCTGATCAAACAGTATCCGAGCAAGTCGGTCGAGGATTTCGAGATCCACCGCAAGGCCGCGACGGTCACGTTCGTGGGAACCGGGCTCAGCGTCGACATCGTGCCGGTGATCGAGGACGGAAACCGGCTTGGCTATGGCTGGCAGTTCGATATCCACGACGGCTCGAAGATTCAGACCTGCGCGCCGTGCCAGATCAAATTCGTCCGGGACCGCAAGGCTCAGGACGGCGACTTCCGCACGCTGGTGCGCATGGCCAAGAAGTGGCGCAATCAGGCGGAGATCAAGCCGCTCAAATCCTTCGCCATCGAACTAATCATGGCCCATGTCCTGGCGACACAGGGCATTTCGGGAAGTATCGAGCAACGGTTCCGGAACTTCCTTCTCTACATTGCACAATCCGGTCTCAAGGATGAAATCAGCTCCCCCGAGAATACGGCGCCGTTCACGATCTTCTCCGATCCCGTGGTGATCCTCGATCCGGTCTACAGCCTGAACAATGTGACCAGCCGTATCTCCGAGGCCGAGCGCAAGGAGATCGTCTCGGCCGCTGAGGCTGCATGGGAAACGGCCAATTTTGCATCTGCCGAAAATGACAATGAGGTCTGGAAGGAAATCTTCGGTCCTCGCTTCAAGACGGAAGACTAAGATGAGCCAGACCAGAACCGCAACCGCTACCTACACGGTCGTCGACATCGAAAATGTCGTCCGCCGCGTGAAAGCTGATCTTGTGATGATCGCCGACAGCACCGGCGCCTGGACGGCGGCGAACGCCGCCGATTACGCGCATGACATCGAGGTGCTAGCCAAGGCCGGCTATCTCAAATGGGTCGATCTCACGCTGCTCAGCAATGGCGTCGAGGTCAAAGCCGTCAGGTTCGAGGTCGACACCGACGCCGGTTCGCTTACCACGAGCCGCCCTGGCGGGGTCCTCTGGCCAAAAGTGTCGGGTGCACATCTGCGCATAGTGCTCAGCTATACCGACGCCTACACCAGCGAGGCGCGCGAGGCCACGAAAGGCAAGCTCAAGATCGGTTGGGTGACCTCCTATGACGACACGAGCCATGCCAGCCTGAAGTCGTCGGGCGGACGCAACTATGCCAGCAACGCCTATGGGATGCAGCGAAAGGATTGGGCCGCGTGACTCAGCCGAGCATTTTTGACAGCGAGACGCCGCTCCCCAGCGATGCGCTCGCCAAGCGCGAGAAGATCTTACTGGGGTTCAGTGCCCGCTACGCCCGCGTGCATGATCAACTGCGCCTTCTGCTTAATGTCGGTGGACTCGGCGACTGGAACCGGAAACATCACGGAGGCAAGCTCGCGATCTGCGATCTCGTCGCCGAGCAATATCCGCTGGTGATCTTTCACGGCGATGTCGGGACCGGCAAGACGGCCATGGCCGAATGCATCGCCAACAAACTGGTCGCAGAGGCGAAGAGCGAGGATTCCATTCTCTTCAAGCTCTCCAACCGCGTTCGCGGCAGCGGCATGGTCGGCGAGATGGGAACGCTGATCGCAGAGGCGTTTCGCAAGGTTGTTCAATCCGCTGGCAAACATCGCCGCGCGATCCTGGTGATCGACGAAGGCGACAGCCTCGGCGCTTCGCGCGCCCAGCATCACAGTCATCACGAGGACAAGGTGGCGGTGAACACGCTGATCCAGGGCGTCGATGATCTTCGCCAATATGGCGGCCGAATCGTTGTGATCCTCTGCACGAACCGTCTCTCGGCGCTGGATGCTGCGCTTCGCCGGCGCGCCTCGATCATCGAGGAGTTCAAACGTCCCTCCGATGAGGAGCGGCGTCAGCTCTGTACGATGGCCCTGGCGGGTCTCGGCCTGGCGCCCACGCAGCGCGCCGAACTTGTCGCAGCTACGGGCGCGCGCCCCGGCCATCCCACCTGGACCTATTCGGACATTCGTACGCGCCTCTATCCGGCCGCACTCGCGAAGGCCTATCCGCAAGAGCCCTTGCGCTTCGAGCATCTGAAATCCGTAGCCGCCACGCTGCAGGCGTCACCGGTGATGGAGGACAAGTGATGGCGCGCTCTCCCTTGTTCGGCCGCCGCGTCCATATCGCCGGCAGCATTGTCGAAGATGCTGCAGTCGCGGCGGCGGGTGATGTCGAGCAGGCGCGAGAATTAGTCGCGGCTCTGGTCAAGGAGCTTGTCAAGCGCGGCGCGAACTTCGTCATCCCCGTTGACGCTGAACCAGCGCGCAAAAGCGACAGGTTGCCGATCTGCTTCGATTGGCTGGTCTGGAAGATGATCAAGGACAATCTGGCGCTGCGCCCAGCCGATGTACCGGGATCACTCGCGGTGGCGGTCCAGCACCACAAGAGTGAGGATCAAATCCCGGCGGAATATGCCGGCCTATGGGACGAGCTGCGCGCGTCACCTTTGGTGAAAATCGAAAACGCCGCGCAATGGAACATGAACTGCAAGCGTATGGAGGCGCAGTCGCGATTTGGCGACATCCTCGTAGTCTTGGGCGGGGCCGAGGGCGTGCTCTATCTCGCCAATCTCTATCACGATGCGGGCAAGCCGATCGTTCCACTCAATATTCCGCTCTGCCCCGAGACCACCGGCGCTCGGCGGCTGTACAATTTCGGGCTGACCAGCAGCCAGGCCCGGCGGTTGTTCCAGATCGCCGACGATGGCGATGCCCACGACTGGATCAACAAGATACGGTTTCCGCCTCGACAGCCGGTTCCTGACCGGGTGTCGGTGCTTGTCGATCTTCTGGAAGCGCTGGAAAGGCCGAAGGCTTTCGCCGTGCGGTTGCTCAATCCCGATCTACCCGACTATGCCGATGTGCAGACATTCTTCGACATGGTGGTTCAGCCCGTCATCGAAAGCGAACTGGGCTACCGTCTCGTCGTGATCGATGGCCGCCAGGCCTATGATCACGCCCGGATCGATCATGAGATATTCGCGAAGCTTCACCGCAGCAGTGTTGTTCTCGTGGACATCACCGGCGCGCGACCGAACTGCTTCCTCGAACTCGGCTATGCTTTGGGCCGTGGTCTTCCGACCATGGTAATGACGCGCGAGGGCTCCAGTCTGCCGTTCGATATTACGACGTTCTCGGGACTGCATTGGAAGACCACGGGAAGCGCCGAGGACAGGCGGCGGGCGTTCCGGGAGCATTGGCAGGCCATCCGCAACCGTCCGTCCCTGGTGCCGGCGGAGCCCCTGATCTCATGACCGGAAGGCGAGAAGTCTTCGTCTCTGTCGATGTGGAAACGGCTGGCCCGATCCCCGGCGAGTTCAGCCTTCTGTCGATCGGCGCCTGCGAGGTGTTCGACCCCGCGAACACGTTCGCCTGCGAACTGAGGCCGATCAATCGCAACGCAGATCCTAAGGCTCTCGAGGTGGCTGGGCTTTCGCTGGACGAACTTGCCAGAACGGGGCTCGATCCCTCGGAGGCAATGCGGCGCTTCAAGGATTGGCTGACGACAGTGGCCGGCGTCGACGGCTCCATTGTCTTTGTCGGCTTCAACGCGCCGTTCGACTGGTCCTTCGTGAACTACTATTTTCATCGGTTCAGCGGCGGCAATCCCTTCGGCTTTACGGCGCTGGACGTCAAAGCCCTGTATATGGGCGCGGTCGGTTGTGATTGGGCTGATACCCGGTCAAGCAAGATCGCGGAGCGGTTAAAGCCCAGCTTGAAAGGAGATCATCACGCCCTGCACGATGCTCAATATCAGGCTGAGATATTCCGCCTCATTCAATCTCAATTGATACTGAGCCAGACAGAATAGCGGAACTTGCTGGACATTGTTGCTAGACTTGCTTGATAAAGACTTGGAGGATGCGGGAGTTGCGTCCACGATAGGGCCTGCCCACAGGTTTGAATCCGGCCTTCAAAAGTGAAGCGCGCATCGCCTGATTATCGATGCGTACCGTCGCGAATACGCCGGAATCCGATACAACTTCTAGCGCTTTCGCGACAAGCGGACCAGACAGTTTCTGTCCACGCACCTCAGGTACGATAAAAATATAGCCGAGTTCGTAGGGAAAATCTTCGTCCGTTAGTTCGGCGTTCGCGCTCTTTCCGACCCGCATTCGATAGCTCGGCAGCGGGCGCTTTACGGCGGCAACCCCTCTGACTTGTCCCAGCTGCGTAAGGAACAAAAGCGCTTGGGCGTTTGCGATGTTTTTCTCCAGCAACTGACTAGCCACTTCTCCGCCCGCGCGCACGAGTTCGACAAATGAGGCGCGGTCCGCATCCGTAAGTTCAGCAGGCTTGTAGACGACGATATCCACTTCTTCCTCATGCGTTAACCCGTGGGGCCACTTAGTGTCCCTAACTCGTGTGTAGTCCTCGGGCGTTGTGGTTCGGCACTCGTCCACCGGTTGCGGCCATTAATCTCAGCGATCGGTTGCCATAACATGGCGCTCTTTCGGAAAAACGCAGTTATCGTTGGGGTACCTTTCGCTGATTGTGAAGCGTCCCTTTTTGATGTGTTTACGATCCATTACAGATGCGATGTGTCTGACAAATTGAACCGCCCACTCGTTTGGTCGGAACTAGTTCAGGGCATTCAAATGGAAAAGTCTGGATGCGGCTTCGCGGCTTGGCGTCGCCTAGCTTCCTCATTGAGGCGCTCGCGACCTTTCTGCCATTGGTTGTCAGCATAATCCGCCCAAGCCACGAGGTCATCGAAGCTGATACGGTCACACACGAAGTTCACGCGATGCCCCCCGAAAATATTGCGTAGTCCCTCCGCCGGCAAAACGTCGAGCGCTTCAACGATGATGCCGAGTAACCCAAATTCCTCGGCGGTTGTCCAGAAGACGGGTCCGCCGCTCATTCCGCTCAGCGAGGTGATAGGTGGCGCTTCTTCGATGTCGGAGTGAAAACGCACCTGATCAGCGTCGCCATGAGCAGTAACGCCTTCTGCGATCGCGTGTACGCATTGCATTCCGAGTGTTAGCCCTCGATCGGTCTTGACGTCACGCTTCTGCGCGGTCGGGAAGCCGACCGCGACGGCGTGGGTCAGCGGAAAGGGCGGCGGCCGTCGATCATCCACCAGAAATGCCTCCTTGCCAGTATTGTCGAGGACGCGCGCGTCGATCGGCATGATTCCGATGTCTTTTTGCGCGCCGATGAAACCCTGTGGCACCCGTACGAAAGGTGCTGGTAGGTAGGCGCCTTTCTCGCAAGGCACATAGAAGCTCGTTTCCATCTCGCCTGCATTGTTCGCGGCGGGCTTGAACCCCTGCGGAATGTGCCAAGCCGTCAGGGCGTACAGCCGGCCATCGATCTTTAGAAATGTCACCGTGCCCGTACCGTCTGAAGGATGCGGCGTGAACATGCGCTTGATGTCTATCAGTTTCATTTGTGCGAGCGTGGCGCAGTACTTCGAAGCGTGCAGCAGTCCGTCGGCGGTCTCAAAAATTGGCATGGTACTTTCCAAACGCACGAGCGATTCCTGTCGTCGCAATACTACGTTTATCCTGGAAATGCCCGCCAACCAAGCGAAGCGGCAGTTCAACTTCCGCTTTGGGTTGCCGAAACGCAAATGTCCGCAGGTGGGATATTTGCGACTTTGCAATCGTCAGAACCGATTTCCGCTTTGCGTTTGCGGAGCAGATCTGACCCGTCCAGGTTGACGAATTTCCATCCGACCATCCGCCTCGCAACATGTAGCGCCGAGAAATCGCGTCTGACCAATACGCGCAGCAAACCGCATCCGGCCCCAAATAACCCCAAATAACCCCAAATTTCCGCCAGTGACTTCGCCACGGCGGTGAGCCGATCATCGACTTTGGAAAGAGCGTTTTTCGCGAGACCAAAGTCGATCATGACCCCGACCAAGATCCTCATCGGCCAGGC
>CAZNAH010000068.1:0-15511 GCA_964570735.1 uncultured Hyphomicrobiaceae bacterium | reverse complement strand
GGGGCAGGGCGCTCACGCCGGTCAGCGTTCGCAGCAGCCCGGGGGCCGCGAACAGGCGCGCGATGGCCGCCCTGGCGAGCAGCAGAACCGCAGCGGCCCGCGCCGCGACAGAGACCGGCGCGATCAGAACCGGCAGCCGCGCCAGGCGTTTTCCATCAGCGCGGCTCCAAAGCGGTCCGGCCCGCCCGACGCGGGCTCGCCGTTCGCCGCGCTGAGCCAGTTGAAGGAAAAGCTCGAAAAGCGGATGCAGACCCAGGAGTAGATGGCGCGTCATCCCCGCGACAAGCCCGACCCGCGCGATCCCGCGGAAAAGGCCGCCACGCAGCGGCTGGACAAGTGGCTCTGGCATGCGCGGTTCGTGAAGTCGCGCAGTTTCGCGATCAAGCTGATCGAGGGCGGGCATATCCGGGTGAACCGCCAGAAGGTGACGAAAGCCAGCACCTGCGTGAAGTGCGGGGACATCCTCACCGCGACCCTCTCCGACCGGGTGCGGCTGATCGAGGTGATCGCCATCGCTCAGCGCCGGGGTCCGGCGTCCGAGGCGCAGCAGCTCTACAAGGAGCGCCATCTGCCGGGGGCGCCCGTTCATACGCCGGGCGGAAACCCTTAGGAAACCCTGGCACCCGGCCGTCGTGCCAGCCGCGCAGAAAACCGGAACATCCACGGCCAAGCGGCGTTATGATGAAACGGACGCGCGAGCGGATCGCGGCCCGCCCCATCCGCTTGCGGTCACGACGCCGGAGTATCGCGTATGGCGCCCCGCCCCTATTGGAAAGGCTATCTCAAGCTCTCGCTCGTGTCCTGCGCGGTCGCCCTTTACCCGTCCGTGTCGCGGAGCGAGCGCGTGTCCTTCAACTGGCTCAACCGCGAGACCGGCAATCGCCTGCGCCAGCAGATGGTGGATGCCGAAACCGGCGAGCCGGTGGAAAAGGAAGATCGCGTCCGAGGCTACCAGCTATCCAAGCACGACTATCTGCCCATCGAGGACGACGAGATCGAGGCCGTCGAGATCGAAAGCAACCACACGCTTGAGATCGAGACCTTCGTGCCGCGATCCGAGATCGACCCGGTCTATCTGGAGGGAGCCTATTACCTCGCGCCCGACGATAAGGTGGCCGAGGAAGCTTTCGCGGTGATCCGCGAGGCGATGGCGGCGAAGAATGTCGTCGGCATCGGCCGCATTGTGCTCGGCCGCCGCGAGAGGCTGATGGCGCTGGAGCCGCGCGGCAAAGGCATCCTGGGGACCGTGCTGCATTACAATTATGAAGTGCGGAGCGACGACGCTCATTTCGACCCGATCCCCGAGATCGAAATCCCAGGCGAGATGCTCGATCTCGCCACCCACATCATCGAACGCAAGAAGGGCCATTTCGATCCGTCGAAATTCGAGGATCGCTACGAGGAGGCCCTCATCCGGATGATCCGCGCGAAAGAGGCCGGCCGGCCGGTCGAGCAGCGCCGCGCCGAGCCCCCGAGCAATGTCGTCAACCTCATGGATGCGCTGAAGAAATCCATCGCGGCCGAGAAAAGCGCTGCGCCGAAACCTGCTGCCCCGAACGGCGCGAAAGCCGGGCGCGAGCCGGTGCGATCCGCCGCGCAAGCCCAATCGCAGCCGCGCAAGACCGATCGCCGCCGTAAAGCCGCGCCGGACGACAGCCCGCCGTCCGGCCCGCGCAAGGCCAAGCGCGCGAGCTGATGGCGGCCGCCAAGCAAGCCGCCCGGCGAACATCCCCGGCAAAAGGCGACCTCACCCCCTATCGCGCCAGGCGCGATTTCTCCGTCACGCCCGAACCTTCGGGCGAAACCCAGGCCGCGGCCGGCGGGAACCGCTTCGTCATCCAGAAACACGCCGCCCGGCGGCTGCATTACGATCTGCGCCTCGAACTCGACGGCGTCTACAAAAGCTGGGCGGTGACGCGGGGGCCGAGTCTCGACCCCGCCGAAAAGCGGCTTGCCGTGCATGTCGAGGATCACCCGCTCGATTACGGCGATTTTGAAGGCGTCATCCCTCAAGGCGAATATGGCGGGGGCACGGTGATGATCTGGGATCGCGGCGTGTGGCTCCCCGAGGGTGACCCGGCAAAGGGCTATGAGAAGGGCCACCTCGCCTTCGAGTTGCAGGGCGAGAAGCTGCGCGGCCGTTGGCATCTGATCCGCACAAGGCCGAAACCGCGCGAAAAGAAGGAGCAGTGGCTGCTGTTCAAGTCCGACGACGCGTTCGCCCGGCCGGAAGCCGAGGGCGATATTCTCACGGAGGAGCCGAGATCGGCCGCAACCGGGCGAACGATCGAGGGGATCGCGGCCAGCAGCGATGCGGTCTGGTCCTCGCAAGGCGGGCTGATCGAAGGGCGCCTTGCGCCGCGCGAGGAGCCGCGCGGGGCATCCCCCGCCAACCCCGCGACCATCGAGGGCGCGATGGCGGCCCCCTATCCCGGCTTCATCAAGCCCTGCCTCGCGACGCTGGCCGCACACGCCCCGCAGGGCGAAGGCTGGTTGCACGAAATCAAGTTCGACGGCTACCGGCTGATGGCGCATATTGTGCCGGGCGGCACACGCCTGATGACGCGCGGCGGCCTGGACTGGACCCACCGCTTCCCGCAGATCGCGGACGCTTTCGCCGGATTTCCCGCCGAAATGGCCATCATCGACGGCGAAGCCGTCATCGAGGATGACACCGGCGTTTCGGATTTCACCGCGCTCCAGGCTGCGTTGAGCGACGGCAAGGCCGCCCGGCGCGCCGTGTTCTATGCCTTCGACCTTCTCTATCTCGATGGGTTCGACCTTCGCCCCGCCACGCTCGATGATCGCAAGGCCGCGCTGCACGCGCTGATGCGGCAGAACCGCCATGCCGCGCTGCGCTATTCCGACCACATCCTCGACGAGGGCGCGGCCATGGTCGACCACGCCTGCCGCCGCGGGCTGGAAGGCATCATCAGCAAGAAGCGCGATGCACCCTACCGCTCCGCGCGCGGCCGCGAGTGGCTGAAGATCAAATGCACGAACCGCTCGGAATTCGTGATCGCCGGCTATGTCCCCTCGACCGCGATGCGCGGCGCGGTCGGCTCGCTGGTGCTCGGCTATTATGACGGCGATGCGCTGATCCATGCGGGCCGCACGGGCACCGGGTTCTCGCAGAAGAGCGCGCGCGACCTCTTCGCCCGGCTGCAAAAGTCGCGGATCGCCAAGTCGCCTTTCGCAAAGCCGCTCAACGCCGAGGAACGGTGCGGCGTGGTTTTCGTTACGCCCGAACTCGTCGCCGATATCGAGTTCCGCGGCTGGACGGGCGAGCGGCGCCTGCGTCATGCTGCGTTCAAGGGTCTGCGCGAGGACAAGCCCACACGCGAGGTTATGCTGGAGCAGCCCGTGGACGAGAACGAAAAGGCGCAACCGGGCGCGCAGGATAAGGGCACGCGAACGCCGTCGCCAAAACGCGGCAAGGACGGCACCGTGGAGTTCGCGGGCGTGCGGCTGACGCATCCCGACCGCATCCTGTGGCAGGGACAAGGTCTGACGAAGCTCGGTCTTGCCGAGTTCTATGCCGAGATCGCCGACCGCATCCTGCCCCATATCGAGGGCCGCCCGCTGGCGCTGGTGCGCTGCCCGTCGGGAAGGGAGGGCGGCTGCTTCTTCCAGAAGCACGCGTTTGCCGGGCTCACCGATGCGGTCGAGGTGGTCCCCGTGATGGAGAAAGACGGGCCGGATGAGACGCTGGTGATCCGCGATCTGCGCGGCCTCGTCTCGCTCGTGCAGGCGAGCGTGCTCGAAATCCACCCCTGGGGCGCGCGCATCGCGGATGTGGAGCACCCCGACCGCATCATCTTCGACCTCGATCCGGGGGAGGATGTGTCATGGGCGGATGTGGTGCATGGCGCGCGCGAGGTGCGCGAAAGGCTGGCGCGCGACGGCATCGAGAGTTTCGTCAAGCTCTCGGGCGGAAAAGGGCTGCATGTGGTCGCGCCCGTCACGCCGCGCCTGGGCTGGGACGCCGTCAAGGCTTACTGTCACGGCATCGCCGTGGCGATGGAGCGCGACGACCGAGCCCGTTACGTCGCCACCATGACGAAGAAGCTGCGCAAGGGACGGATTTTCGTGGATTACCTGCGCAACGGGCGGGGTGCGACGGCGGTCGCCGCCTATTCGACGCGCGCGCGGCCCGGCGCTCCGGTCTCGACGCCGATCCGCTGGGAGGAACTCGGCCCCGCCATGCCGCCGGACAGGTTCACCGTGGACAATCTCCCGCGCCGCCTCGCGCGTCTCAAACGCGACCCGTGGGATGGCTTCTTCACGCTGGAGCAAGCCATTCCCGAACCCCGCCCCAAGCCGCGCGGGCGCGCCAAGGGCTGAGGGCGCGGCGAGATCAGCCGCCGACCACCGTCCCGCCATTCGGATGCAGCACCTGCCCGGACATGTAGCGCGCATCATCCGAGGCGAGGAAGATATAGGACGGGGCGACCTCGTCCGGCTGGCCCGGCCGTCCCATTTCGGACGACGCGCCGAACTTGCCCACCTGCTCCGCGGAAAAACTCGCCGGGATGAGCGGCGTCCAGATCGGCCCAGGCGCGACGGCGTTCACCCGGATGCCGCGTTCCAGCAGCGCGGTGGACAGCGAGCGCGTGAAGGCCACGATCGCCCCTTTCGTCGCGGCATAGTCGATCAGGAGCGGGTGGCCCTTGTAGGCCGTGATCGACGCCGTGTTGATGATCGCGCCGCCCTCTTTCAGATGCGGCAGCGCGGCGCGCGTCAGGTGGAACTGACCGAAAATGTTCGTGCGGAAGGTGCGCTCGAGCTGAGCCTCGTCTATATCCTCGAACTTCGTTTCGACGTGCTGCTCGCCCGCGTTGTTGACGAGAATGTCAAGGCGGCCAAAGGCTTGCATGGTTTGCGCCACCGCATCGTTGCAGAACCCCGCATCGCCGACATCGCCCGCGATGAGAAGCGCGCGCCGGCCGGCTGCTTCCACGTGCCGCTTCGTCTCCTCGGCGTCCTTATGCTCGTTCAGATAGAGGATCGCGACATCCGCGCCCTCCTTGGCGAAGCCGATCGAGACCGCGCGTCCGATGCCGCTGTCGCCGCCCGTCACGATGGCCGCGCGTCCTTCCAGCTTCCCGGCCGCGAGATAGCCTTCCATGAAGGACTGCGGGCGGGGATGCATTTTGTGCTCCTTGCCCGGCTGGGTCTCCTGATGCTGAGGCGGGTTTATTGTATCGGCTGAGTTTGCCACAATATCATTCCTTGTCGGCTTGCCCGTATTGAGGCGACACTATGAAAGTTCATGTTATGAAGCCGACAAAGGTTCCGAAAACTGTACTTAAATCTAAGTAATTATTGCGCACTCACTTCAACGAACTGAACGTTAAATTTTATTTTTGTGGAACTGGCTGATCAAGAAGGTTTTTTATTTGCAGCCATAAATTGAAACGACAAGGCTCATCGGAGACATACGGAGAGCAGAATGGCCGTACGTTCGCCCGGCGAAAAGCGGCCGGAAACGGGTCGCCGTGGGACTGCGGAAAGAGCCATAGACGACCAGCCCAAGGACAGGGAGCAAGCCAGCCGGACCGACGCAACCGAAGCGCGTGGCAAAGACCGCACCGCCGCGGCGGGACGCGCTCAGGCTCAGAGGCGGGAGCAGGAGACAGAGGTTCGGCCGGGAGGCCAGGGCCGCGTGAAGGATCCCACTCGGGATCGCCGGCTTGCGGGCAACCGGCCCGGCCCCACGGGACAGGGGCGCGTGAAGGATCCCGCCCATGACCGGCGCCTCGCGGGGAATCGCCCCGGTCCCACAGGGCAGGGTCGGGTCAAGAACCCGGCACAAGACCGGCGTCTTGCCGCGAACCGGCAGGGGCCTACCGGCCAGGGACGGGTCAAGGACCCCGAACATGACCGCCGCCTCGCGGAAAACCGTGAGGGACCCACCGGCCAAGGCCGCGTCAAAGACCCCGAACATGACCGCCGGTTGAGAGACAACCGCGAACGATAGCCACGCTGTGGCTTGTAGGCAACATGCTGCAGCGTCTCGGTCGGTTTAACCTTTATCGGTGGGAACCGAAGCACGTTGCGTAAATTATGCTTGGCGATAAACGGCTCAGAAGCCGCTTTCTCAAAGATGCCTGATGTTAGACAAAGGCATTGATAATCTCAAGACGGATTCGGCGAAAAATTGATCGCGCCCATTCCATTTTATGCCGCAATCGCGGGTATACAAAATTCAAGAAGAACAGTGTGCATACAAGTAACTATTTCCCGTTGTTAGCAGAAAGCAGCATTCAATGTCGTTCAGAAGGCTCAAGACTACTACAGTTCAGCAGCAGCGGGATGAGGGGTGCCGTGTCGAACTCGGTGCCAATGTTGGTGGCATGAAGGCAGATTCATCAGAGCGGGATCTCAAGGCCGGGTCCAAGCTTTCCGCTCTGCTTGAGGATGAGGCTATGGCGCAGGATTTCGCTGCTTATCTGGATGGCGAATTGTCCGGCGATGCACTCGAAAAGCTTGAAAAATGGATCGCCGGGGACGCGGACCTCGCGGCCGAGGTGGAGGAACTGCGGCAGCTCGATGCCTCGCTCAGAGGGCTGGGCGCAGACATCATGAACGAGCCGGTTCCGGAGCAGCTTCTGTCCGTCGTCCGGGATCTCCGCCGCAAGGATTAGGCTTGGTCGGGGCGGGCCTCGCCGTGCGAGCACCCTGAATTCGCCGGCTTCACGGCCGCAACAGGGAACGTCAGGATTGCGCGTGTTCCCGTGCCCTTGCCCTGGTAATCGAGCTTGCCGTCCAGCTTGTCCGCCATTCCCCGGATGATGCGCTGCCCGAGACCCGCTTTCGTGCGGATGCCCTGAGGCGTCGTGCCGGTGCCGTCATCCTCCACGGCCAACTCTGCGTATCCTTGCGCGTTGCGGGAGAGAATGACGCGCACTGGCCCTACCGATCCGTTCGGATAGGCATGCTTGAGCGCGTTGAGGATCAGCTCTGTCGCGATGATACCGACTGCCACGGCCTTGTCAGGCTCGACATCGATAGCGTGCGCTTCGATCGAAATGGGCACCGCATGGCCCTGCGAGCCCGAAACGACATCAAGATCGTCAATGAGCGTCTTCAGATAATCCGCCAGCGAGACCGCGCGCACATCCTCCGAGATGTACAGCCAGCGGTGCACGCGCGCGACCGCCATCACCCGGCTGTTCGCCTCCTGGAGTGCAGCCTTGACCGCCGCGCTGTCCGACAGATCGGCCTGGAAATGCAGAAGCGATGCGATGAGTTGCAGGCTGTTGCTGACGCGGTGATTCACCTCGCGCAGGAGGAGGGCGCGCTCCTCGGCCAGGGCTTCGAACTTGTCGCGCGCCACCCGGACCTCCGCTTCCGCCCTGTCGCGCGCGCGGCGGACCTCGGCGGCCTGAAGCGCATTCGTCACGGCGGATTCGAGCAGGTCGAGGAACTCGCCGTGCAGATCCTTGACGACATATTCCGCAGCGCCCGCCTTCAGCGCGGCCACCGCGATCTGGCTTTCCTGGCTGCCGGTCAGGTAGACGACAGGCGGCGCATCGGGCAGCGCCCGGATTTGCGACAGCGTGGCCAGCCCGTCATCGCCGGGCATGACATGGTCGAGCACGACCGCATCGATGCCGCCGCCTCTGATCTTTTCGAGCCCCGCATGGCCCGAGGCTTCCGAGACGACATTGAAGCGGTTGCGCCCGAGATGCTTGGAGATCAGGCGGCAGAAGCCTTCATCGTCGTCGATGACGAGGACGCAAGGGCGACCTTCAGACATTAGACGGGTTCCGGGACCTGGATGACCGAGAAGAAGAGGCCGAGTTGCCGGATCGCCATGGCGAATTGCTCATAATCGACCGGCTTTGTGATATATACATTGCATCCAAGATCATAGCATCTCTGAACTTCCGTTTGGTCATCCGTCGTTGTGAGGACGATGACCGGCGCACGGCGCAAGGCTTCATCGGTCTTGAGATGTTCGAGGATATCGACACCCGACACGTCGGGAAGGTTGAGGTCGAGAAGCACCAGCACGGGCCGCGCCCCAGGGGGGTGTCTGCGCAGTTCCTTGAAATAGGCGAAGGCGCGCGCGCCATCCATGAAATGAACGATGTCGTTCAGCACGCCCGCCCTGCGGATATTCTTTTCGATGAGCCGCGCATGGCCCTCGTCATCCTCGATCATCACGATGGTCACGGCATTGTTCATGCGGCCTTCCTCTTCGGCTGCGCGAGAAACTTGGGCATCGTGATGATGAATTTGCATCCCTCGCCCAATGTGGATTCGATGTCGATCGTTCCGCCCAGACGGCGCAAAAGCGCGACGACATAGGCAAGTCCCATGCCCTCGCCCGGCACGGTCTGCGGGCCTGCCCGGCGGAAAAGCTCGAAAATGCGCTGATGGTCCTTGGGATCGACCCCGCGGCCATTGTCCTCGATGGTGAATCTCACCTGAAGCCCTCGATCCTGCCCCGAGACGGCCACCTTGCCGGGCTCATCGGGTTTCAGAAACTTGATGGCGTTGTCGATCAGGTTCGCGAAGATCTGCTCGACCGCGAGCCGGTCGCTGACGATAGACGGCAGTTCGCCGATCGAGACCTCCACGTCGCGCTCGCGGATCTGGTGGGCGATGCCCGATACGATCGTCTCCACGGTGGCTTTCATGTCCAACGGTTCTGGGCTCAGGGCGCGGCTTCCCTCGCGCGAAATCTTCAAAATCGCCCCGATAAGGCGGTCCATTCGTCCGATCGCACTCTTGATGAAGCCGAACGCCTCGTCGAACTCCTGGCCGAGATGTTCCGCGTCCTTCAGCGCGTTGGCCGCTTCGAGTTTCTCGAACAGATCCTTGCGCAGCGTTTCGAGTTCGCTCGTGAACCCCATGATGTTCACCAGCGGCGAGCGCAGATCGTGGCTGACGATATAGGCAAAACGTTGAATTTCCTCATTGGCCCGCTTCAGCGCCGCGGTGCGTTCCTGGACCGTTTCTTCGAGTTCGTCATTCGCGAGTTCCAGCGCGGCCTGGGCCTGCTGAAGGGCCGCGCTCGACCGCAGGAACAGGAACAGCGAGATCATCGAAAGGCTCACGATCAGCACTCCCCCGACGATATCGGTCCGCAGTTTGAGGCGCTCGAAGTGCGCGGTTTCCGCTTCGTTCTGCCACTGACTCTCCCGCCCTTTGCGCTGGATGCTGTCGATGCCTTGCTCGATCTGCTCCATCAGCCGCCGGCCATACCCCTCCTCCACGCGACGAATGGCGATATCCCTTTGCCCTTCTTTGAGCAGGGCGATGGTTGCGGACATCTGGCTCAGCCTTTCCTCCACGACAGGCCGCAGCAAGCCGAGCACGCTGCCCGCCTCGGACTCCTTGGGCACCTCTTCGCGAAGCTCGGTGAACAGCGCGCCGACCTGACCCTGCATGCGGGTGTAGGGCTTCAGAAATTCGGGGTTGGACGTCAGGAGATATCCGCGATGGCTGCTTTCCATGCCGCGCATGAGCAGCACGAACTCGGAGAGGCGCGCGTTATACTGGGCGAGGTTCATCGCGGACCGGCGGTCGCGTTCAGCGCGGTCCGCAAGCCAGAACGAAAACCCCGTCAGGGACATGAGAATGAGCGCGGCCAGCGCGAGGAGGAGAGCCTCACGCCAGCTTCGCTTGATGATGGGCCAATAGGAGTTGCGTGCACGGAGCAATGGTCGATACCGTCAAATAAAAGCAAGGGCGCAGGACATTTCCCCTATACATCCTTGTTATTCAACAGGTTCAACGAAAACCCGCGCGTCTCCCTGAACAAACTCGCTCAATTTCTGGCGGGCGCGGCTCAAGCGGCTTTTGACCGTCCCCACGGGACACCCGCAGATTTCGGCCGCTTCCTCGTAGGACAGCCCTTCCGCGCCGATGAGGATGATGGCCTCGCGCTGTTCGGGCACAAGTTCGGACAGTCCGCGCAGGACATCCTTGAACTCGATATATTTGTCCTGCCCCCCGATCGTCTGGAGATTTTGCGAGGGAACATCGTCGAGCGGCGCGGTCTGGTGATACTTCTGATAGCGGACATCGTTGTAGAAGCTGTTGCGCAGGATCGTGAACAGCCAGGCTTTCATGTTCGTGCCTTCCTGGAACTTGTCCAGATTGGCCAGCGCTTTCAGAAGCGTTTCCTGAACGAGATCGTCCGCCTGCTGTGCGCCGGAACTGAGCGAAATGGCAAAGGCGCGAAGGTTCGGAATCCAGCGGACAAGCTCGTCCCGAAGCGCCGCGTGCCGGATATGCGGCGGCTGTTTCATGATTTCGCTTCCTTTTCTTCGAGCGCCCGGATGAGCCTGACGAACTCCTCCGGTACGGGAGCATTGAGCATTTCCTGATAAAGCCCCTTCACCCGCGCCATGACCCGCGCTTCGTCGAAATGCGGAGATGCGTCCGCGTCCTGCTCCGCCCCGACGGGCCTTTCGAGGTGCCTCTCGCCTTCGCCCGGTATGCTGTCCTTGCTCTGTTTATCCATGGGTAGGCCACTCTCTTCGGCGGGCGATTTGCGCGGACTCTCGCTCTTCGACATGCAATGATCCTTTCGAAACGGACTCGGCCTGTCTCTGTGTGCGGAAATTAGTCAGATTGTCCCAACCGGGTAGTGGAACACTTGGGCTCGGGATTTGTTCAAGCCAAACGCGGGGGTCTCGGGTCTTTCGTCATCTGGTTGGGAAATAACGAATGACAGTATCACAATCGATTGCGCCGCATCTGCCCGCGCTGCGCCGGTTTGCGCGCGCGCTGTCCGGCTCTCAGGATAGCGGCGACGCCTATGTCGTGGCGCTCCTCGAAGCGCTTGTCGCAAACCCCGACCTGTTCCCCAAGGGGCTTGAGCCGCGGGCCGCGCTTTACCAGACATTCCTCAAGATCTGGAACTCGCTGGATGTGAATGCGTTCCGCAACCTCAACGCGGAGCGGTCCGAGGCGTTGCGCGGGCTTCAGACCCTCACGCCCCGGCCGCGGCAGGCGTTTCTCCTGCTTTCCGTCGAGAGCTTCGAGCCGGACGACATCGCCGCGATCCTCGAAACCGATGTCGGAGAGGTCGCAACCCTGATCGCGGCGGCGGACCACGAAATCGCCAATCAGCTAGACCCCGCCAAAATCCTGATCATCGAGGACGAGCCTCTAACGGCGTCCCATCTGGAAGAGCTTGTCAACAGTCTCGGCCACAAGGTGATCGGGGTGGCGCGCACCCACGCCGAGGCGGTTCAGCTCGCGGAAACGGACAAGCCGGACCTGATCCTCTCCGACATCCAGCTTGCCGACGGAAGTTCCGGCGTGGCTGCCGTCAACGAGATCATTGGTCCTCTCGAAGTTCCGGTGATCTTCGTCACGGGGCACCCGGAAATGCTCCTGACGGGCACGAAGCCGGAGCCGACCTTCCTCATCGCCAAGCCGTTCAATTCCGAGACGATCAAAGCGGTCATCGGGCAAGCGCTGTTCTTCGAGGTCCGGTCGCGCCCCAAGGGGCACCCGATCGAACAGAGCAGGCCCATGCCGCCGCCCTCATAAGCGCAGAGCGATGGGAGGGACCATGACCGGCGGCGAGCAGGCGCATCACGCGGCCCACTCCCGCAGTTCGGCCTCCACCGCTTTTTCAGCCTTTGCGCATATCCGCTCGTAGAGGCTGATGAGGCCGGTTCCGGCGTCCGTGAGTTTCGCTCCGCCATGGTCCTTGCCCCCCGTTTCGGTGGTCACGACGGGCTGGCCGCATGTCTTGTTGAGCGAGTGCACCAGAAGCCAGACCCGGCGATAGGACATGCCCAGCTCTCGCGCGGCCGCCGAGATGGAGCCGGAAGCCCCAATCCGCTTGAGAAGCGCAATCTTTCCGGCGCCAATCTGCCCGCGTTCGCCGAGGTCAATTTTCAGCCATAGTTTTGCCGTCACCGCGGCCAAATCGTCGCGTCGGGTCATGGGCGCCTCAGCACTTGAAAGCGTCGCGGAACATTATCCGATCACCGCGCCTCCATCAGCGTCCGCGCGGGCGATAACAATAAACGAAACGAGCGAAGAACTCTCTTGGGGGATGTGATGGAACCAGCCTCGATCTGGCTTTGGGTCGGCTTCAATGTCTTTGTGCTGCTGCTCCTGGCCTTCGACCTCGGCATACTGCACCGCAAGCAGCGCGTCGTCCCGGTCAAGGAAGCTCTCGCCCTCAGCGCGTTCTACATCGTGCTCGCCTTCATCTTCAATGCGGGCATATTCTACTATCGCGGCGAGCAGGCCGGCTACGAATTCCTGACGGGCTATCTCATCGAGAAATCGCTCAGCCTCGACAATATCTTCGTTTTCGTTTTGATCTTCACGCATTTCAAGGTTCCGGCGGAATACCAGCACCGCGTGCTGTTCTGGGGCATCATCGGCGCGCTCATCATGCGGGCGGCTCTCATTCTGACCGGCGCGGCGCTGATCAACACCTTCGAATGGATCGTCTTCGTGTTCGGCAGCTTCCTGATCTTCACCGGCATCAAGATGCTGATGGCGATCGACCAAGAGCCGGACATGGAAAACAACCGCGTGATGAGCCTCGCGCGCAAGATTTTCCGGGTCACGCCGACTTATGAGGGGGAGCGGTTCTTCGTCCGCAGAAACGGCCTTCTTTACGTCACGCCGCTTTTCCTCGTCCTGCTGCTCATCGAATTCAGCGACCTCATTTTCGCGATCGACAGTATTCCCGCGATCTTCGCGATCACGCAGGATCCGTTCATCGTCTACACGTCGAACGTCTTCGCCATTCTCGGCCTGCGCGCGCTGTATTTCGCTCTGGCGGGCATCATCAATAAATTCTACTACCTGAAATATGCGCTCTCGCTCGTTCTGATCGTTGTCGGCATCAAGATGATCCTCAATGGCATCTACGGCGAGAAGGTTATTCCCACCGAATGGGCGCTGCTCATCACGGGCACGCTGATCGGCGGATCAATCGCCCTGTCCCTGCTCATGGGCAAGGAGGCCGGCGCTCCCAGCACATGGGTGCCCGGCAGCCCGGCGAAGCGTCGCAGGGAAGAAGGCGAAGCCGGCGGCACGAAACGACCGCGTTAGCCCCTGAGCGCCGCACCTCCGCGCCGCGAACCACACCGCGGCGCGGCCGTTTTCGAGCCCGAGGCGGAACCGCACATTCGATTGACGCGTATACAAACTGCGGCGACTGTGGCGGGCCTGACTTGTGCCCCGCCCCGGTGTAAACTCAATCGGGTATATCGTATACAAGCAGCGGCCCCAGGTGCATGAAGGGGTTAGCTTTGTGTGGGGCGCATTCATGACATTGTGCAGGCTCGTTTATATGAGCGAGCGCAACCTTTCCTTTGCATTGGATGTGGGGCAGATCATCAAGGTCAGCCGGCGCAATAACACGCTCGTCGGGGTCAGCGGCTTCCTCATGTTCGATGGCGTGTATTTCGCCCAGGTCCTCGAAGGGACGCGAGCCGCCGTCACCCACGCCTACAACCGCATCGCGGGCGACTTGCGCCATTACAACATGCATCTCATCTCCTGCCTGGATGTGCAGGAACGGCTGTTCCCCCAATGGAGCATGGGGCTGCTCGACGGAGTGCCGCCCGAGAAGCGCGAAAAGTTTCTCTCTTACTTCACGCTGGAGCGCATCGACCCGAACCGTATCACGCTGGATCGCCTTCTCTATTTCCTGCAAGCACTAGCGGTCGAGGTCCGTGACGCGGAATACAACAGAAGCCCGCCGCCCGGCTGATTGACGTGCCCCATGGTCGAGACCGCCTTTTCCGCGTTTGCCACCTTTTTCGCAACCATCGGTCCGGTCGAGGCCGCCGTCCTGTTCGCAGCCCTGTCCCCGCGCTTCACGCGCCGCGAACGGATCGCGATCGCGGTGAAAGCCTGCCTCATCGCAACGGCGATCGTCTTGTTCTTCGCGCTGCTTGGCACGCAGATCCTGTCCGCCCTGGGCGTGACGTTCCCGGCCCTTCAGGCGGCGGGCGGCGTCATCCTTCTCATCATTGCGATCGACATGATTTTCGAGACCCAGATCGGCGGCAGCACGATGTCGCTCTCCGAGAGCGCTGAGGCGAAGGCGAAGGATGAAATCGCCGTCTTCCCGCTCGCCACGCCCATTCTTGCGGGGCCGGGCGCCATGTCGGGCGCGATGATCCTTATGGCGGGCACGGGCGGGGATTTCGGCCGCCAGACCGCGGTGATCGCCGCGCTGCTCGCCGTCATGGCCCTCTCGCTCGCCCTCATGCTGATCGCGCAGGAATTGCGCGCCTGGATCGGGGTCACGGCGCAGAAGGTGATCATGCGCGTCTCCGGCATCCTGCTCGCCGCGATCGCCATGCAGTCGCTCTTCAACGGCATTGCGGAAAGCCCGATATTCGTTAAAACGTAAGCCTCCGCTGGAGATTGCCCTATGGAAAAATTCACGACGCTGACGAGCGTGGCCGCGCCTTTGCCCCTGATCAATGTCGATACGGACATGATCATCCCGAAGCAGTTCCTGAAGACCATCAAGCGCACGGGCCTCGGCAAAAGCCTGTTCTACGAGATGCGCTATGACGAGCAGGGCAACGAAAACCCCGATTTCGTCCTGAACAGGCCGGCTTACCGGCAGGCGAAAATCCTCGTCGCGGGGGAGAATTTCGGCTGCGGCTCCTCGCGCGAGCACGCGCCATGGGCGCTCCTCGATTTCGGCATCCGCTGCGTCATTGCGCCGTCCTTCGCCGACATCTTCTACAACAACTGCTTTCAGAACGGCATTCTGCCCATCATCGTGTCACCCGGCGATCACGCCAAGCTGATGGACGATGCCGAGCGGGGCGCGAACGCCACACTGACGGTCGACCTCGAAGCGCAGGAAATCCGCGGGCCGGACGGCGGCAAAATCCGCTTCGACATCGACCCGTTCCTCAAGACCTGCCTGCTCGAAGGGTTGGACGACATCGGCCTGACCCTGCAAAAGCGCGAGCGGATCGCATCGTTCGAGGAGCAGGCGGCGCTCGTTCGTCCGTGGCTGTGACCGGTTCCCGCCGGCTCATCTCCACCGGCTCCCCGATGGAGGCGGAAGCCGCGTATTCGCGCGCCGTGGTCGATGGCGAGTGGATCTTCGTCTCCGGCACCACGGGCTACGATTACCGGACCATGACCATGCCGGAGGATGTCGGCGCTCAGGCCCGGCAGGCGTTCACCACCCTCGAAGCCGTGCTGGCGGAAGCGGGCGCTACCCTCGCGGATATCGTGCGCGTGCGCTATATCGTGACGGACAGGGCGCACGCCGCCGCGCTCTTCGCGGTGGCTTCCGAGCGGCTCGGCGCCGTCAGGCCGGCAGCCACCCTCATCGTGGCGGGGCTGCTTCATCCTTCCATGAAGATCGAGATCGAAGTCACCGCGCGCCGGGCCGCGAGCGGCTGAGCTTTTTTGTCGAGCCCACGAACTTTATCGCTCAGCTTGCGTTTCACATCGGCGTAGCGAGCACAGACCGCTTCGGTATAGTCTAAGCTTCGCGTGGCTTTGTCTGCCGGTGCCTATGATCCTTTTCGCCTTT
>CAZNAH010000067.1:0-15555 GCA_964570735.1 uncultured Hyphomicrobiaceae bacterium | reverse complement strand
AACGAAGCGTCCTCGATCATCAACCGCAACGCTCCCGCGAAACTGTCCGCATCGTCCACCCTCACATGAAGCCCCGCGCCGCGCGGCACCGTCTCCCGCACGGCCCCCTCGCCCGAGCACACGATGGGCAGTCCGCGCGCCATCGCCTCGGCGAACACCATGCCATAGCCCTCGTAGCGCGTGGCGAGCGCGAAGATATCCGCCGCGCCGTAGAGCGCGGAGAGGGCCTCTGTATCCAGCGCGCCCGTAAAGCGGATGCGGTCCGCGAGGCTGTGCTCCACGGCCATGGCCTGCACGCGCCCCGCCATATCCGGGTCGCGGTCGAGCGCACCCGCGATCGTGGCCCGCCACGGCAGATCGCGAACCCTTGCAAGAGCCTCGATCAGCGCGTCGAAGCCCTTGCGCGGCGTCACCGCCCCCGCCGACAGGATGTGCAGCGGCTGGCCGGGCGGCGATCCTGGCGCGCGCCCCGCAGGCTCGACGCCCGGCTCGGCGACGGTGACCCGGGATGGCGGAACCCCGAACATTTCGCCCAGCAGGCGCGCCGTGGCCGGGCTCGTGACGATGATGTGGCGCGCCTGCGCAAGCGCTGCCCCCTCGCCTTCGAGCAGTCGGTGCTTGTGCTCCTCCGAAAGCCCGGCCTCAAGCCCCAGCGGGTGATGGACCAGCGCCACGATGGGCATCGGCAATTGCCGAATGAGCGCTTGCGGAAAAGCGCCGTAAGCCAGCCCGTCGATCAGGGCGACGCCGCCCCCATCCGCCGCGCGCAAGAGAATGTCCCGTGTGACAGCGAGGTCGCTTTCCGCCGGCGAGGGAAAACTGCCGGGGATCGGTACATGCACGATGTCCGGCGCGCCTTCCGGCCAGTGCCTCAAAACCTCGCGCGCATAGGCATATCCCCCGGTCGGCGTGCCGATATCGCCGGGGATAACGAAGAGGCAGCGCCTCACGCAACCGGCCCTTCGAACCACGCCCGCGCGATGTGGCTTTCATTCAGCGTCACGCGGATCGCGGTGAGGCCGTCGCTGCCGGGGCCGAGACGCCCCGCCTTCGCGGCCGCCGCCATCTCGTCGAAGATGTGACGGCAGAGGAATTCGGTGGTTGTCACCTGGCCCTTGAACCGCGGGATCTCGTCGAGGTTGGCGTAATTGATCGGCCTGAGGATCGCGCTCAGGGCTGCGGACGCGCGGCCGATATCGACGACGATGTTATCCTCCGTCAAAGTCTCGCGGAAGAAGGCCACGTCCACCACGAAGGTCGCGCCATGCATCTTCTGGGCGGGGCCGAACACCTCGCCCGGCAGGCTGTGGGCGATCATGATGTGATCGCGGACTTCGACGGCGTACTGTCCCACGGCATCCTCCTGTGCGGCTTCGCGGCGGTATAGCATTTCCGCGGCGCTGCGGTGAAGCCTGACACGTTAACGCGGGATCAGCGATACCGGACCGCAGCCGTCACCACGTCCGCTGTCGCGTCGAGGAGACCCGGCAGCGCGGCGGGCAGTTCGGCAAAGGGCACCTCATGGGTGATGAGCGCGTCGAGACGGTCGTCGCGCAGGAGCGCGAGCGCCGCCTCCAGCCTGCGGCGATAGGACCACCGCGCGCGCCGCGACGGCGAGACCGCGCCGACTTGCGACGAGACGATCTGCAAGCGCCGGCTGTGGAACGCGCCGCCGAGCGGGACCGCGACGTCTCGCGCGCCATACCAGCTCACCTCGATGATGCGGCCCTCGGTGCCGCAGGCGTCGAGGCTGGCGGCGAGCCCGTCCGCCGAGGCCGACGTGTGGAACACGATATCCGCGTCGAGGCCCGCCATATCCTCCGGCGCGGCAAACCGCGCACCGAACGCCTCGGCGAGGGCGCGCCGCCCCGCATTCCGGTCGCTCACGGTCAGATCGACGCCCGCGATCCGCCCGAGCAGGTTCGCGATCAGCAGGCCGACCGTGCCCGCACCCACGACGAGCACCCTGTCGCAAGGGCCCGCGCCGCTATCCCAGACCGCGTTCAGCGCCGTCTCCATATTGGCCGCGAGGATCGCACGGCGCGGCGGCAGGCCATCCGGCAACGGCGCAGCCGCCTCGGCGGGCACGGCGAAGAGATCCTGATGCGGATGCAGGACGAACACGTTTCGCCCGCGCAGATCGGGCGGTCCGTCCATCACTTCGCCCACGGCGCAATAGCCGTATTTCACGGGGTAGGGGAAATCACCGTCCTGGAACGGAGCGCGCATCCGGTCATGCTCGCTCACCGGTATGTTACCTTCAAAAATAAGTCTTTCGGTACCGCGGCTTAAAGCACTCCACGACGATTTGATAAGAACGTCTTTCGGCGAGCACAACTCTGCCACGAAACCGACACGGACGATCCGTAGCTCCGTTTTGTGCGGTGCGACGTAATAAAGGGCTTGAGCCTCCCGGCTGCCGGAACCTTTCTGCATCACATCCACTTGAGATTGCTTCGCCTGACCACTTCGCGCTCTCGAACTCGCGGATAAAGACAAAATGACGGAACTTACTCTAACGCACCGGGCACCGGGCGATGCAACAGATTTGACCCCGGCCGGCATCCAGCCCGTGTCCGTGCTCTCGCGGCGGCGCGCGCTGGTCGCGGCCCTGAACATCGCGACGATCGGGGGGCTGGCCTATGCCATGGCAACGGCCTTCGGGCTGGGCCAGAACGGGTTCGCCTTGCTCGACACGCTGTTCTTCGTTTGCGTGCTGATCGGCCTGCCGTGGACGGTGATGGGCTTCTGGAACGCCATGATCGGTCTCTGGCTGCTGCACGGGCGCCGGGACGGGCTCCAGGCCGTCGCGCCATATTGGGGCGAGAGCGAGCTGAGAACGCCGCTGCGCGGCCGCACCGCGATCCTCATGACGTTGCGCAATGAAGACCCCGAGCGCGCCATGGCGCGGCTCAAAATCGTGCGCGACAGCCTCGACAAGACGGGCGAAGGCGCGGCCTTCGACTTCTTCGTGCTGAGCGATACGTCAAACGCTGATGTGGCTGCCGCCGAGGAGCGCTGGTGCGAGCAGTGGCGCGCCCATTACGGCCCCGAAGCGCGGCTCACCTACCGCCGCCGCGAGGTGAACGAAGGTTACAAGGCCGGAAATGTCCGCGATTTCCTGGATCGCTGGGGCGACGATTACGAGTTCTTCGTGCCGCTCGATGCGGACAGCCTCATGTCGGGTCCGTTCATCGTGAAAATGGTGCGCGTGGCGCAAGCCTTCCCGCGCCTTGGCATCCTGCAAAGCCTCGTGGTGGGCCTGCCGTCGCGCAGCGCGTTCGCGCGCATCTTCCAGTTCGGGATGCGGCATGGCATGCGCTCCTACACCATGGGCAGCGCATGGTGGACCGGCGATTGCGGTCCGTTCTGGGGGCACAACGCCGTCGTCCGGGTGAAGCCTTTCCGCGACGCCTGCCGCCTGCCGGTGCTGCCCGGCAAGCCGCCGCTCGGCGGGCATATCCTGAGCCACGATCAGGTCGAGGCCGCGTTCATGCGCCGCGCGGGCTACGAGGTGCGCGTCGTGCCGGTCGAGGAAGCCTCATATGAGGACAACCCGCCGACCATCCTCGATTTCACCAAGCGCGACCTGAGATGGTGCCAGGGCAACATGCAATACTGGCAACTGCTCGGCGAGCGCGGGCTCGAACCGCTCAGCCGCTTCCAGATCATCGCCGCCATCATGATGTATCTCAGCGCGGCGGCCTGGATGATCATGGTCGGCATCGGCGCGGCCATCGCCATGTTCGGCGGCTTCCAGTCGATGAACGGCGAGCTTGCCGTGACGATGTTCTTCGTGATGATCGCGCTGAGCATGACGCCGAAATTCGCGGGTTTCGCCGATGTGGCCCTGACGCGGGGCGGCGCTACGGCTTATGGCGGACGGCGGCGGCTCGCGGGCGGTGCGTTGAGCGAGATTGTGTTCTCGCTGTTCCTGATGCCGATCACGGCGCTGCGCCTCACCATCTTCATGACGAGTCTCGTATTCGGCCGCACCGTGACCTGGAGCGGGCAGCAGCGCGATGCGCACGGCCTCACCTGGGAAACCGCCGCGCGCGGGCTGTGGCCGCAAGCCCTGGCCGGGCTGGCGCTTCTCGGCGTGCTGTGGCTCCACGCGCCGGGCGCGATCGTCTGGGCCGCGCCGATGCTGGCCGGGTTCCTGCTCGCCATACCCTTCGCCGTGACGACCGCCTCGCCCGCTTTCGGCGAACGGCTCGCCGCGCTGCGCCTGTGCGCCATTCCGGAGGAGTTTGAGACGCCGAAGGAGGTTGCAGCGCTCGCCCAGCCGCTGGCGTTTGCGGCGCTGCCCGCCAACGATGCGGCCCTCGCCGGGCCTGGCGGCATTTCCCAGGCGGCCTGAGCGGGATGGTGGCGAGCCGTAAATCCTCGCCGCGCCTCGCCGGGCTATCGCGCTCGCTCGACATCTATTTTCGCGACACGGCCCGCATGGCCCGGATGACCGCTCTCTATGCGGGGATGGTGCGTCCGGGCGATCTCGTCTTCGACATCGGCGCGCATGTGGGCGACCGCGTGGCTGCGTTCCGCAATCTCGGCTGCCGCGTGGTGGCGGTGGAGCCGCAGCCCCACGTCTTCCGGCTGCTGCGGCTGCTCTATGCGCGCGACCCGCAGGTGGCGCTGGTGCGGGCCGCCGTGAGCGACAGCGCCGGGCGGCTCACGCTGCGCATCAATTCCGCGAACCCGACCGTCTCGACGGCGTCCCCGGGCTTCATCGCGGCGGCGGAGGCCGGCGCCGAAGGCTGGCACGGGCAACGCTGGGACGAAGCCGCCGAGGTGGAGGCCATCACCCTCGATGCGCTCATTGCGCGCTACGGCCTGCCCGCCTTCGTGAAGATCGACGTGGAGGGGCTGGAGGATCGCGTGCTGGCGGGGGTGAGCGTGGCAGTGCCGGCGCTCTCGTTCGAGTTCACGACCCTTCAGCGCGACGTGGCTTTGCGGGCGCTGGAGCGGCTGCGCGGGTTGGGCGCCTACCGCTATAATGCCGCGCTGGGGGAGAGCCACAGCCTCGTGTTCGGTGCGCCCCAGACGGCGGATGACCTTGCGGGCTGGCTGACTGCGCTGCCCGCCGCGGCGAACTCCGGCGACGTTTACGCGCTTGCTACATCGTAAAGGGGTGAAGGATTCTTTCGACTTTTTTTCTAAGTTCCTCACTTCTGGAAATAATAACGTCTCGCGTCCAATTCTCATAGGTTACGATATTGCTTGTTAGTGCAAAATTCTGATTTTCAGTGAGCCCATAATACAAATTTTTCTTCTCTCTAAACGGTTTATTTCCACCCCTCGCATTTGGACAAGGGCTTAAAAGCGCGTAGTTTCCGAGAAGCTCGCAGAGCTTTTTTCTTTCTGATTGGTTTGGAAAAAGAATCAGCCACTCACTATTGGAGCGTGGGTTTTGGGGAAGAACATGTTCAATTGTGATTTCTTTAGGAAACGTCACCTGAGCATTCTTATCTGCGATTTCCGCATTTAAACGGAGCAATAAAGGTTTCAAAAATTTGGCTCTCGCATTGATAGGCTTTTCCAAGATCTCTGTTATTTTTCTCCGCTCGCTATTGGTGAGATAAAGGTCACTTGACTCCGAATCAATGACACTTTTAGCTTCAATCCTTTTTAGAATCTTTTGAATTCTTTGTGCCTTTTTTGACTCACTATAAGAAAGAATTGTCATGCCGAGACAAACTGCCTCAAGGGCTCGAAAAAAGTGCGCCGTTTCCCGGGGAGTGTGATTCTTTGCCAACCAAAGAAGAGCCGATGAGCGCCAATAATCAGAATTTAATGCATTAAGACATCTCAAAGATCTATTGACAGTTTCACTATCCTCCCCAACTTTGAGTGAAGAATATTCAACGTCAAAATAGTTTGATATAAACGCATGCAGACGATCCTTGAATTTTATAGACAAAATTGGATCACGTGTTATTTTTGAATATATATCATACAAATCATCTGATGGCTTTAACGAAAACAACGTTGAGGCGATAACTAAAATATACTGCTCAAGCCTTTCTTCACCTAGACTATCTTCAATAAAATCCCACGCATCAGTAAGTTTTGTGGTTTCCGCAGAATTTAATGGAGCAGATCCAAACACATGTGATCTAATCTGAGCCAACACGCTTAACTTTTTACCCGGCGAGTTTACGCTTTTAAAAATCTTGTGCGTAGACGAAAAATCATCTGTACAAGCCGTAATACACTTACAGTGCTGCAGGATAAAGTTAAACAGATCGTTAATGAAGCTTGCGCGAGTGTCCGCGATTTCTTCTGAAAAAGCGCGCAGGACCCCCAAAACGTTATCAGCACTTTCGCTGGTTCCTTCTGTTGGTAAACTGCGAGTGCTGCCTATTTCACCTATCCATTGCTGAAAGGAACCTCGATCCCGGTCGCGAAGCGCAACACGAGTAGATTGAGAGAAACCAACTATCTTATTTTCTTCCCGCACCAAGTACTTTTGGATACTTTCTGCTCCACCAGGAAAAGAAAGCTTGTCGCGCAGAGTCGCAATAATGAGTAAAAGCGTTACGAGCCGTTGCTGGCCGTCTAAAATTTCGAACACTTTTTCTCTGTCATTCTTGCAAAGAACTATGGTCCCGATAAAATAATCATTTTAATAATTGCGGTCGCTTTCGTAAAAAGATGAAACAAGATCATCTAATAGTTGGCAAGCAATCGCGATATCCCAAGTGTATGACCTTTGATAAGCAGGAACTTTGTATCCATAATTGCTGGAAACAATTTCCTCGATGCTCTTGAGCGACGTTTCGATGTTAATCGGCATGAAGCAAAGTCACTAATTAACTAGGGTAGATACGAAATAAACTATAGCTTACCCATAACGTCAATTCTATTGTGGGCCTCATTCCGCGGCGGGCATCAGCGCCGCCTCCCCATCGCCGCTCGCACCGAACTCCAGCCCCTCGATCCGCCGCCCCCGCGCCGCAATCCGGTCGCTCGACGCCAGGATGCGCTCCAGGTCCGGCCCCAACTGGCCGTAATGCTTCTGGAAATCGACGACCCGCTCGCGCAGACGCCGCACATCGTCCATCAGATGCCCCACCTCGCGCTGAATGACGTCGGCCTGCTCGCGCATCCGCGCATCCTTCAGAATGGCCACCATGGTCTGCACGGCCAGCATCAGCATATTCGGCGAAACGATGACGATGCGCGCGCGATGGGCCGTCTGAATCAGATCGGGAAAGCTCTCGTGAAGCTCGGCATACACGGATTCCGCCGGCACGAACATCATGGCGGTGTCCTGTGTTTCGCCGGGGATCAGATATTTGGAGGCGATATCCTCGATGTGGCGCGCCATATCCGTCCGGATGCGGCGCATGGCCTCCCTGCGCGCGGTCTCGTCGCGGGCGAGGCGCATCGCCTCGAACCCCTCCAGCGGGAATTTCGCATCGACGACGATGCCTGCGGGCGAGCCCGGCAGACGCAGCACGCAGTCCGGCCGCCTGCCGTTCGAGAGCGTCGCCTGAAAGCTGTAGGCGTCGCGCGGCAGTCCATCCTTGATGATCGTTTCCATGCGCATCTGGCCGAACGCGCCGCGCGCCTGCTTGTTCGACAGGATATCCCGGAGCGAGACGACGCGGCTCGACAGGTCGGTGAGGTTCTTCTGCGCCACGTCGATCACCGCGAGCCGTTCGTGGAGCCGCGACAGGTGCTCGGCCGTGCGGCGCTGCGTTTCGTCGATGTTGGCGCCGACCATCTGGCCAACCCGGTCGAGCGCGAGTTCCGACTGGCGGGCGGCTGAAAGCTCCGCCATCGCGGCGAGGCGGCCTTTCAATTCCGCCATCTCCGTCTCGATGAGGCGCGATTGCGCCGCGCGCACCTCATCCTCGCGGGCGCGCGCGGCGGATTGCCGGATCAGCACGGCTGTGAGGATGGCGAGCAGAACGGCGAAGGCAGCACCCGCCGACACCAGAACGGGATTGGCGCGCGACGCGATTTCGGTCCAGGGGAAAGTCTCGATCATGGCCACCTCTCGCGGCCGGGCTAACCGATTCGCGTGTGCGAATGAAACAGGAACGGGAAAATTTATAGCGCCGCGTCCACGTTTCCCCGCGGCGGCGTTGACCGGACCCCGCGCCTCACTTATTTCGAGGGCATGGCCGCACTTCCGATCGTCAAGCTTCCGGACCCCATCCTTCGCGAGAAAGCGCTCCCCGTCGAGACCGTGGACGATGCGGTGCGAACGCTGCTGCGCGACATGCTGGACACGATGTATGACGCGCCGGGCATCGGGCTTGCCGCGCCGCAAATCGGGATTTCGCGCCGCCTGCTCGTGATGGATATCGCGCGGGACGATGAGCCGCGCAATCCGCATCTCCTCATCAACCCGGAAATCCTCGATTTCGGCAGCGAGCGCCGCACCCATGAGGAAGGCTGCCTTTCCATCCCGGAGGTTTATGCCGAGGTGGAGCGCCCAGCCTCCGTGCGCGTCCGTTATGTGGACGAGACAGGCAAACTCCGCGAGGAGGAATTCCGCGATCTGCTCGCCACCGTGGTCCAGCATGAGATCGACCACCTGAACGGCGTGATGTTCATCGACCATCTTTCCCGCCTCAAGCGCGATCTGCTTGTCAGGAAGTTCCTGAAGGCGCAGAAGGAGCGGGCCGACGCCGTCTGACGCCAGCGAACCTGGCACGGCGTCTGCAAATGCCGGAACGAGGACGCGATCATCGCCAGCCCGCTCGCAGCGGGGTGGTTCACGGGCTTTTTCAAGGCGACGACAGGTGAGGCATGACGTTACGGGTCGTTTTCATGGGCACGCCGGATTTCGCGGTGCCCACCTTGAGCGAAATCGTCGGCGCGGCCCATGACGTGGCGGCGGTCTATACGCAACCGCCGCGCCCGGCGGGCCGCGGGCTTGAGCCTCGCAAGTCGCCCGTGCACCGTTTCGCCGAAGAAGCCGAGATCCCCGTGTTCACGCCGCGCAGCCTGAGGAAGGAGGCGGCCCAGGCCGAGCTTTTCGCTCTGGAGCCCGACGTGATCGTCGTGGTCGCCTACGGCCTTATCCTGCCCAAGCCCGTGCTGGACGCGCCGCCCTTCGGCTGTCTCAACGTCCATGCCTCGCTGCTGCCGCGCTGGCGGGGAGCCGCGCCCATCCAGCGCGCCGTGATGGCGGGCGATCCGGAAACCGGCGTGATGGTCATGAAAATGGAGGAGGGGCTCGACACCGGCCCCATCGCGCTGGCCGACAGCCTGCTGATCGGTCCCGATGTCACGGCGGGCGAGCTTCACGACCACCTTGCTCTGATGGGCGCGACCCTGATGCTGCGCGCGCTTCAGCTTCTGGAGCAGGGCGCGCTCGAATTCGTCCCGCAAGCCACGGACGGCGTGACCTACGCGGCCAAGATCACGAAGGACGAAACCCGCATCGACTGGACGAAACCCGCAGCCGATATCCATAACACGATCAGGGCTTTATCTCCCCATCCGGGCGCCTGGTTCGAGGCGCTGCTGGGCGGCCAGCCGGAGCGCATCAAGGTGCTGCGCTCCGTGCTCGTGCCGGGCAAGGGCGAGCCGGGCCAACTGCTCGACGGCAATCTGACGGTCGCGTGCGGGACGCAGGCCGTGCGTCTGACCCAGGTGCAGCGCGCGGGCAAGAAGCCGATGGGCGGCGCGGAGTTTCTGCGCGGCTTCCCGCTCGGCCGGGGCACGCATTTCGGCTGAGGCGGCCCCGCGATGCCGCGCTACAAGCTCACGCTCGAATATGACGGCACGCCCTTCGCGGGCTGGCAGAAGCAGGCGAACGGCCCATCGGTGCAGGACGAGCTGTGCCGCGCCATCCATGGCTTTTGCGGTGAGACGGCAACCCCGCGCGGCGCGGGGCGCACGGACGCCGGCGTTCACGCGCGCGGGCAGGTGGCGCATCTCGACCTTGTCCGCGACTGGCCGCCGGAAACCGTGCGCGACGCGCTGAACTTCCATCTGCGGCCCGCGCCAATCGTCGTGCTGGACTGCGCGCACGCGCCAGCTGATTTCGACGCCCGTTTTTCCGCCAGAACCCGCCATTATCTCTATCGCATTCTGACGCGCCGCGCGCCACCCTGCCTCGACCGCGACCGCGTCTGGCATGTGCCGGTGGCGCTCGATCCCGCCGCAATGGCGGAAGGCGCGCGCCGCCTCACCGGCCGTCACGACTTCACCACCTTCCGCGCCGCGCAATGCCAGGCCAAGTCTCCGCTGCGCACACTGGACTCCCTCACCGTGGAGCGCTACGCAGACGAGGTGCAAATTCGCGCGAGCGCGCGCTCCTTCCTGCATCATCAGGTGCGCTCGATGGCGGGAACGCTGAAACTCGTGGGCGAGGGGAAATGGCAGCCGGACGATGTGCGCCGTGCGCTCGAAGCACGGGATCGTGCGGCCTGCGGTCCGGTCGCGCCCGCGCACGGGCTTTATTTCATGAAGGTGGATTACTGAGCAGAGGGCTTCATGCGGCGCGTTGACATCACCTGCGGGAGCATCCGGCTGACCATCGAACTCCTCGATACGCCCACGGCCGATGCAATCTGGAATGCGCTGCCGTTCACCGCGCGGGCAGAGACCTGGGGTGAGGAGGTCTATTTCTCGACGCCCGTCTCCGTGGAGCGCGAAGCGGACTCGCGCGCGGTCGTAACCCCGGGCGAGATCGCGTTCTGGCCCGACGGCGACGCCATCGCGATCGGCTTCGGCCGCACGCCTATTTCCCGCGGCAACGAAACGCGGCTCGCCAGCCCCTGCAACATCTGGGCGAAGGCGTTGGGCGACGTCAAGGTGCTCGCCCCGGTCAAGGCGGGCGCGCCGGTCACCGTGGCGCGCGCGGAAGGCTGAACGCGCTCAGAACAGCCCGGCCTGCTTCAGGCTGAGGTGCCCCTCCTTGCCCACGATGATGTGGTCGTGCACCACGATGCCGACCCGCGACGCGGCCTCCACGATGTCCTTCGTCATCGCAATGTCGGCGCGCGAAGGAGTGGGGTCGCCGGACGGGTGATTATGCGCAAGCACGATGGCGCAGGCCGAGTGTTCGAGTGCGCGCTTCACCACCTCGCGGACATAGACCGGCGTATGGTCCACCGTGCCGCGCTGCTGCACCTCGTCGGCGATCAGGCGGTTGCGCTTGTCGAGGAACAGGATGCGGAACTGCTCGTTCGTATCGAACGCCATCGCCGCGCGCAGATAATCGCCGACCGCCGTCCACGAGTCGAGGATGGGCTTCCGCGCGAGGTCGCGCTGAAGGTAGCGTCTCGCCGCCGCCTCGACGATCTTGATTTCGGCGATCGCGGCCGCGCCCAGCCCCGGCACTTCGGCGAGCCTGTCGCGCGGCGCGCTGACGGCCTCCGCGAACGAGCCGAAGCGCTTCAGCACGGCCTTGGCGAGCGGCTTCACGTCGCGCCGGGGGATAGCGCGGAACAGGAGGAGTTCCAAGATCTCGTAATCCGGCATGCCCTCGCCGGAGGTTTCGAGGAAGCGCTGGCGCAGGCGGTCGCGATGGCCGTGATAGTGAGGGGCTTCCGTCTCGTCGGCGGCCGGAGCCGCAGCCGGAGCCTCGGCGGCCATCGCGCGCACGCCCCCGTCCCTGAACCCCTTCTTCGCCATTGGGTTACGTGAACAGGTTTCCGCCGACGGGATAAGGCGGCTTATCCCACATGTTCGGGCTATAGGTGAAGACCTCGCAGCCGGTCGCGGTGATGCCGATGCTGTGCTCGAACTGCGCCGAGAGCGAGCGGTCACGCGTCACCGCCGTCCATCCGTCGGACAGCATTTTCACGTGCGGCTTGCCGAGATTGATCATCGGCTCGATGGTGAAGATCATGCCCGGCTCAAGCCGCACACCCTCCCCCGGCTGGCCGTAATGCAGCACATTCGGCTTGTCGTGGAAGACGAGGCCGAGGCCGTGGCCGCAGAAATCGCGCACCACGCTGCACCGTTCCGCCTCAGCGAAGCTCTGGATGGCGTGGCCGATATCGCCCATGGTCGCGCCGGGCTTCGCGGCTTCGATGCCGCGCATCATGGCTTCGTAGGTCACCTCGATCAGGCGCTCCGCCTTCCGGGCGACTCGGCCCACCGTATACATGCGGCTCGAATCGCCGTGCCAGCCATCCACGATGAGGGTGACATCAACGTTGAGGATGTCGCCCTCGTTCAGCACGCGCGGTCCGGGTATGCCGTGGCAGACGACATGGTTCAGCGAGGTGCAGATCGCCTTCGTGTAGCCGCGATAGTTCAGGGGCGCGGGAACGGCATTATGGCTCAGCGCGAAATCGAGGATGAGGTCGTCGAGCGCGGCTGTCGTCACGCCCGGCCGGATGGCTTCCGCGACAAGGTCGAGGGCCTGAGCCGTAAGCGCGCCCGCCTTGCGCATGCCTGCGAAGGCTTCCGGCCCGTAAAGCCGGATCTGGTGATCCTGAAGCCGGGGCTGTGTTCCGTAGAGAAATCCAAGCATTCGGGTTGCCGGCGAATGGTCCGCGAGAAGAAACTAAGGTCGAGGGAGCCGGTCTCAGCCTAGTGCAGCAGCGAAATTCGGTCCGTGATGCGGATCGCCTCCAGTGAAATATGGCACCGATAGACCAAACACTCAACGCCCGCGGCAAGCGCTTCGGCGAAAGCCGCCACATAGGCCGGGTCGATGTCGCCGGCGAGCGAAAACCCGCCCGCGTCCGCCCGCTGCACGCAGAAGACGAGCACCGCGCGATGGCCCGCCGACACCATCGCGGCCATCTCGCGCAGATGCTTCGCGCCGCGCGCCGTCACGCAGTCGGGGAACTCCGCACGCCCCGCCTCCCGCACGAGGTGGACGTTCTTTACTTCGACATAGCAGGGCGGGCCGTCCGCGCCGGACAGCAGCAGGTCGATGCGGCTGTTCTGCCCGTAGCGCACCTCGCGGCGCAGTTCGGAATAGCCCTGCAATTCCGCGATCGTGCCATTGCGGATCGCGCCCTCGACGAGGCGGTTGGGGTGCCCGGTGTTGATGCCGACAAGGTGGTGCTGCGAGCCGACCGCCGCCTCCACGATTTCGAGCGTATGGGACAGGCGGCGCGCGGCGTTATCCGATTTCGACAGCCAGACGCGCGCGCCGGGCGCATTCAGGCCCATCATTGTGCCGGGGTTGGGGCAGTGCGCAGTCACCGTCTCGCCGCCGAGATCGACATCGGCGAGAAAGCGCTGATAGCGCCGGATTAGAACGCCGGGAATGAGCGGCTTCGCGAAGGTCATGGCGCTAAAGGTCAAGCGCGGTCAGAGGCACGACCGAAACGCCGGCCTCCGCCAGCCCGCGCGCGACGCTTTCCGCCACTGCGATGGCGGACGGCTCATCCCCGTGGATGCAGATCGTGTCGGCCTCGACCGCGATGACCTTGCCGCTGAACGTCACCGCCTGTTTCTCCTTCACCAGCCGCACGGCCTGCTCCCACGCGCGCGCCGGATCGCGGATCACCGTACCGGCCAGGCTGCGCGGCGCGAGCCCGCCATTCTCGTCGTAAACGCGGTCAGCGAACCCCTCGCGTGCGAAGCGAAGCCCAAGCCGCTCGCCCGCGCGCTGCATCTGCGAGTTCGCCATGCCGACGAGGATCATGCCGTCATCCACCGCCTTGGCCGCCCTTCCGATCGCCAGCGCGAGCGCTTCGTCCTCCGCCGCCATGGTGTAGAGCGCGCCGTGCGGCTTCACATGCGTGACCGCGATCCCCGAATAGCCGGCGAGCGCCTGCAACGCGCCGATCTGATACGCCACCATATATTCGACCTCGTCGGCGGGCATCGCGATGCGCCTGCGCCCGAAGCCCCACAGGTCGTTGAAACCCGGGTGCGCGCCGATGCTCACGCCCTTTTCGGCGGCGAGCCTGGCCAGCCGGTGCATCGTGCGGAAATCCCCGCCATGAAAGCCGCAAGCGAGGCTCGCCGACTTGACGGTGCCGAGCAGCGCTTCATCCGCGCCGATCTCGTATGGGCCATAGCCCTCGCCCATATCCGCGTTGAGGTTGATCATGGGAGACATGCGCCCGAGCCTGCTGTAACCGCCTTTCTCCTCTTATAGAATGACCGCATGACCTCGGACCAGCACAGCGTGCGCTTTCTGCCCTGCGGCGATTCCGCGTTCTCCATGGAACTGGGGCAGACGATCGACCGCGCGGTGAACGCCCGCATCATCGCGCTGCACAAGCGGCTCGCGGAGCAGCCACTGCACGGCGTGATCGAGGCCGTTCCGTCCTTCCGCGCGCTGCTGGTGATCTACGACCCAGACCGCGCGCACCCCGAAGCGCTGCAACGCGAGCTTCTCGCGCTTCTTGAACAGGCTGAGGCGCTGAATGAACCGGGCCGCCGCTGGATAATCCCCGTCTGCTATGGCGGCGCGCACGGCCCCGACCTGCCCGATGTGGCCCGCACCTCGGGGCTCAGCGAAAGCGAGGTCATCCGCCGTCACGCCGGGCAGCCTTATTTCGTCTATATGATGGGTTTCCTGCCCGGCTTTCCGTATATGGGCGATGTTGCGGAGGTCCTGCGCCTGCCGCGCCGCACGGTCCCGCGCACGGATGTCCCGCGCGGTTCGGTCGCCATCGCGCAGGAGATGACGGCGATCTATCCGCTGGAAAGCCCCGGCGGCTGGCATGTGCTCGGGCGGACGCCGTGGGAGCTTTTCGATGCGCACGCCGACCGCCCCGTTCTGCTCGCACCGGGCGACGAGGTCACCTTTGAACCGATCTCGCCCGACGAGTTCGCGATGCTGGAGCGCGAGGCCGGGCGCGGGGAGCGCGGCGCATGAGCGCTCTGCGCGTGCTTTCGCCCGGTCCGCTGACGAGCGTGCAGGATCTGGGGCGCTTCGGCGCGCAGCATCTCGGCGTGCCGGTTTCGGGCGCGCTCGACCCGGTCAGCCTGAGGCTCGCGAACCTGCTCGCAGGCAATGACGAGGGCGCGGGCGCGCTCGAAATCTTCGGCGCGGGATTCGTCGGCGAAGTGGTTGCGGAAAGCGCGCGCCTCGCCGTCGCCGGCGCGGATGCCCGCGCAACGCCGCCGCCTTTCCGGAGCGCGACGCTGATGCGCGGCGCGCACATCCGGGTCTCGTCGGGCGGTGCCTCCGTGTGCTATCTCGCGGTGGAAGGCGGCTTCGCCCTGCCGATGGTTATGGGCAGCCTGTCCACTTATGCGCGCGCGGGATTGGGCGGGTTCCGCGGCCGCACTCTTCGCGCAGGCGACGAGCTGCCGCTGAACCGGCAGGCGGCCTCAGCGCGCGCGGAACGCATCATGCCGCGCCCCGGCTTTGCGCAGCCGGATGGATTTCGCGTCATTCCCGGTCCGCAGGACGATCATTTCGATGATGAGGCCATCGCGGCGCTTCTTTCCGCAACCTTCACGGTCTCGCATCAGTCCGACCGGATGGGCTATCGCCTGACCGGCGCGCGCCTGCGTCATGCGCGCGGGTTCAACATCGTATCGGACGGCATCCCCGCCGGTGCGATCCAGGTTCCGGGATCGGGCGAGCCGGTCGTCCTGCTCGCCGACCGCCAGACGACAGGCGGCTATCCGAAAATCGCGACGGTCATCAGCGCGGACCTGCCC
>CAZNAH010000066.1:15404-15585 GCA_964570735.1 uncultured Hyphomicrobiaceae bacterium | reverse complement strand
GGCTCGCCTCTGGCACGCTTCTTGCCCTCGAAAAGAAATGGCTCGGCCAGAATACGAAGTGGCTGCTGGAACAGTCTGAAAAAGCCAAGAAGTAATGAGCGCGTGATGGGCGGGAGTTGTTTTCGCCCATCTTGCCTTCCTGCATTCGTCATCACTTTTTCTATCTGCATTCCAACCCGCA
>CAZNAH010000066.1:11348-15377 GCA_964570735.1 uncultured Hyphomicrobiaceae bacterium | reverse complement strand
CATAAGCAAACCGCCGGCCGAGCCGGACAAACCGCCTCCGCCATTCAAGGACCGTCATGGACAGTTTGAACGCAGTGATTGACGCGGTTTCGGGCGGTCTCGGGCTGAACCTTGTGCATCTGACGGACGAGTTCGAGCGTGGGCGGCTGCTGCGCGGCATGTGGACGACGATCGAGCTGTCGCTCGTGTGCATCGCGGCGAGCATCGCGATCGGCGTGCTGGGCGCGTGGTTGCAGATGTCGCGCTTCAGGGTTCTTCGCTCGGTTGCCGAGGGCTACATCCAATTCTTCCGCAACACGCCGCCGCTCGTGCAGCTCTACTTCTTCTACTTCGCGCTGAGCCCGCTTCTGCCGCGCGTCGCCACCGATTACGGCGTGGACCGGCCGCTGTTTTCCAGCTTCGTCTGGGCGGCGATCTCGCTGTCGTTCTTCGCCGGGGCGTTCAATGTCGAGATTTTCCGCTCCGGCATCGAGGCGGTGCCGAAGACGATGACGGAGGCGGCCCAATCCATGGGCTTCCGCGGAGCGCAGGTCTTCCGCTTCGTCACCCTGCCGCTCGCAATCCGTGTGTGCCTGCCGGCGCTGACGAGCAACATGATCAACCTCGTCAAGACCACGACGCTCGCCTACGCCATTTCTGTCCCTGAGACGCTGTTCGTGGCAAGCCAGATCTGGTCCGACCGCGCGAATGTGCTCGAAATGATGGTCACGCTGTTCATTTTCTACATCGCGCTGGTGGGCCTTCTGGCGTGGGCCATGGAAGCCTGGGAGACATCGATGCGCATTCCGGGGTTCGGACGATGAGGCGGCGGGGCGCGACACGCGATGTCGTCCTGGCGGGGCTGCCGCCTTCGGCCACCGTGACCCGCGATGCGGGCGCACGCCTGTCCTGGGGCGACTGGGGCACGGCGGGCTTCACCCGCGGTTTCTTCACGCCGCGCGCGCTGGCCGTCATCCTCGCGCTGTGCTTCGTCTCGGCGCTGGCGGGCGAGGCCTACGCGCAGTTCAACAACGGGGCGGAGCGCTTAGGGGTCTTCGAGACGCTCCTGAAATGGCTGCCGCTCATCCTGTTCGGCACGCTCAACATCGAGGCGGGCGGCCCGCTCGGGCTTGAGTTCACCGGCCAGCTCGGGGGCTTTGCGCTCAACATCCTCGTGAGCTTCCTGGTGATGGCGATCGGCACGGTGACGGGGGTGCTGCTCGGCATCGCGCAGGTCTCGAAAAGCGCGCTGTTCCGCACGCCCGCCTGGGCGGTGACGCAGTTCTTCCGCAACTCGCCCTGGCTGGTGCTCCTGTTCTTCACCGTGCTGCTCCTGCCCTTCCAGTTCGAGGTGGCGGGCATGACGATCCCGTTTCCCGACTGGATCAAGGCGACGATCGGGCTTGCGCTGCCCATCATGGCGAACATCTCCGAGATCACCCGCGGTGCGATCCAGTCGATCCCCACCGGCCAGTGGGAGAGCGCGGAAAGCCTCGCCTTCTCGCGGGCCCAGACCTTCCGGCTCATCATCCTGCCCCAATGCGTGAAGCGCATGACGCCGCCCTGGATGAACTGGTACGCCATCCTGACCATGGCGACCTCGCTGATCTCGATCGTCGGGGTGAACGACGCCATGACGCTCACCCAGAGCGCGCTCGCCGCCGAGGGGCGCAGCGAGCTCCTGATCCCGATGTATGGCGTGCTGCTCCTGATCTTCTTCCTCTACTGCTACCCGATCGCGCGCTGGACCCAGATCCTGGAGCGCCGCTTCGCAGTCCTCTCCTAACAGAAGGCCCCGACCATGGCATGGGACGCTAGCCAACCGATCATCTCCCTCAAGAACGTCCGGAAGTCCTTCGGCGACAATCAGGTCCTGCGGGGCGTGTCCTTCGATGTGATGAAAGGGCAGGTGATCTGCATCATCGGGCCGTCCGGCTCGGGCAAATCCACCGTGCTGCGCTGCATCAACGCGCTGATCCCGATCGACGAGGGCTCGATCCTGGTCGAGGGCATCGAGGTGCACGATCCGAAGCTCGACAAGCTGGAGCTGCGCAAGAAGGTCGGCATGGTCTTCCAGCAATACAACCTGTTCCCGCACAAGACGGCGATCGAGAACATCATGATGGCGCCGATCCACGTGCTCCGTCAGTCGAAGGACGAGGTGGAGGGCCGCGCGCGCAAGCTGCTCGCCAAGGTGCGCCTGTCCGAGAAGGGCGACGCCTATCCGGGCGAACTCTCGGGCGGGCAGCAGCAGCGCGTCGCCATCGCCCGCTCGCTCGCCATGAACCCCGACGTGATGCTGTTCGACGAGGTGACCGCCGCGCTCGACCCCGAAACCGTGAAGGAAGTGCTCCTCACCATCCGCGAACTCGCCGAGGAGGGCATGACCTGCATCCTCGTCACTCACGAAATGGGCTTCGCCCGCGAGGTCGCCGACCATATCTATTTCACCGACAGGGGTGTTATCATCGAGCACGGACCGCCGAAGGACTTCTTCGCCAACGCGACCGACGAACGGACCAAGGCGTTCCTCAGCCAGATATTATAACCGACTTGAGTACGATGCAGCGCCGCAGGCCGGCTTTCACGAAAACCCATACGGATCCGCTCGACCTCAACCTGCGCGCACTGGACATCTTCGTGCAGATCGCCGAAAGCGGCAGCATGAGCCAGACGGCGCGGCGCGTCGGGCTGACGCAGTCGGCGATCAGCCAGGTCATCGCAAACCTTGAGCAGTCCATCGGCGTGCAGCTTTTCGACCGTCATGTGCGGCCGATCGCGCTCACGCCGTCCGGGGTCGTGCTGCTCGACCGCGCGCGCATCGTGCTGGCTTCCGCGCGCGATGCGATCCACGCCGCGCGCCAGCCCGCCGCCGCCGTGCTGCCCAAGCTCAACCTCTGCCTCGTCGATACGGTGGCGAGCACGATCGGCCCCGACCTCATCGCGAGCCTGCATTCGCTCGCGGCGCACTGGTCCATCCATGCCGGGCTTTCGGGGCCGCATCGCCAGGCGCTTCTCTCGCGCGAGGCCGACATCATCGTCACGCCCGACGCGATGGAGGACGACCCCGGACTGGAGCGTCACGAAATCTTGCGGGAGCCTTTCTTTCTCGCGGTGCCGGTCCATTATTCCGGGCCTGTGGACAGCATCGCGAACCTGTCCGCCTCGCTGGACCTCGTGCGCTTCAGCATGCGCTCGCTGATCGGGAAGCAGGTCCAGCGCCATCTCGGACGGCTGCGCGTGGAAGCGGCCGGAAAGCTCGAACTCGACACGTCCGATTCCGTGCTCGCGATGGTGGCCGGGCAACTCGGCTGGGCCATCATCACGCCGCTCTGCGCCATCCAGGGGCGCACCTACTGGCCGGCGGTGCGCTTCCTGCCCCTGCCGGAACCGGCTTTTTCGAGGCGCATCTTCGTGATCGCCCGCGAAGGGGAACTGGGCGACATCCCGCGCAAGGTCGCGGAGATTTCCGCCGCCGCCCTGCGCGTTCTCATCGACGCGAAGTTCATTCGGGCGCACCCATGGTCCGCCCCGATGATCCACATCCCTCAGACGCCTTTCGAGATGTCGGAAGAGGGCTGTATTTCCTGCGGGTCGGCAGGGCCGGGCTAAACCTGCCGCTCGACCATCATCTTCTTGAGTTCGGCGATGGCCTTCGCCGGGTTCAGTCCCTTGGGGCAGACCTGCGCGCAGTTCATGATGGTGTGGCAGCGGTAGAGCCGGAACGGGTCTTCCAGATCGTCAAGCCGTTCGCCGGTCGCCTCGTCGCGGCTGTCGATCACCCAGCGCCGGGCTTGCAGGAGCGCGGCTGGGCCGAGATAGCGGTCGCCGTTCCACCAGTAGGACGGGCACGCCGTCGAGCAGCACGCGCAGAGGATGCATTCATAGAGGCCGTCGAGCTTCTCGCGATCCTCGCGGCTCTGCTTCCATTCCTTCTCAGGCGCGGGGCTTTCCGTCTTCAGCCACGGCTCGATGGAGCGGTGCTGCGCGAAGAAGTGAGTGAGGTCCGGCACGAGATCCTTGATGACCGGCATGTGCGGAAGCGGATAA
>CAZNAH010000066.1:0-11322 GCA_964570735.1 uncultured Hyphomicrobiaceae bacterium | reverse complement strand
TGGCCTTCGTGCAGGCCAGCGTATTCGTGCCGTCGATGTTGAAGGCGCAGGAGCCGCAGATGCCCTCCCGGCAGGAGCGGCGGAAGGCAAGGCTCGAGTCGATCTCGTTCTTGATCTTGATGACCGCGTCGAGCACCATCGGGCCGCAGGCTTTAAGGTCGATGTGGAACGTATCGATGCGCGGATTTTCGCCGTCATCGGGGTTCCAGCGGTAGATCTGGAACTCGCGCCATTCCGCGGCGCCATTGCCCTGCGGCGTGTTCCAGACCTTGCCTTCGCGGATCTGCGAGTTCTTCGGCAGCCTGAGCTGTACCATGTCATTCCCCTGAAATCTTAACGGGCATACGGCTGCGAGGTATCGCCGGACCAATCGACCCGCAATGTGGCAAACATGGTCGCGGTGAGCAAGACGAACCCTGCGATCGCGCCGGCCAAAAGCGCATAATCTTCCAGGCGGAGGATGAGATAGAGCAGGCCGTACAGCACGCAGAACACGCCGAGCATGATGATTCCGCTGCGCATTCGGCCAAGCGCGAGCGCGACGTAGATCGAGATCATGCCGCCGGTCGCGGCCGATGCGATGATATAGGCCGGCGTGAAGCCCAGATGCTCGGAGAGCGAGAGCAGCAGGACATAGAACATCACCATCGCGATGCCGACGAAGATGTACTGCACGGCATGCACGCGCCGCCCGGACATGAGCTCCAGCACGAACACGCCGCCGAAGGCGACCACGAGAAACATGAAGCCGTATTTCGCGGCGCGGTCGACGAGGCTGTAGAAATCCACCGGCACGAAGAAGTTCACGCCCATGTCGTAGCCGTAGAAGCGGTCCAGCGCGGTCTGGTTGCCGAAGTCCGCCCAGCTTTGCGGCACGCTGCGCGCGAGATGCGGCACGCGCCAGTTCGCCGTGAAGCCTCGCGCGGTCACGTCGCGATCCGAGGGCAGAAAGCCGCCCGTGAAGCTCGGATGCGGCCAGTCGGAGGTGATTTTGACCTCGGTCTCGCGGCCGACGGGGGCGAAGTTCAGCGCCGACGAGCCGTTCATGGACAGCTTGACCTTGAAGCCGAGCGGTGCGCCATCGGGCTGAGCCGTCATTGCCGCGCCGACGCGCGCGTGGATGCCCGTCGCGGGGTTGTTCGGGATGCCGATGCTCGGCTCGAACGGCAGGGATGCGCCGCCCTCGACATCGAGCGTGACGCCCTCGCGCAACCCGGAGACATCGCTGATCCCCAGCGCCACGATGGCGTCTTGCCAGCGCACGGCAGCCGGTTCGGCTTCCACCTGCGAAATGTCCGGCCGGGCGAAGCGCCCCTCAAGGCCGATATCCGCGCTGTAGACTGTCACTTCATAGATCGAGCGGCGGCGCACTTCGGTGGTCGTGCCGCCTGTCACGCGGAAGGTGTCGGGCAGGAACACGGCGCGCCGTTCCTGCTGAACCTCCACCGTCTTGTCGCCCTGGAGCGTCTGCACGCGCACCGTATAAGGCACGATGAGGTAAGGCCCATGGATGCGCTGCGCCATGCCCCAGTCGGCGGCGATCTGCCCTTGGACTTCGTTGGCTCGCCCTTGCCGCTCCGACAGAAGCAGCCAGACCATGGCGAGCGGAATGGTGAGAAGGACGACGAGTGCGCCGACCAGAAAGAACTTGAAGCCGGGGCTGCGCAGCATTCCGCCCCAGCCTCCGCCCGACTGAACAACCATTAGAACATGCCTTTAGCAAACGGACGATGCGTTGCATCAAGCGCGGTTTCGTGGCGGGACTGAGGCTTGGGCGGCAGGCGGGAATAAATGGAACGGGCTAACCCCAGGGGCCGCGCTTGCCGTCGTCGCGTTCATCGGGCGGCGCAGCACCGGGAAAGCGCGGCGGGAAGGCGGCGGCGGGCCGCAGGTCGCGCCGGTCGAATGTCTCATCCTTGCCGAAGCGGAAGAACGGGATGAGCACGACACCCGCGATGAAGCCGCCGATATGCGCCCACCACGCGATGCCGCCGCCCATCGGCGAGGAGACGAGGTCCATCGCGCCTTGCAGGAACTGGAACGCGAACCAGATCAAGGCGAAGGCAAGCGCGGGAATCTGAAAGAAGAACGGGATGATGACGATGGGGATGAGCAGGAGAATGCGCGCGCGCGGAAACGTCACGGCATAGGCGCCCGTCACGCCGGCGATCGCGCCGGAGGCTCCGAGCGCGGGCACCGTCGAGTCCTGATTGAACCAGGCATGGGCGAAGCTCGCTGCCACTCCGCAGGCCAGATAGAACAAGAGGAACGGAACGCGCCCGAGCCGCCCTTCCAGCGACGAACCGAAAATATAGAGAGACCACATGTTCAGGATGAGGTGCAGCCACCCGCCATGCATGAACGTGCCGGTGACGAAGGGCCAGTAATTATCGGGCGACAGGCCGTAATAGACGCCCCAGTTCGGATCGAAATAGCGCCGGGGCACGAGCGCATTCTCGACGGAAAAGAGATAGGAGGCTTCCGGCGACAGCATCGCCTGATAGAGGAAGACCGCCGTGTTCGCGATGATGAGCGTGTAGGTAACCGCTGGCGGGCGGGGGATCTGGATCGAGTCTTTGAGAGGTATCATAGGACCGCGCCGCTCGGATGCAAGGCGCGGGCTGCCCGATTGCCATGGCCCGCGCAGGGTGTGAAATGGGGATTGTTCAGGCAATCTCCATCACGGAATTTCGCGGTGTTCGAGCCTCCGCCGCTGTTTTGATGGTGGCGAGCACCTCGTCCATATGCTCGAAAATCCAGTAATGGCCCGCGCCGTCCAGCCGTGTCACCGTGCATCCCGGTATCAGTTCGCCCAGGCGGAATGCGGCGGGGACCGGCACGTTCCGGTCCGCCGTGCCCTGCCACAGGAAGCACGGCGCGCGGATCGCGTCGAACGGGATGTTCCAGGGCCGCGAGAAAATCCGCATCTCCTGCACCGCGCCGCGCACGCCGGGCCGCACGCCTTCCGCCACACCTTCCAGCAGGTTGATACGCACGTCGCGGCGCGACAGGATCTTCCAATCGGAGGGCGCGGCGCGGCTCATGATGAAGCCGTAGATCGCCAGCGGCGTCTTGAGGAAGGCGAGCCGCCCGATCGAGAAAACCCCGTCGATCGCCAGCGGGATGCCAGGAAACAGCCGGAAGGTGGAGTGATGGCCCACGCCGATGCGTTTCGGGCCCTCCGGCATCCGCACCGGGCCGATGGGGCTGACGAGCGCGGCCGCCAGAACGCGGTCGGGCATGAGGGCGGCGCAAGCGGCCGCGTAAGGCCCGCCGCCGGACACGCCCGCGACGGCGAAACGGTCGATTTCCAGCGCATCCGCGAGAACGCTCATGTCGCTCGCCCAATCGATGAGCGTGCGCCCCTTCTGAAACGTCGAGCGGCCGAAACCCGGGCGCTCCGGCGCGATGATGCGCAAGCCCAGCCGCTCCGCCGTGGCATGCGCGAGGCGGAACATGAATCGCGATCCCGGCGTGCCGTGGAAGCCGAAGGCCGGCAGGCCGTCCGGCGCGCCGAACTCCATGAAATGCAGCGCCCGGCCATCCGGCAGAAGGAGACGCCCCTCACTGCCCGTCCTCTCAAGGCGCGGGGCGGCCGCGGGCGGCATGTCAGGCGTTGGCATCATGGAACAATCCCGAGGCTCTCAATCATTGATTGCGATCATTGAAATCACCGTCGCTCACTTCATACATCTATGGGTGAAGCGGACCTGAATATGGCCTTCCGCTTCGCAATTGTTAGCTGATCACGGGAGAGATCAATGGCTGACGATCTGACAAGGCGCGGGCAAGGCACGAGGATGCCCGCCGAACGCATGCGCGATCCGTTTTCCTCGTTCCGCGACGAAATGGACCGCCTCTTCGAAACCTTCCTTGGCGGCGCCGGCCTGCCGGCTCTGACCGCCGGGCGCGGGCTTGCCTCGACGGGCGCGCCGATGATGATACCCAGCATGGACGTGCGCGAAACCGAGAAGGAGGTGATCATAGAGGCCGATCTGCCGGGCATCGACGAGAAGGACATCTCGCTGACGATGCAGAACGGCGTGCTCACGCTGCGCGGCGAGAAAAAGGCCGAGACGAAGGAAGAGCGCGAGAACTACCACATGATGGAACGCAGCTATGGCAGCTTCCAGCGCTCGGTTCGCCTGCCCGACACCATCGACGAGGACAATGTCGATGCGCGCTTCGAGAAGGGCGTGCTCAAGATCACGTTGCCGAAGCGGCCAGAAGCCGTGAAGCAGCAGAAGAAGATCGAGATCAAGGGCGCAGCGGCTTAGGCATTGAGCCACGGCGCGAGGCTTTCCGCGCGGAGCATCTCCTCGTAGCTGGGGCGCGCCCGCACGATGGCGTGAGCCGTGCCCGAGACGAGCACCTCGGGCACGAGCGGGCGCGTGTTATAGCTCGACGATTGTACCGCGCCGTAAGCCCCCGCCGTCATGATGGCGAGGAGGTCGCCCGCAGCGACGGGCATGATCCTGCGATTGCGGGCGAAAAAATCGCCGGTCTCGCACACAGGGCCGACGATATCGGCGAGCGTGGCCTCAGCCTCCGGGCGGGCCTCGCGCACAGGCCAAATCTCATGATGGGCGTCATAGAGCGTCGGGCGGATCAGGTCGTTCATGCCCGCATCGACGATCACGAAAGTCTTGCCCTCGCCCGGCTTCGTGTAGATGACCCGCGTCACGAGGATGCCCGCGTTCGCGGTGATCATGCGGCCCGGCTCGAACAGGAGCCTGCGGCCCAGCTTTTGCGCGAACGGGGCGATGACCGCCGCATAGTGGTGCGGCTCCGGCGGCGGCTCCGCGTCGAAATGATAAGGCACGCCCAGACCGCCGCCCAGATTGATGAACTCGATCTCGTGCCCGTCCGAGGTGAGCGTCTCGACGAGTTCGCTCAGAAGGTCGAAGGCGTTGCGGAACGGCTCAAGCTGCGTGATCTGGCTGCCGATGTGCATATGCGTGCCGGCCACGCGAAGGCCCGGCAGATCGCGCGCCGTAGCATAAAGCGTGCGCGCCTTGCGCCAGGGCACGCCGAACTTGTGCTCCGACTTGCCGGTGGAAATCTTGTGGTGCGTTTTCGCGTCCACATCCGGGTTGACGCGCAGCGCGATGCGCGCGGTCTGGCCCAGCGCGGAGGCGACACGGCTCACGGCGTGAAGCTCGGCCTCGGACTCCACGTTGAACGCGTAGATGCCCGCCTTGAGCCCCGCCGCCATCTCGGCCTCGGTTTTGCCGACCCCCGAAAAGACGATCTTTTCCGGCGGGATGCCGGCCGCCAGCGCGCGGCGCAGCTCGCCCTCCGAGACCACGTCGGCGCCCGAGCCGAGCCGGCCCAGCGTGCGGATGACAGAGATATTGGAGTTGGCCTTCACCGCATAGCAGACGAGGGGGTCGAGCCCCTCGAACGCCTTCAGGAAAACTTGATAGTGACGCTCCAGCGTGGCGGTGGAATAGCAGTAAAACGGCGTGCCGACCGCGTCCGCCAACGTGTCAAGGGCGACGTCCTCGGCGTGGAGGATGCCGCCTCGATAGGAAAAGTGATGCATGAAGGTGCGGCGACGTCCGCCTATCTCAACAGCGAATCCAGGATGAAGGGACGATGGGGCTCCGGCTGACCTTTTTCAACTTTCGGGGCATCGGCCGATTTCGGCGTTTCGAGCGCGCCCTTCTTGCCGCAGGCCGCGAGCGCCAGCGCGCAGATTAGCACAAGCCCGAACGATCGCAGTGTGCCAGCCATGATGTCCCCCGATGCCTCGTCGCACTGCCGGAAGCGCAGTTTGCGCCTCATACTCTCAAGCTCTCTTAGCGCGAAGGTGTGTCGGCATCCAGTCTCTTCAGCCACATTTCTGCGGCGGCCTTCACATTTTCCGGCGCTGTGCCTCCAAAGCTGCGGCGGCTGGCGACCGAGCTTTCCACGCTGAGCACGCTGAAAACGTCCGCCGTGATCCGCGGCTCCACCGCCTGCATGACATCGAGCGGCACATCGGCGAGCGCCGCGCCGCACTCCTCCGCCGCCCGCACGATCCGGCCTGTCGCATGATGCGCCTCGCGGAAGGTGAGCCCTGCGGCGCGCACCAGCCAGTCCGCGAGATCGGTCGCGGTGGAATAGCCGCGCCCGGCCGCCTCGCGCATTTTCGCGGCGTTGGGCTGCATGTCCTCCACCATGCCGGTCATCGCCGCGAGGCATAGCGACAGCGCATCGAGCGCCGCGAACGTCGCCTCCTTGTCTTCCTGCATGTCCTTGGAATAGGCGAGCGGCAGCCCCTTCATGACGAAGGCGAGGCTCGTGAACGCGCCGGCGATGCGCCCCACCTTCGCGCGGACGAGTTCCGCCGCGTCCGGGTTGCGTTTCTGCGGCATGATGGACGAGCCCGTCGTGAAGGCGTCCGACAGCGTGATGAAGCCGAAGTCCGCGCTGCACCACAGCACGATCTCCTCCGCGAACCGCGACAGATGCAGCGCGCAGATGCTGGCCGCGGCCAGCGCCTCCAGCGCGAAGTCGCGCGCCGAGACCGCATCGAGCGAATTCGCCATGGGGCGCGTGAAGCCGAGCGCCTTCGCCGTCATGTCGCGGTCGATGGGAAACGAGGTGCCGGCCAGCGCGGCCGCGCCGAGCGGGCACTCGTTCGCGCGGGACATGGCGTCCGAAAGCCGCGATCTGTCGCGCGCCAGCATCTCGACATACGCCAGCAAGTGATGGCCGAAGGTGACGGGCTGTGCCGTTTGCAGGTGGGTGAAGCCCGGCATGATGGTTGCGGCGTTCGCCTGCGCCTTGCGGGCCAGCGCGGTCTGGAGATCGGCCAGTTGGCGATCGAGATGGGCCAGCGTATCGCGGATGTAGAGGCGGAAGTCGGTGGCCACCTGGTCGTTGCGCGAGCGCGCGGTGTGCAGCTTGCCCGCGACGGGGCCGATCAGCGCCGCGAGCCGCGCCTCCACCGCCATGTGGATGTCTTCCAGATCGGCGGTGAACGCGACCTGCCCGCCCGCGATCTCCTGCCGAACCGCTTCGAGCCCCGCCGCGATCTGGTTCGCCTCCTGCGCCGTTATGATCCCGCACGCGCCGAGCATGCGCACATGGGCAAGCGAGCCGCGGATATCCTGCTCGTACAGACGGCGGTCGAACGAGATCGACGCATTGATTTCCTGCATGATCTCGGAGGGTTTGGTTTGGAATCGCCCGCCCCACATCTTATTTGCGTGAGGCAGCTGCTTGAAGGTGTCGGTCATGGACGAACGCGAGGTGTCACAAAGGGTTGATGGCCAGGGCGCAACACGGCGCGCCGGGACTGGCCGGGCTGTGCTGGTCTATACCGCGGCAATCTTCCTCGCCGCAATCGCGGGATTTGCCCTAACGGCGATCGCGACCGGGGTAAACTTCGGGACCGCGCGCGAAACGGCGGGCGACGGCGCCCCGAAATCCGAGGGCGGACACGGTCTCCATAAGCTGATCCGCCATGCCGAGCCGAAGCCTGTGCCGGGTTTCACCTTCGCGGATGAAGCCGGTCAGCCGAAAACGCTCTCGGATTTTAAGGGCAAGGTGGTGCTCCTCAACTTCTGGGCGACGTGGTGCGCGCCGTGCAAGGTGGAAATGCCCGCGCTCGACGCGCTTCAGGCCAAGCTCGGCGGCGATCAGTTCCAAGTGGTGGCGCTGAGCATCGACCGGACCGGCCCCGCGAAACCGCGCGCTTTCCTCGATGGAGCGAAACTCTCGAACCTCGCGCTCTATATCGACGAGAAGGGAGAGAGCGCGGTCAAGGTTCAGGCGAGCGGGCTGCCCGTCACCCTGATGCTCGATCGCGAGGGGCGGGAGGTCGCCCGCCTCGTTGGTCCGGCGGACTGGGCCGCCCCGGAAGCCGTCGCCCTCGTCAGGAGCTTTATCGAAGCTGCGCCCTCGGGGCAGACCGCGGGCTGAACGCGGGGATTGCCGGCGCGCTCGGGGCCGTCCCCTTCGGCAACTTGCGCGCATCTATACCTGCCAGGTTGCGCGAAGGGCGTCGCGCACTGGCTTGCGCCCGCGCCCGGCCCCATATAAAACCCACGGATCAGCCGCTTCGGAGAGGTGCTAGAGTGGTTGAATAGGCCGGTCTCGAAAACCGGAGTACGGGTAACCGTACCGAGGGTTCGAATCCCTCCCTCTCCGCCATCCCCTAGAAGCCAGATGAAGCCTTATCTAGTACGCAGAATTTGCAAGAAGCCTGAAATTTTCTAGGTGTTGTGAATGCTAATCAGAAGGTTAATAATTTCTTGTAATCTTTCCGGAAAATGAGTAGCTTACATAAAAATTATGGTGATTATTGGCGCAGATTCATTCTATTGCACGGCTTTCTCTCTACCAAGGCTGTGCACTCGTGACGGAATAAGTGTACAGCTATCTCCAGAGAAAAGTTTTGAGGTAAGGTTATGTATAAAATCTCGGGCGGTAAAAACATCGCATTAAAAATTCCGAAGTCACACTATGAAAAAACACTGGCTTTTTACAGAGATGTACTTGGTTTAACGCTCACGAAAGTAGATGGGCTGGCAACAGAGAGCTACTCTGCCGAATACGGCAATTACATCCTCTGGTTTGATTGTGTAGACACTTTGGGCAAGGCTGATATCTGGCTTGAGGCACATACAACTCATCTGGCTGAATCACTTGAAAAAATATCAAAATCCGATGGCTATATTCGCAATGAAATCGAGCCGCTGCCTTCTGATATGAAGGCAAAATGGATATGCGACCCATGTGGCAACACCATTTTATTGAGAGAGGAATGATCTGTGCAAAAACTCGTTCCTTTGCTGAAGTCTTTTGATATGTCTCGTTCCTTGCTGTTTTATCGAGAAATTGTTGGAGCCAAGGTGAACTGGCAGTGGCAGCAGGATCAACACAGCGCAAACCCCTCTTATGCCTCCATATCCCTTTTTAATCAGGAAATTCATATCAGTTCTTTTGCGGGCGATGGCGCGTTTGGTTCAGCAGTCTATTTTTACATGGATGATATCGACGTGCTTCACAAACGGCTGGTTACGTCGGCATCATCATGCATTGAGATGAATCCTACGCTTTAGCCTTGGAAAATGTACGAGTTATACATTCGTGATCCAGACAATAATAACCTGAGATTTGGGGTAGACAAAACTGGTCAGTAAAATCCGGTTTCTTCTGGTGGAATTATACTTCTGCGAGAGAAAATTTATGAGCTTGGTATATATTGCGCCGCCACATTCAGATACTGAATCCGACCAAGGGCCCCGATTGGGGCCTTTTTTCTTTTTGTTTCAATGGGTGTTGGTAGGGCCATCCGCCCTTCGGAGACTGGGCGCTTGACGCGGAATGGGTCTCCGAATGGCCTGCGTCTCTCTTCGAGCGCCCCTCGACGGTCACGGGACGGCGTAAAACATCCTCGCATTTCCAATGGGTTGCCGCGTTCATGGGGTCGTCCCTTTCGCGAGATAATCCGGTGGCGGAGACTGACACGAAGGCGCGCGGTGGCTGGCGCTGAACCCGGCCTGGCTCGGGCGCCAACCGAGGCTGCAAACCGCCGCTGGCCTACGCGAGGCAGCGCAGATCTGGATCGGACCGCCGCCGACGCTGTCGAACCAGCCGCCGCCGCAGGAACTGGACCAGATGCTGCCCATCGGGCCCTCGGCCGCGCGGGAGAGGAATGTGTGCTGGCGCATGAGCGCGCGGCCTTGCGGACGGCAGGACGGGACGATCTGGCGCGCAAGGTGCGCTGGGTGTCGGAGGAGGATGGCGACGGCGCGGGTTACGACATCGCGAGTTTCGCCCTGGACGGTTTGCCCCGGCTGATCGAGGTCAAGACCACGAACGGCTGGGAGCGCACGCCCTTCCACATCAGCCGCAACGAGTTGGCCGTGGCCGAGGAGCGCCGGTCGGAATGGCGTCTGTTCCGGCTGTGGAATTTCTCACGCGAGCCGAAGGCGTTCGAACTGCACCCACCGCTGGACGCGCATGTCTCCCTGACCGCGACGACGTTTCAGGCGAGCTTTCACTGAGCCTCAGTCGAACACCCGCTCCGGCTGTTCGTACCATGGCAGGGCCGCGACATCGGTCAGTTTCAACAGGGTCACGGCGGGCACCTCACGCTTGTAGACGAGGCGCTTGAGGACCCCCGGCGGGAGATAGGCGAGCCGCAGCTGTCGGCTGACATGGCGTTCGGCCAGCCCCACGGCTTTCGCCAGATCGGTGACCGTATTGAACTCGCCAGCCTCCATGCGCCGCCGCCAGCCCCACGCCCGGCCGATGGCGCGCAGGATATGCGGATCCTGCGTCCGGTCTTCACTGGGCAGATAGGTGGAGGGCGGCATGATCTTCGGCCGCCCGTTCTGCTTGCGGACCTTGAGCGGTACGAAGATCTGGAGGAACTCGTCGGGTTTCATCATTCCGCCGCCACCTTCTTTCGTGGCGCCATCATGTCGCGCATGACGCCCGAGACGCCGTCGACCCGGACATCGATGACCAGCCCCTCGGACGTCACGGTGACCCGGCGCACCAGCAACTGCACGATCCGGGTCTGCTCCGCAGGGAACAGCTGGCCCCAGACGTCCTCGAACGTCTGCAGCGCGGAGATCACGTCGGCCTCGGCGAAGGCGTGACCCTCGCGCGCCAAATGGGCAATGACCTGTGCCGTGATCGACGGCGCGCGCATCACCCGCCGCAACTCGGTCACAACAGCCGCTTCCACGAGGTCGGCGGACAGGCGGCGCGGGATGCCCGCGTCGCTGGGTTCACGATTCTTGATGACGTCCATCGAGACGTAATACCGGTATCGCCGCGCGCCCTTCTTCGTGCTGCTCGGGGTCATGGCCGCGCCCGTGGCCGTAAAGATAAGGCCCTTTAACATCGCGGGCGTCTCGGCGCGCGTCCGGGCGGCGCGCTTGCGTGGGCTTTCCTGCAGGATGGCGTGGACGCGGTCCCACGTCTCGCGGTCGATGATGGCGTCGTGCTCGCCGGGGTAGCTGTCGCCCTGGTGCACCGCCTCGCCGATGTAGGCGCGGTTGCTCAGCATCCGGTAGATGTATTTCTTGTCGATCCGGTTGCCGCGCGGCGTCCGGATGCCGCGTTTCGTGATCTCTCTCGCCAGCTCCGTGCCCGACCCGATCTCGAGGAAGTGGGCGAAGATCCAGCGGACGTGCCCGGCGGCTTCCTCGTCCACCAGCAGTTTGCGGTTTTCCACCCGGTAGCCGTAGGGCGGCACGCCCCCCATCCACATACCCTTCTTCCGGCTGGCGGCGACCTTGTCACGGATGCGCTCGGCCGTCACCTCGCGCTCGAACTGGGCGAAGGACAGCAGGATGTTCAGCGTCAGCCGCCCCA
>CAZNAH010000065.1:0-15670 GCA_964570735.1 uncultured Hyphomicrobiaceae bacterium | reverse complement strand
CGGAACGGCCGGTCGTAGCGCAGCATGATGGCATAGCGCTCGCGGCCCTGCACGCTCTCGGCGAGTTTCATGCCCCCGAGCGCCGTCTGGATCACGGACTGGAAGCTCGCGAGGTCGATGTTGCGCCGGGCCAGTTCGCGCCGGTCGGGGCGGATTTCGAGATATTTGCCACCCTGAACGCGGTCTGCGAAGGCGGAGCGGGTGCCGGGCACCTCCTTCACCGCCGCCTCGACGGCCATCGAAACGCGGTCGATCGTGGCGAGATCGTCGCCGGAAATCTTGATGCCGACGGGCGTGCGGATGCCGGTCGAGATCATGTCCATGCGGATCTTGATCGGATAGCCCCAGGAATTGACGAGGCCCGGCATTTTCGTCCGCGCGTCGAGTTCGGCGGTGATCTGCTCGACGGTGATGCCGGGCCTCCATTCCGATTTGGGCTTCAGCTTCACCCAGGTCTCGATCATGGAGATCGGCGCAGAATCGGTCGCGGTTTCGGATTGACCGAGCTTGCCGAACACGCGCTCGACCTCGGGCACCGTCTTGATGAGCCGGTTCGTCTGCGCGAGGATCTCCTTCGCCTTGGTGATGGAGACGCCGGGCAGGGTCGTCGGCATGTAGAGAAGCTCGCCCTCATAGAGCGCGGGCATGAACTCGCTGCCGATCCGCGACAAGGGATAGGCGATGGACCCCAGCGCGATTGCGAGCAGGAGAAGGACGAGCCAGCGCGCTTTCAGCGCGAGCCAGAGCACGGGCTGGTAGGCTTTCACGAAGACCCAGTTGATGGGGTTCTGCATCTCGCGCAGCAGGCGGCCGCGCACCAGCCACAGCATGAGCACCGGCACGAGCGTCACCGACAGGATGGCCGAGAAAGCCATCGCATAGGTCTTGGTGTAGGCGAGCGGCGCGAACAGCCGGTAGCTTTCGCCGGTGAGCGCGAAGACCGGCAGGAACGACACCGTGATGATCAGCAGCGAGAAGAACAGGCCCGGCCCGACCTCCTTCGCCGCATGCAGCATGACCGCGCGCCGCTCCGCCGCATCTGTGTCCTCCGGCAATTCCGACAGCTTGCGGTGCGCGTTCTCGACCATGACGATGGAGGCATCCACCATCGCACCGATCGCGATCGCGATGCCGCCGAGCGACATGATATTGGCGGTGATGCCCTGCTGCTGCATCACGACGAAGGCGGCGAGCACGCCGAGCGGCAGCGTGATGATCGCGACGAAGGCCGAGCGCACATGCAGCAGGAAGACGAAGCATACCAGCGCAACGACGATGGCCTCCTCGATCAGCTTGTGCGTGAGGTAATCGACGGCCCCCTCGATCAGCGGCGCGCGGTCGTAGACCGTCTCGATCTCAACCCCCTTGGGCAGGCTCGCCGAAAGCTGGGCGAGCTTCGCCTTGATGCCGTCGATCACGGTCAGCGCGTTTTCGCCGGAACGCATCACGACGATGCCGCCGACCACCTCGCCCTCGCCATTCAACTCGACGACGCCGCGGCGCAGTTCCGGCCCCTCCACCACATTGGCGATGTCGGACAGGAGGACGGGCGTGCCGTTTGCGGCGTAGATCACGACGTTCTTGAGTTGGTCCAGCGTCTGGATGTAGCCCGAGGAGCGGACCATGAGCTCGGTTTCGGACTGCTCGACGACCCGGCCGCCAACCTCGCCCGATGCCGCGCGCACCGCCTCCGTGATGCGGCTGAGCGGCACGTCATAGGCGCGCAGCCGGTTCGGATCGACGAGAACCTGATATTCCTTCACGAAGCCGCCGACGGAGGCCACCTCCGAGACGCCCGGCACGGTCGCCAGCTCGAATTTGAGGAACCAGTCCTGGATCGAACGCAACTGCGCGAGATCGTGCCGCCCGGTCCGGTCGGTCACCGCATACTGGAAGACCCAGCCTACGCCGGTCGCGTCTGGCCCGATACGCGGCACCGCGTTCTCCGGCAGGCTTCCCGAAATCTTCGACAGCGCCTCGATGACCCGAGAGCGCGCCCAGTACTGATCGACGCCATCCTCGAAAATCACGTAGACGAAGCTCGTGCCGAACATCGAGAAGCCCCGCACCGCTTTCGTGCGCGGCAGGCCCAGCATGCCGGTCGAGAGCGGATAGGTGACGAGGTCCTCCACGATCTGCGGCGACTGGCCGGCATAGTCCGTGCGGATGATGACCTGCGTGTCGGTCAGGTCCGGGATGGCGTCGAGCGGCGTGCGCGTGATGGCGAGCCAGCCTGCGACGATGAGCGCGATCGCACCCACGAGCACGAGAAGCTGGTTGTTCACCGACCAGTCGATGATCTTGGCGACGCCGGATTGGGTCGGGTCGCGGCCCGCGATGTCGTGCTCAGTTTGCATGGCGAATGCCCTGGACGACGGCGGCCGCCTGGCCTGTGTTTTCGCCTGGCTCGTCCGGCCATGGGATCGCCTGTGCGGCGCCGTCTCCGTAAGGATTGAGCGCCTTGTTGCCGCGCTGCACCCAGGCTCGCTCGCCCTGCGCCGTCTTGAACAGGGTGACGCCGCGCGCGCTGTAATGCTCGGGCGCGCCCTCGCGCATCCACGGCAGGATGGCGGTCACAAGCGCGGCAAGGCTTTCGCGGATTTCCCGCTCGCTGCGCGCGGCTTGCGCCTTTTCTGCGTCACTCAGGACATAGCTGAGCCTCGTATTGCGGAAACGCGGCCACATCAGATCCTTGATGGACGCGGCGGGATCGAGGAATTTCGGCTCGACGGGGTAGCCGTCCACAAGCGCCTCGTGCAGGTAGATTGCGGCGTCCACGAGATGGTCGACCATGGCCATCTGCGTCTTGTCGAGCTTGAGGTCGGCGAGCGGCAGGCTGGCCCGCTCCAGCTTCTGGAAGGATTCCCGCAGCGCGCTCTCGGAATCGAGCATGAACTGGCCGGAGGTGACGATGCGCTCGCCCGGCTCGACCCCCGCCTTGATTTCGGCCCAGCGCCCCGAGACGAGGCCGAGCTCGACGCTGCGCGGCTCGAAGCGCCCATCGCCGAGCGCCGCCACCACGTAACTGCCCGTCCCGCTCCGCAGAACGGCTTCCGCTGGCACGGCGGTGCGCTGCTCGACACCCACATCGAACACCACATCCGCATAAGCGCCGGGCCGCAGCCTCCCGTCGGCATTGTCGATGACGAGCCGCACCCGGGCGGTGCGCGTGGCCGCGTCAATCGTCGGGTAGATGTAATCGACCGCGCTGGCGATATCCCGCTCGGGCATGTTGGGGAAGGTGACCTTGGCCGGAGTGCCGGGCTTCAGGAAGGGCAGGTCGTTCTCGGCGACGTTCACCATCAGCCAGACCTTTGAATAATCCTGGACCTTGGTGAGCACCATGCCGCGATTGACATAGGTGCCTTTCACAACGTTGAGCGAAGCCACCGTCCCATCGCGGTCCGCATAGAAGGGCACGCGCTCCATCACCTCGCGGCGGTTGGCGAGCCGCCGGATGGCCTCGTCCTGCACGCCGAAAGAGCGAAGCCGCTGCTCGACCGCCGCCCGCCGGTCCTCGTCCTTGATGCTGAGAGCCTGAAGATAGTCGCGCTGGGAGACGATCAGCTCTGGCGCGTAAAGCTCGAACAGCAGGTCGCCTTTCTTCACCGTGTCTCCGACGGCGCTCACCCGCAGATCCTCGACCCAGCCTTCGAGCCGGGCGGTCAGCGTCGATTGCAGCCTGTCGTTCTCGGCAACCGTCCCGAAGCTGCGGATCGTGCGGCCGAACGCGGCCTTTTCGACGGGAGCGATGCGGACGCCCATGTTCTGGAGCGTCTCAGGCGCGACCGTGACCGCCGCGCGGGACTCGCCGGAGATCTCGCCCAATTCCGCGCCGCCCGTGTCGAGCTTCACGAGGTCCATGCCGCAGATCGGGCAGGTGCCGAATTCATCCGCGATGTAATGCGGATGCATGGGGCACGTCCATTTGACGGGGGCCCCGTCCGTTTCCGCGGCATAGGCTGCGGGCGCGAGGACACTCGTCAGGGAGCGTTCGGGGTTTTCGAGGCCAGACTCTACCTGATCCGGGAAGAGGGCGGCGATGCGGGAAACGTCCAGCGGACCGGCTGCGAGCAGCGGTGCGATCATCAGGGCCGTCAGCGTCCGGCGCGATGCGGTGGTGCGGGGCCGGGCAGCATTCCGCCGCGCGGCATCGTCCTGCGGGTGGTTCTTGAAACGGGGCATGGGTGTCCTGCGAAGGCCGTTATCGAGATGAACGGATGGAGACCGGGCTCACCTGGGCAGCAGGTCAGCAAAACGGTTCGCTCGTGGCCTGACAGGCATCGCAAAGGCGAGTCCGGCCCGGTCGAAGAGCGCTTCGCGGGAGTTATTTAAATTCTGAGGCGGGCGTTGGCGCGCACGATACGGTGCGCACCTGACCGTATCGACGGAAGCGGCGGGCCGGTCGCCCATTCGGGAGGGTCATCGGCCGCCTTGCGCGGGGAGACCTCCCAGACCGGCCTTGGTGACGGAACAGCCCGGTATGGCGCGAGTCCGTCGGGGGCGGCGGATGCGTCGCTCTTGACGTAAGGCTGCGCGGCGATTTCGAGACAATAGGCGAAACAGTCCGGGTCGCTCGCCGGGCTCTGGACTGGATGCGCATGATGATGATCGGCCGTGACGTGAACGCCGGCGTGGGGCTCGACCGCAGATGGCACGGCGTGCACGTTCGCGATCGTCCCGCCCCAGATGAGCGCAACGGTCAGAACCAGACACAGTGCTTGCCGCAGTCCCGGCACGTCAAAGCCTCGCGATTGCGATCCAATCGTGGATGGGGGCTCTGGCAACTCAAACCCTCACATAATATCATTGAACGGAAATGCGGCGCTTGTCGAGGCTCGCTGTTCAGGGCGGTCCGGAGAGCATGTGCACATCTCCGTGAAGGCGGCGGGCATGGCGGTGTTGCAAGAACCGGGATTGTAACGTACAAACGCGGCATCCCAGAGCAGTTCCGCGCATGCCTTTGGACCGTATGCGGTGGTGGAACCCGGCGATCCGCCGCTGGACGCACATCAAGAGCCCGTAGCTCAGCCGGTAGAGCATCTGACTTTTAATCAGAGGGTCGATGGTTCGAATCCATCCGGGCTCACCATATAAATCAGGGACTTAAGCGAAAAATCTCTTTCACATCCTCTGGTTCAGGTAAGCGGTAGGGCCAGCAAGTGGCCATATAACCCATCGCACATTTGCGGCACGTCGGTCTGGTGCTCCCCCCTCTTGGTTTTTGGGGAAAGAAAAAGAACGTCGGGGCCGTCGCAGCCGTCGAAAAGCCCTGCGTACCAAGGTTTTGGCTCTGTCCACCTGCTGTCGTTTATCGTCGCCAGAATCGATCTTTGCGGTCACCCTGATGGCGGTGTCAGCCATATTGCTCCGCGATTTTTTGAGCGAAGCCTTCGATCGCTATATCGCTGCTCTGACGGCTTGTGTTGTCGTGGCGCTGCCATAAAGTATCTGTCCCAAACGTTTCCCGGAATGCGGGATCAGGATGACTTATTCCTTCACCAAGCGCAGGAACCAAACATCTGGCACCAATAAACTTGTATTAGAATTCGTCTATAACATGCGAATCCATTGACCGTTTTCATGAATAATTTTGCCTCAAAACAAAGCAGTTTATTAATAAACTCGAGATCGTTTATTTTTTTTTATAAGCCAAAATGACAAACTTTAGCTGGATGAACCCTTTGACACAAGATTGGCATGGCAGTTGCTGATCTAAGGATCGGCCCGCACTTGCGGTGGCAAGAACACAACGAGGCCGGCCGGGCTCACGGGAAAGGTCACATGGGTAAAATCATCTTTGCGATTGCGGGCCTTGCCATGCTCGCATCGACCAGCATCGGGCAAGCAGAGGTTTTGAAGGCAAGACTGGCGCAAAATCTGTCGCCGATCTCAGGTGTCACAATCGTCGCAAAGCAGAAAGGCTTCTTTGAAAATCATAAGCTTGACATCAGCGTGAGCAATTTCACGTCCGGCAAGCAATGCCTGGATACTGTCATCGGCGGGGGTGCCGATATCGCCACGACAGCTGAGGCGCCCACCACAGCGGCCGCGATGGCCAAGCAGCCGATTGCCTTTCTGGCTCGGATGGAATATTCCGACCTGAAAACCCTGACGCTTTCAAGCTCGAATATTAGAGATAAAGCTGACCTGAAAGGTAAAAAGATAGCTTTTACGGCCGGGACTGGCAGCGAAGTCTATACGATGTCCTTGCTCAAGGCCGCGGGCCTGAAAAAGGAGGACGTGGACCTCGTCAATCTCCGGCCTCAGGAGATGATCCCCGCCATGGCGGCGGGGAGCATCGACGCTTACAACACGTGGGAACCACACATCTCGAACGGCAAGAAAACCTTGGGCGACAAGGTTTCTCAAATCGACACGAAGGGCATTTACTCGGAGACGTTCAATATCGTCGTGCTTCGCCCATATCTGGAGCAGAACAAGGAACTGATCGACCGGTTTCTGCGCGCGCTCATAGACGCGGAAACATGGATGAAAGCCAACCCGGATGAAGCCATCACCGTTGTCGCGGAGACGGTGGGGATGAAGCGCGAGGACCTTGCCGATGTCTGGAACGAGTATGTCTACAATGTCGTTCTGGACGACAAACAGCTTGAAATCCTGAAAGCGCACGCAGCATGGCGGCTTGAGAGCGGCAATCATCCACCTGGCGCCGAAATGCCGGACTTCATGACGGTCATCGAGTCCGGGCCGCTCAAGGCGATCGACGCGAGCCGAGTCACCATCAGCGGTTCATGAGCGTGCTTCGTGAGGCAATCAACAGGCTGGCGCTGGTCCTCTCAGTGCCGGCCTTCCTAGCGACATGGGAAGGCGTGTCGCGATCCGGCGTCGTGAACTCGATCCTGTTCCCGCCCCCCAGCACCGTCGCCGTAGCGCTCGTGGATTGGCTTCATAACGGCTTGCTGATCGACCTCGGCATGAGCCTGACGCGGGTCACCGTCGGGTTCCTGAGCGGTGCCTTGCTCGGCACGCTGATCGGTATCCTGACAGGACGCTACACGCTCATCTCCAATCTCCTCACGCCCATTTTCCAGCTTCTCCGGCCGATCCCGCCCATCGCATTCGTGCCCATCGTCATCCTATGGTTTGGACTTTCGGAATTGGGAAAGTATTTCCTCGTGTTCTGGGGTGTCTTCTTCACGGTATGGATTTCAGCGCATCTCGGGGTACAGCGGGTTGACCCGATGCTGATCCGCGCGGCGCAATCGCTGGGCACACCGGAGCGCCGTATGCTGCGTGAGGTGCTCCTCCCCGGTGCCGCGCCTTACATCTTCGTCGGCCTCCGCACGTCTATCAGCGTCTCGTTCTACACGCTGGTGGCGGCGGAATTGGCCGGTACTTTCGCAGGATTGGCCTATCGCATCGATATCGCGCAGCAGAATCTTCAGATCGGCCAGATGATGGGCGGGCTTGTCATGCTCGGCATCATTTCCTTCACCGCCGATAAAATGTTCGAGGCTATCTCACGCCGGCTGGTGTGGTGGGGTTGAGGGCAACGCCCGGATGGGGTGCGCGCCGCTTCCAGAAGGCATCTCCTAGACTTGCGAGAAAAATCTCGGAATGCGCAGGTGCGACCAGGCTCACGCCCGAAGGCACACCATCCCTGGCAAAGCCGTTGGGCACGGCAATGGCAGCTAGATCAAGCGGATTGGCGAAATTCGTATAATATCCGTTGTTGTAAGCCGGGGTCAGAGGATCGGCAACCAGATCTTCTAAAGTATAAAGTCTACCGACAGTGGGCAGCAGCAGTGCGTCGATCTCATTCCACAGCGGCGCGACGAAGCGTTTCAGTTCTTCGAGGCGGTAGAGCATCTTGAAGGTTTCGGCCGCGCTGAAAGACTTTGCGCGCTCGATGATGCCGCGCACGATCGGATCGCCAGAATCCGGGTTCGCGTTCAGGAATTCACCGAACGAAACATAGCGTTCCGACACCAGAGGGCCGAAGAACATCATCCGGTTCGCTTCGAGAAAAGGGCCATAGTCCAGAGTGACAATACGCGCGCCCATGCGTTCCATTTCGGCAATCGCCTCGCGATAAAGGCGAGGCGTATCGGCATCGCCGAAGAACTCAAGCTGCGCATCGCCAGGAACGCCGATCGTGGCGGGAGCCCCGATAGTCCAAGCCGCTTTTGTCTGCCCTGCCGGAGCTGGCGGTCTCGAATATGCGATATCGGGCTCATGGCCTTGGGCGACGGAAAAGACGGCGAGCGCATCCGAGCCGGTCAAGGCATAGATCGAAATGGTGTCGATGGTCCGGCAGGCATTGACCAGGCCGCGCGGGCTGATCGACCCGACGGTCGGTTTCAGGCCCACCGTGTTCGTGTAGGATGCGGGAACCCGCCCCGAACCGCCGGTATCGGTGCCGAGAGCGAAGCTTACAAGCCCCGACGAGACGGCGACCGCCGAGCCGGAACTCGAACCGCCGGGAATGTAAGCCGGGTTGAACGGATTTCGCGGCGTGCCATAAGGCGAACGCGTGCCGACCAGGCCGGTCGCAAACTGGTCGAGGTTCGTCTTGCCGATGTAGAGCGCGCCGGCCTGAACCAGCCGTTCCACTGCGCTCGCTGAACGCTCCGCGACGCCCCCGAACTCAGGGCAGGCGCAAGTGGTCGCCACCCCTGCGACGTCAATACAGTCCTTCACCGCGAACGGGAGCCCGAAAAGTGGCATTTCAGACCACCGCTCGCGGGGCAAGGTCTCCAGGGCCCGCGCGTCGGCGATGGCCTCATCCCGGTCGACCCGGCTGATCCAGACATTGTCCGGCCCGCTTGCCTCGATCCGTGCGAAAACCTCCGAGACAACATCGACCGGTGATAACGAACGGGCCTCGTAAGCAGCATGAAGAGTAGCAAAATTTAAACCGAGCACGAAAATCTCCGTCAGGTTTTCAGATAACATGATGCGCGTCGCTCGATGAGAGAGGCAACGCGCAGGAGCAGGCGGTCGTTGTATTTTTGCGCGATGATTTGAAGTCCGATCGGGAGACCGCCGGATGTTCGGCCGACCGGAAGTGAACAAGCGGGTTGCTGGGAGAAATTGAAGAGATAGGCGTAAGGCGACCAGTCGAACCCCGTTGGATACTTGTCGCTGTCCGGGGTTCGCAGTCGTGCGGCGAAGGGGAGAACGGCAACGGTTGGCATCACGAGAATGTCGGTCGCATCGAGCATTTTATGCAGCTCGGCCGCGATGAGATCGCGCATTTCCAGCGCGGCGATATACCTGCCGAAACCGAGGCTGCGCCCGGTTTCACAGAACGCCCGCAGATCGGGATCGAGTAGATCGTGCCGCTCCGCCGGCACCTGCTCAAGAATGCGCGAGGCGCCCGCCTGCCATAAAGCCGCCATTGTATCGCGAGCCGTCTCGATCGCCGGGCCCACGGGCATGATCTTGGCGCCCATGCTGGACAGGATGCCAAGCCACGTTTCAAGCGCGCCCTCGATGTCCGGGGCAGCTTGCGCCCTCAGCCCGCAGGGATAGAAGCCGATCCTTAACCCTCTCAAATCTTCCGGGAAAGTTCCGTCGAAAGCGTTTGACGGCAGGCTCTCGGTGTCAAGGCTGCTTCTCCCGAGCATGGCATCGAAGGCTGCGCGGGCATCGTCCACGCACCGCGTCAGAAAGCCGAGATGAAACAAGTTGCGCGTATGGGCAGACGGAGCGTGGGGGATCGCGCCGAACGTCGGCTTGAAACCGACCACGCCGCAGAACGCGGCGGGAACCCGGATCGAGCCTCCGCCATCCGTGCCGAGATGTATTGGCCCGAGGCCGGCCGCTGCTGCGGCAGCTGCGCCTGCGCTGCTTCCGCCCGGTGTTCGTTCCGGCGCGGCGGGGTTCACGGTGGTGCCCGTCAGGGGATTTTCGGGGGTGAGTTGCCAGCCGAACTCCGATGTGGCGGTCTTTCCCGTGACGATGAGCCCAGCCGCAAGGGCCCGCTTCACGGCCGGAGCGTTCTCAAAGGCAGGTTCACTGAAGGTAGCCGCGCTACCGCGCCGCGTCGGCATGCCTTCGACATCAACAAGATCCTTCACCGATATGGGGACCCCGTCGAGCCGGCTCATGGGCTTTTCCTGCGCCCAGCGCAATGCCGAGTCGCGCGCTGCCCGCATCGCCTCTTTCGGTCGGACGGAAACAAAGGCAAGGAGCCTCGGATTGGACGACGCGATCTCGGCCAGCACCGTTTCCATGACCTCGACGGGAGAGAGTTGCCCGGCGCGATAGGCCGCCGAGAGTTCGCCTGCGCCAGCCTTGAGGATCCGCGCCTCATCCCACTCTTGCATGGGCTACGCCCCGGTCAGGCGCTTGAGCAAATCGACCTGCTTCAAGACGATTTTCGTCGGCCGGACCTCGATTAGCTGCTGCCTCTGCATCCGCTTGAGCGCAAGGCTGACGGATTGCCGCGTCGCTCCGACCATTTTGGCAAGATCATGCTGCCGTACCTTCCCGAAGGTCATCGTATCCGTATGGCTGTCTCAGTAGGAAACCCCATAAGCCAGAAGGACTTCGGCAAGGCGGCGTTCCACCGAATGCATGGCCAGCGTCTGCGCGAGGCGCGCATAGCATTCCGCCTTGAAGGACAGGAAACCGATCAAGGCGAAAGCAAAGCTGGGCGAGGTCGCGATCAGTTCGCGAAGGATGGGCGCCGCGAGCCGCAACGCTTCGACGGAACCGATCGCTTTCGAGGACCAGATATGGGGCCGGTCGCTGAGCAGATTCGGCGCACCGACGCTGTCCCCCCGGTTCCAATAGGAAAGGGTCAGTTCGCGGTGCGCTTCATCCTCATAGACTGTCTCGACGGTCCCCTGAAGAATAATGTAAAGACCGTCGCTCGGCGCTCCTTGACGGACGATGTACGCGCCGTTCGAGAAATGGCATCTCTCCCCTGCGCGCAAGACAAGGTCCCTGTCTTCATCCGACAGCCTGTCAAGAAGGAAGCGGGAGCCATTCGCCATGGCAGGTTTTTACTTCTTCAGGGCTTTTTGCAGATATTCAGGCTTCAGAAACGCTTCGAAATCGGATTTCGGCAGAAGTTTCGGCAGGCGCTTTTGCTCGACGAGAAAGGATCCGGTTTCAACCAGCGTATCCGCAAATTTGCCTTTACTCTCGGGCACGCCGAGGTACTCGGCTGTCAATTGCTTGTCGCACGGCACCATTTCCGTGCCCTTCATCATGCGGGTTGCATCCTCGATCGGCAGGCTGAGTTCCTTCGCGATGATTTCCGCAGTCTTGTCCGGATTGTTGATCCAGAAGTCGATAGCTTCGCATTCCGATTTGAGAAACGTCACCACGAGATCGGGATATTTCTCGGCGAAGTCGTCCATGACGACCGCAATGTCCCAAGTGGGGTAACCCCGCTTGGCCATTTCGCCGCTATCAACCAGGATTTCCCCGCCGTCCTTGACGGCCTTGTTGAGGTTGGGCTCCCAGAACCACGCGGCATCGATATCCCCGCGCGCCCAGGCGAGCGCGATATCGCCAGGGTTGAGGTCCAACATCTTGACGCTTGAGGCATCGACGCCGGCATCGCGCAAGGCCGTCATTAGCAGGTAATGGGTCGTCGAGCCGAATGGCGCGGCCACGGTCTTTCCAGCAAGGTCCTTGATCGACTTGATGTTCTTCGAGGTGCGCACAGCCAGGGCTTCGACATAGCCAAGCATATTGAGTACGAAGATGCCCTTGATCGGCAGGCCGCGCGTCACGCCGATCGCGCTTGGGGGATTGCCTATTCCGCCGAAGTCAACCTGTTTGCCGGCAATGGCGCGGAGCATATCTCCGCCGCCGCCGATCTTGATCCACTCGAACTCGATGCCCGGCATCGCTTTCTCGTGAAGGCCGAGACCTTTGGTCACCAGTTGAGCGTTGACGAGGTTCAGATAGCCAATTGTGATTTTCTTTGGCTTGTCTTGGGCTTCGGCATGCGTGAAACCGGCTGCTGTCAGCGTAATAATCAGTAATGAAAATTTCACTACTCTGGACATTGTTGTTTCCTTTCTGTTCTTTCAGATTTTAGCCCATGGCATCAGCAAGCGCCCCAAGCCGCGCATGATGAAATCGAGCGTGAGTCCTGTAATACCGAGCACGAAAAGGCCGCCGATCACGACGTCGCTGAGCAGGAACTTGGCGGCATCCCAGATCATCCAGCCGATACCGGCTGTCGCCGCCACGATTTCTGCCGCTACCAGGACCGTGTAGGTGAAGCCGAGCGAAATTCTCATGCCGGTCAGGATGGTCGGCCCGGCCGCCGGCAGAAAGACATGGAAGAAAAGCGCGCGGCGGGATGCGCCCAGGCTACATGCGGCGCGGACATAGGTTCTGTCGATTGTGGAGACCGCCTGCGAGGTGCTGATAATGATGCCGGGCAGACCGGCAAGGAAGAGGAGCGCCAGCTTCGACGCCTCGCCGATGCCGAGCCACATGACGAGCACGGTGTAAAGCCCGAGGGGCGGCAGAGGGCGGTAGAACTCGATCAGCGGGTTGAGCGCGGCCTGCGCATTGCGCGACAGGCCCATTAATATGCCGAGTGGGATGCCGACCGCACAAGCCAGCGCGAAACCGGCCAGGATGCGGCCAAGGCTGGTCATCACATGCTCGGCGAGCGTCGATCCCTGATAACCGACGGTCGCGATTTCATAGAGCTTATTCAGAACCGTGATCGGTCCGGGCAGGAAAAGCTCATTCGCGAGCCCGGTGGCCGTAACGGTGAACCACGCCCCGATCAGACATGCGCTGGATAGGATCGAGATGACGCCAGGGCTCAGCCTGAAAGGCGTGCGCTTCGAAGCCCTCTGGCCGGACAAGCTTATCGCTGGAATTGCCATCAGCCGACGGGCTCCTCCGTTCCGAGAAAGTCCATGATTGCAAGCGCGTAGATCTTCGCGGCAGTGACGGCTTTTGTGATCGAGATCGCCTCGTTATCCGGTGCCCAGCTGTCTTCGCCAGGGCCGAACGTGACGGCAGGGATGCCTGCCTCGCGGAAGCGGATCGTGTCATTGAACGCGTTCTTCCGATTGACGAGAGGCTCCTTCCCCATCAGGAGCCGATAGGCGGATCGCAGGCTTTGGCAGGGTTGCACATCGGTGCTGAGCGGCTCCGTCCCATGGACAAACAAAGATCCAGGGAATGGCCTGATGCTGATTGTGAAGCCGTCGTCTGCCGGCCCTGTCCCAATCGCTTGATGCAAATCCTCAAGAACGCTTTGCTGCGTCATTCCCGGGACGATCCCCACGACGGCCAGCACCACGGAACAGAGTCCCGGCGAGAACTGCATCTCCCCTTTGATGCCCGCCTCGATTCGAACGACGCTGACGGTCGGCAAGGTGTGCCCCGTCAGTTGAGAAGCGTCATATGAGAACCGCATCGTTTGCAGGCGATCGAGCAGCGCCTTTGCCTTCGTGATCGGGTTGTGCGCGACATCCGGCCGCCAGATGTGCGACTTCACGCCCTCGATGACCAGTTCGATCAGGCAATGCCCGCTGTTCGCCACAGACAGGCTCATTCCCCATTCGTTACGGATGTCACCGCCCCAGGCCGTGGGCTCGGCGATGATCGCCGCATCGGCCCTCAGCCCCTTCTCCTGAAAAAGATGCATGGACCCGCCAGGACCGTTCTTCTCCTCGTTCACGGTGTAGACACAGAGCAGCGTGCCCTTCAGTTTGACGCCCGCCGCCGCCAGGGCCCGCACGGCAATGATCGTGCTCGCCAGATTGCCGCGCGTATCGGATGTGCCGCGTGCATAAAGCCAGTCCCCATGCCGCGTGGGGTTGAACGGGTCGCCGTCCGTCATGGTCCAACGGTCGCGTTCGAGTGCCGGATAGGTGTCGAGATGCGTATTCAGGATCAGCGACGGCCCTTGATCGCTGCCCGGGAGGCGGCCTAGGACGTTCGGCCTGCCGGGCAGGGCGGCAGCAAGCTCGACGCCGAAGCCCAGATTTTCCAGTTCGCCCGCGACATGGCGCGCAATTGCCTCTTCCGAACCGGACGGCATGTCAGGATCGAGAGGGTTGCACGCGTCCGGTTGACCGGTCTTGATCAGAGTGGTTGCCAGATCGAGCCAATCCGCCTCGTTGATGTTCGCGAGGACGTGGCGCTGCGTTTGCGTCAGTTCGCGGCCGGTCGCGCTTTGCTGGGGAAGAGCTGACTTGAGATCCATCGAGCAGAACATTGTGTCGGACGTTCTGCCCCGGTGGATTACAAGGACTGTGCCAGAACGAACGAAGGCTCGGGACTATGGATCCGTTTCAAGAAATAATTTAAATGAATCAATTGCCTACGCAGCTTCGACCCTTGAGGTTACGGTGCAAATATTTGCCCAGGATTCCCTTTAGCTACAAGAAGCATCGCGCGCTTGCCGACTTTGAACGCAAGCGCTCGCTGGAGTAGCGCTGGCGCGCGGTCGGCGTCTCCTTCAAAGCGCGATAGAGCGGTGGTTCGTTGAGACCAGGCAAAGAGAAGTATGGGATGACTGCCGCTCCATTTGTAGTAATAGCGAGAGACCGTTGATTACTTGCAGGCATGAGAGATGGATCTTCATCGTCAGTCCGCCTCGGGAACGCCCCAAAGCCTTGTCGGCTGCCCCCGTCTTGGCGGCCCCTTTGCTCTGCTTCACAGGCATGTCCATCAAGCGGCGGTCGCTTCCTTGATCGTCTCGGCCAGCTTCTTCAAGGTGAACGGCTTCGGCAGAAAGATGAATTTCTCGTCTTCGCTGAGGTTCTTGCGGAAGGCTTCCTCGGCATAACCGGACATGAACACGATCTTGATGTCCGGTTTCTTCTTTCGCAGGTGGCCGAGCAGGGTGGGGCCATCCATTTCGGGCATCACGACATCGCTCACGACAAGGTCGATCGCGCCCATCTGCCGGTCCATCACCTCAAGCGCCTCGGCCCCGCTCGCCGCCTCCAGCACCTGATATCCGCGCGTGGTGAGCGCCCGCGAGGCGAACGAGCGCACGGCGTCCTCATCCTCCACGAGCAGCACGGTCGCCGAGCCGGTCAGATCGGCCGCCGCCGCCGTCTCGGATTTCCGGCTCGCCTGCGCCGCGCGGATATCCTCCTCCGCCTCCTGATAGCGCGGCAAATAGATGCGGAAAGCCGTTCCCTCGCCAAGCTTGCTGTCCACGACGATGGAGCCGCCGGTCTGCTTGATGATGCCGTCCACGGTGGAGAGGCCGAGACCCGTGCCCTTGCCGACCTCCTTGGTGGTGAAGAACGGGTCGAAGATCTTCTTCAGGGTCTCCGGCGGAATGCCCGTGCCCGTATCGCTGATCTCCCACAGCACATATTCGCCGCGCTCGATGCCATGATCCTTGAGGGCGAGCGATTCGCGCTCGGTGACGTTTTGCGTGCGGATGGTGAGCAGCCCGCCGCCCGGCATGGCGTCGCGCGCGTTCACCGCGAGGTTCATGATAACCTGGAAAAGCTGGCTCTCGTCGGCCTTCACATACCAGAGGTCGCGGCCATGCACGATGCGGGCCTTGACCTTCTCGCCCAGGAGGCGGCCGAGAGAGCTGTTGAAGTCCTCGATCACATCCGTCAGCGAGAGCACGCGCGGGCGCAGCGTCTGCCGGCGCGAATAGGCCAGCAACTGGCGCACGAGTTCGGCGGCCCGGTTCGCGCTGTTCTTGATGTTCATCACATCCTGAAACGCGGGATCGGAGCGG
>CAZNAH010000064.1:15930-16247 GCA_964570735.1 uncultured Hyphomicrobiaceae bacterium | reverse complement strand
CTTCGTCGATCACGAAGAAGTCCACGCCCGTGAGCAGCAGCTTGCCGCGCTCGAAATGGTCGAGCAGGCGGCCCGGCGTCGCGATCAGGATGTCCGCGCCGCGGTCGAGCTTGCGCTCCTGATCATCGAAGGAGACCCCGCCGATCAGCAGCGCGACGGTCAGCTTGTGGTTGACGCCGAGCTGCTCGAAGCTCTCGGCCACCTGCGCCGCGAGCTCGCGCGTCGGCTCCAGAATGAGCGAGCGCGGCATTCGCGCGCGGGCGCGGCCTTTTTCGAGCAGGGTCAGCAAAGGGAGGACGAAGGAGGCTGTCTTGCCG
>CAZNAH010000064.1:0-15880 GCA_964570735.1 uncultured Hyphomicrobiaceae bacterium | reverse complement strand
AATGGGGGTGGGCGTCGTGTAGCCCGCCGCTTCGACCGAGGCCAGCACCTTTTCACTAAGGTTCAGTTCTTTGAACGTCATATCAACCGGTAGTTTTACCCGAGTCATCTTTGCAGCGATTATCATCACACTCGCGCTGCGAAATGATGACAGACATTACCATAAACCCCTCGCTGCAATCTTATATCGTGCGGGGCTTCTGGAAACGGCGCAGGCTGCGAAATCAAGCTGGAAGTCTATGGCTTCCATGACTGCGTTATTCCGCTTGCATATGACCTTATCCGCGTGATCCGTCAAGGGCGGCCCGGCCTCAGAGCGGCGAATGCGTCCCTGCTGCGGCAAAGATATCATGAACGCCGTCAAGACCGCCGGACGGCAGGCCACGATCGGTCACCCGCCATGACCGCGCGGCGGTTCGAGCAGCGCGCGCAGCTTGCGCCACAGCGCGTCGATCAGATCGGCCGGAGCGGCGTCGGCGAAGGCGGCGCGCCGGGCGCGCCAGTCGATGCTCTTCACCTGGTCCGCGAGCACGACGCCGCCCGCGATGGCCAGGCCGTCAGGAATCGCCACCTCGAAGGGATAGCCTTTGACCTTGCTCGTGATCGGACACACGATCGCGAGGCTTGTCACCTCGTTATAAGCTTTCGGGGAGAGCACCAGCGCGGGGCGCCGTCCGGCCTGCTCGCGGCCGGTCTGCGGGGTGAATTCAAGCCAGATCAGGTGGTTGCGATCCGGCACATAGGTCTTGCGCGCTACCATTCCTCACGGCCGGCGGGCTGGCCCCATTCCGTCTCGCCGTGCAGGTTCTCGGGCGTGATGGTTTTCAAGAGGTCATCCAGGCTTTCATCGGGGCGCGCCACCACGAGCTTGCCCCCGGTCTCATAGATGAAGACGCTGGCGCCTTCCTCGAAACCGAGCTGATCGGCATAAGCCTTGGGGATCCGGACCGCGAGGCTGTTGCCCCAGCGGGAAATCTGCGCGCGCATGGCGGCCTCCATCATTGGATAAACAATGTAGAGCCGTGCGTTGCGTCCGTCAAGCCCGCGATTCTTGTGGGTAGTTGTTTTCTGGTCACCAGATCTGGAGCCGAATCGCCGGCATATGAATGTGAGTATCTGTGCGCGTTCGAAACTGATAAAACGGAGATAGGGATGAAGTTTTTCTTCGCCCTCTTCGTCTGCTTGTTTTCGCGTCTAAAAAAGTGGCGATCAGGGTCCAATTAAAACTGAGCGCCACCTTTGATAGTGAGTAGAAGCAGAGCTTGGGAGGGGACAGTTAGCGCTGTACCCTCCCATATACGTTTTTCACGTACGATACCAAGTTGGTATGTGATTCGCGTTGAGTTGCGAATTTATCAGAGCGAATTCCGCACACTTTGTGCGCAGCATTATCAACCCATCGTCGGGATGACGAACTCCGCGCCCTGGCGCACGCCGCTCGGCCAGCGCGCCGTCACCGTCTTCGTCTTGGTATAGAAGCGGAAGGCATCGGGGCCGTGCTGGTTCAGGTCGCCGAACATCGAGCGCTTCCAACCGCCGAAGGTGTGATAGGCGAGCGGCACGGGGATCGGCACGTTGATGCCCACCATGCCCACATTGACGCGCGAGGCGAAATCGCGCGCGGCGTCGCCATCGCGGGTGAAGATCGCGACGCCATTGCCATACTCGTGGTCGTTCGCGAGGGCGAGCCCTTCGTCGTAATCCTTGGCGCGGACGACGGACAGCACGGGACCGAAAATCTCCTCGCGGTAGATGCTCATGCCGCGCGTCACGCGGTCGAAAAGGCAGGCGCCCATGAAGAAGCCGTTCTCATAGCCCTGCATCACGAAGCCGCGCCCGTCGACGACGAGGTCCGCCCCCTCCGCGATGCCCGCTTCCACCAGCCCCTTGACGCGCTCCAGCGCCGCGGCGCTGACGAGAGGGCCGAAATCGGCTTTCTCATCGGTGTAAGGCGCGACATTCAGGCTTTCGATGCGCGGAACGAGCTTCTCGATGAGCGCGTCCGCCGTCCTCTCGCCGACCGGCACCGCGACGGAGATCGCCATGCAGCGCTCGCCCGCCGAGCCATAGCCCGCGCCGATCAGCGCGTCGGCCGCCTGGTTCATGTCGGCGTCGGGCATCACGATCATATGGTTCTTCGCGCCGCCGAAGCACTGCACGCGCTTGCCCGCCGCCGTGCCGGTCGCATAGACGTAATGCGCGATGGCGGTCGAGCCGACGAAGCCGACCGCCTGGATATCCGGGTGCTGGAGGATGGCGTCCACCGCCTCCTTGTCCCCGTTGATCACGTTGAAGATGCCCGCAGGCAGCCCCGCCTCCATGAAGATTTCGGCGAGCCGCAGGGGCACGGACGGGTCGCGCTCGGACGGCTTGAGGATGAAGGCGTTGCCGCAGGCGATCGCGGGCGCGGCCTTCCAGAGGGGGATCATGGCGGGGAAGTTGAAGGGCGTGATGCCCGCCACCAACCCGAGCGGCTGGCGCATGGAATACATGTCGATGCCGGGGCCCGCGCCGTCCGTGAACTCGCCTTTCAGGAGGTGCGGCGCGCCGATGGCGAACTCCACCACTTCGAGCCCGCGCTGAATATCGCCGATGGAATCGGCCACCGTTTTCCCGTGCTCGGACGACAGAAGCTCGGCGAGCGGGCGCATCTCGGCGCGGATCAGTTCCAGGAACCGCATCAGCACGCGGGCGCGTTTCTGCGGGTTCATCGCGGCCCAGGCGGGCTGAGCGGCCTTCGCGTTCTCAACCGCCGCCGCGACTTCCGCCGCATTCGCCAGCGCGAGGCGGGCCTGCACCTCGCCCGTATGCGGCGCGAAGACCGGCGCGGATCGTCCCGACCGCCCCGAAACCCGCTCACCGCCGATAAAATGACCGATCTCGCGCATCAAGCCCGCTCCTGCCCGTTCCATGTTCAGCCGCTCAACTTACGCAAGGGCCAAGGCTTCGGCAACTCTCCCGTGAGAGCGGAAACTTGCCTCAACCGTTATGGAAGGCGGAGCGCGAGCGCCCTCTAGTGGAGCGAATTTGACATTTGATACCCGCCTGCAGCGAGCGCCCTTTCAAATGTCAAATTCAAAAGCTCCACGAGACTCAATAGCTGCTAGTGGTTCTTGTGATTCAAACATTTGCGAATGAGGGCGCTGCAAACGGGATGCAAATGTTTGAATCGAACCACTAGGCGCCCGCTTTCGGCGCGTCTACCAGCAGCCGTGATAGCGCAGGCAGCCGTTGATGTCGGGCGCGTAATAACCCCAGTTCTCGACACAGCGGCGCTTCCAGTAGCTGCAACTGTAGCGGGGCCGATGGTAATATCCGTGGCCATAGCCATGCCTGCGATAGCTGCGGCGATAGCCGTAACCCCCGCAGCGATAGCCATAGCAACGATAACGGCTATAGCCGTAATAGGTCACGGGCGAGGCATCGCTCTGCACGGTCACAGGCGATTTTGCGCCGGGCGATGCCGAAGCCGCAACCGCCTCACCGGCTCCGCTCGCAGACATGGCTGCGGCCAAGGCCAGACCCATCAGGCCCGCGAAAATTGATCTCATGATTTCGTCCCTCTCTTGCTTTGTCACCGCCGGAAACGCGATGGTTTGCGCAGAATTCCGCAAGGCAATGCCCAGACTGAAGGCACAGTAACGGATGCGCTGTTGTGGGCCAACCGCAGCGGGAACAATTTCAAATTTATTGTTAATTTTTCGAAGACGCAGCAAGACACCTGGCGCGCAGACAGCAACCGGCTTGAGCTTGCCTGTAACTCCGTGCGCCTCGTCCCAATTCTGCGCGGCGCGCATCCACCTACAGCGGGGAACGCAACCGCCGGGGCGCGGTCCCCGTCAATTCAGCCGCGCGTCGAGAACGCTCGCGTCGCGCCGGTGATGCAGTACCGCGATGACGTACACGGTTCCCTCGCCGAAGCTGTAGAAGATCGTGTAGGGAAATCGTTGCATTTTGCGCGGTGCAAACCGGGGCGAGCACGAGGATATCGCGCTGGCTTCTCTAAAACGCTTGCGAGGGTTGCCCTGAGTTGTCTCAGGAACGCGCTTCCCATTTCATATTCGTTCTCATCGTACCAGGCCACCGCGGCGTCGATATCTGCCTGGGCGCTCGGTTCGATGACGATCATCGGGCGCGCCGCGCTTCGAGTTTCGCGAGAAACTCTTCCAGCGGGATGCCTTCGTTGGGGTTCTCCTCGAACGCCTTCATCCGGCGGTCCAGCTCTTCCTCATGCCACTTGGGGATGGGCAGCCGGTCCCGCTCCTCGTCGAGCGAGGTCCAGACATCCTCAAGCAGTTGCAGGCGATCTTCGACGGACAACGCGCGCAACTCGTCCAGTGTCGGTCTCGGCATTCAAGGCCTCCTGCTCGCACCCCGACAGTACCACATCAATGTGCCTCGTCCCAATTCTGGGCGGCGCGGGCGTCCACCTTGAGCGGCACGGAAAACGCCACCGCCGGCTCGCAGGCCCGCTCCATCACGCGGGTGACAGCCGAAATGGTGGGCTCGACCTCCGCATCCAGCGCCTCGAACACCAGTTCGTCATGCACCTGCAACAGCATGCGCGCCGATACACCGGCTTCGCCAAGCGCGGCGGGTATGCGGATCATCGCGCGGCGCAGGATGTCCGCGGCCGTGCCCTGGATCGGCGCATTGATCGCGGCGCGCTCGAAGAAACTCCGCATGGCGCGGTTCGGCGTGTTGATCTCCGGAAAGTGAATTTTCCGCCCGAACAGGGTTTCCACATAGCCCTGCTCGCGGACCTTGGCGCGCGCCTCGTCCATATACCCGCGGATGCCGGGAAAGCGCTCGAAATACTTCGCGATATACTCGCCCGCCTCGCCGCGCGGGATGCCGAGCTGCTGCGCCAGCCCGAACGCCGAGATGCCGTAGATGATGCCGAAGTTGATGGCCTTCGCGCGGCGGCGGATTTCGCCCGGCATGTCCTTGATCGGCACGCCGAACATCTCCGACGCGGTCATCGCGTGAATGTCGAGACCGTCCGCAAACGCCTGCTTCAACTGCGGAATATCGGCCATATGGGCGAGCACCCGCAACTCGATCTGGCTGTAATCGGCGGAGATCAGCCGTTTGCCCTCCTCCGCGATGAAAGCCGTGCGGATCATGCGGCCCTCGCGGGTGCGGATGGGGATGTTCTGCAAGTTCGGCTCGGTGGAGGAGAGCCGCCCTGTGCTCGTGGAGGCCAGAGAAAAGCAGGTGTGGATGCGGCCCGTCTCCGCGTCGATATGGGCGGGCAGCGAGTCCGTATAGGTGCTTTTCAGCTTGGCGAGCTGCCGCCATTCGAGAAGCTTGACGGGCAGGCGGCGCTGATCCTCTGTCAGGGCCTCGCTGCTCACGAGGTCTTCCAGAACCTTGGCGCCAGTGCTCCACGCGCCTGTCATGGTCTTCTTCGCGCCGGGCAGCCCGAACTTGCCGAACAGCAGTTCCGAGACCTGCTTCGTCGAGCCGATGTTGAATTTCTGCCCGGCCAGCGCGTAAATCTCATCCTCGATGCGGGCGAGGCTCTGGGCGAAGTCGCCCGACAGCCGCGACAGCACATTGCGGTCCACCTTGATGCCCGCGAGCTCCATCTCGCCCAGCACGGCGGGCATGGGCCGCTCCAGAGCCTCGTAAACCGCGATCATGCCTTCCGCGACGAGACGCGCCTTGAACAGATGCCAGAGGCGCAGGGTGATATCGGCATCTTCGGCCGAGTATTCGGTGGCTTTCTCGATTGGCACGCAGTCGAAGGTGATCTGCGCCTTGCCCTTGCCCGCCACGTCGTTGAATGCGATCGGCGTATGGCCGAGATGCCGGCGCGACAGCTCATCCATGCCGAAGCCGGATAGCCCGCCGCGCCCCTGGTCGCAGGCGTAAGCCATCAGCATCGTGTCGTCGTAGGGCGCGACGCGGATGCCGTAGCGGCGCATCACGACCATGTCGTATTTGATGTTCTGCCCGATCTTCAGCACGCTCTCGTCTTCCAGCAGCGCCTTGAGGCGCGGCAGGGCATGCTCCATGGGGATCTGATTCAGCTCGCCCGCGCCGCCGAAATCGAGGCCGTCGCCGGGGCGGTGGCCAAGGGGGATATAGCAGGCGCGGTTTGGCTCAAGCGCTAGCGCAATGCCACAGAGATGCGCGGCGACGGCGTCGAGGTCATTCGTCTCCGTGTCGAAGGCGACGAAACCCTGCTCCGTCGCCGCCGCGATCCAGTCTTCCAGCGTTTGCAGATCGGTGACGGCGGTGTAGCGTGAGCGGTCGAACGGCGTGGCCTTGAGCCAATCGTGAACACGGCGCAACTCCGCTGCGGGGCCGCTTTCCGTCCGCGCTGCCGGCACCGGCGAGGGTGGCGTTTCGGGCACGGGCAAAGCGCCCGGCACCGGCCCCGCGGCTTCCGAGGTGGGCGGCACCTCCACGCCGAAAGCCTCCGCGATCCTCTTCGTCAGCGAATTGAACTCCATCGACCGCAGAAAGGCGAGCAGCCGGTGCGGGTCGGGATCCTCCACCGCCATCTCGTCAAGCGCGTGATCGAGCGGCACATGCGTGTCGAGTTCGACGAGGCGGCGCGACAGCCGCGCCTGCTCGGCGAATTCGATCAGCCGTTCGCGGCGCATCTTCTGCTTGATGGTGGGGGCGGCCGCGAGCAGCGTTTCGAGGTCGCCATAGTCGCGGATCAGCTCCGCCGCCGTCTTGACGCCGATGCCGGGCACGCCGGGCACATTGTCGATCGGATCGCCCGTAAGCGCCTGCACCTCGATGACCTTGTCCGGCGGAACGCCGAACTTCTCGATCACCTCCGCCTCGCCGATCACCTTGTTCTTCATGGTGTCGAGCATGGTGATGCCCGGCTGGATGAGCTGCATCAGGTCCTTGTCCGACGAGACGATGACCGCCTCGCCGCCCGACTCCCTCGCCTGGCGCGCATAGGTCGCGATCAGGTCGTCGGCCTCGAAGCCTTCCTGCTCGATGCAGCACACATTGAAGGCGCGCACGGCATCCCGGATGAGCGCGAACTGCGGCACGAGTTCCGGCGGCGGCTCGGGGCGGTTCGCCTTGTAGCTCTCGGAAATGCCGTTGCGGAAGCTGAGGCGCGAATGGTCGAAGATGACCGCGAGATGGGTGGGCCGCTTCTCGCCTTTCGTCTCGCGCAACAGCTTCCACAGCATGTTGCAGAACCCGTGCACCGCGCCGACGGGCAAGCCATCCGAGGGGCGCGTCAAGGGCGGCAGAGCGTGGAACGCGCGGAAGATATAGCCGGAGCCGTCGATGAGATAGACGCGGCTGCCCGCAGGGATAAGCCCTTGCTCCGCGCCGGCCGGCCGCGGGCGGCTTGTGACATGTTTGTCGGTCATGCGCAGACTATAGGCGCGTCCGGCCTGTCCCGCCAGATGTTCGCCAACCCTGCCCACCGCGAGGTTTGCGGGCGATCATGGCCGAGCCTCAGCCGTAGCCATCGTCGGGAATGCGCAGAAGCCGCCCGCACGCCTTGCAGTGCACCGCGTCCGGATCGTGCCGCATGAGCCCGCAATCCGGACATTCGAACCGCACCTTGTTCGGCCGGAACACGGCCTGCGCCAGCCGGATGAACAGCGTGACGCCAATGATCATGATGAAGATGGACAGAAGCCGGCCGAGCGTGTCCTCGAAGACGATGTCGCCGAAGCCCGTCGTGGTCATGGTTGAAACGGTGAAGTACAGGGCATCGATATAATTGTCGATCTTCGGATGCCGCTGCGCTTCGAGCACATAGACGATCGCCGCCATCACGAACAGGAAGACCAGGAGGTTGATGCCCGCCTCGATCGCTTCGCTGTTTCTTTCGAAGAACTTGAACTGGTTCCGCAGATCGCGCAGCACCTGATAGGAGCGGAATAGCCGCACCGCGCGCAGCGCCCGCAGGAACAGCAGGTTTTCCACGAACGCGGCGAGCAGCAGAGACAGGATCACCACGATGTCGGCCCATGTCGAGGGCAGTTTGAAGAACTCCTTCCGGGGATGGTGGATGGACAGACGCGCGCTGAAATCGGCGATCAGCACCACGGCGATCACGACATCCACCACCAGCACCCAGGTTTGCTGGGGCATGAAGGAGGAGATGACGAAGAAGGACAGGATCGCGATCTCGAACGCGAGCAGACCGAGACGGAAGAGGCGCGGCCCCCGCCCCGCCCCCAGGTAAAGCCATGACAGTCTCGCGCCGAAGTCAGCCATGCCGCAACCGTCCCTCGTCCGCCCCCCCCGCCGGTCCGGTCCCGGCATTCACCTGCGATCGCGGCCCGCACGTCAACACCATTTGCGACCATAGGGGGCCACTTACGGATATTCGATTCTCGCGGAGCTTTGCATTCGACCTTCGAGAGCAACCTGGCCGGCGGGGTCCCATGTGAATTTCGCGCACGCTACACCGGCCGGCGAGCCTGCGCGCGCTCTTTAATCCTTCCCGCGGCGAAAGCATATAACGTGATGGGCGAGGAGCCCGCCCCACCGGCGCCGGAGTTGCCTCACGCCGTGCGTTCCGCTATGGTTTCGCGTCTGAAGCGTCAGCACCCGTAGCTCAGCTGGATAGAGTACCAGATTCCGAATCTGGGGGTCACAGGTTCAAGTCCTGTCGGGTGCGCCATTCTAAGCCCTTGAAGTGAAAGCGCCTTCGAGGGCTTTTTCGTTCCAGAACCGCCCCTTTTCATGTGCCACAGCCTATTTTCTCCTAATGCGCTGTTTTCCTGTGCATTTCCTCCTGCTGCCGCGTCTATTCCCTTCCATTCCCTTAGAGTTCATGGCACTAGGCTGGCACATGATGTTCTTGAATTGTTCGGACGCAGATTGTTTTTCCACAGCGGAGTCTCAGATCTTCAGATTGACCAGCCCACGCTGATGTGCCTTTATTTGCACACCCCGCTCTTGATTCGGCTTGAGAGCTGTGCAAGTATCTGGGGCATGAAGGATGAAACGCGCAAAATCGCGAGGGGGGAAAGCCCCCCGACCGGCCTATGAATATAACAGTCGGAAAATTCTTAAGCGTCTGTTGCATGAGGGGTGGTTTATCGACCGCGTCGAGGGAGATCATCACGTTCTCAAGCATAAAGAAAAGGGCGGGTTGATTATACTTTGCCATCCAAAGAAGGACTTACCGTTGGGCACAGTAAGGCAGATTTACAAGGCAGCAGGATGGCGTGCGTGATCATGGGAGCTACTGATGAGAACCTATCTTGCTATCGTACATCATGAGGAGGATACATCGTATGGCGTTTGGTTTCCGGACTTGCCTGGATGTTTTGGAGCAGGTGAGACTGAGGATGAAGCTATAGAGAACGCCAAAAAGTCCCTTTTGCTTTATGCAGAAGAGGTCGAGAACAATAGTGGGCTCCTTCCTGAACCTCGCTCTATAAAGCAGTTACGTAAAGATCCTGAAGTATCAGCTTCACTTGAAGAGGGCGGATTTCTCGTCCAAGTTCCCCTCGTGCTCAATTCAGGAAGAAAAAAACGCGTCAGTCTGGATCTCGATGTCGCATTGATCGAGTGGATCGATGCGATCCGCGAAGAAGCGAAGCTGACCAGGAAAGCTTGGTTCGAGCAACTCGCAAGAGATAGAGTGTTTGAACATTTTGCGGGATTAGGAAAACCTGAAAATTGCGTTCGATTCGCGCGCAGGGTCGGAAGCGAAAACAAAGCGGCCGCCTGACAATAAAAAGCCCGCCGGAATGGCGGGCTTCGCTTAGTGGATCGTCGCCTTGCGCTTGAGCGTCACGACGTTCGGCCCAAGCGCCGGCTTCGCCTGCCGCGGTTTGGCCGGAGCCTTCCGCTTGGCTCTGACAGGCTTCTTCTCGACGGCCGGCATCAGCTGGCCTTCCGCCCCCGCCTCGGGGCAAGCCCGAAGGCGAGGAAGATAAAGCCGCCCAGCTCGAGGGCGAAGGGCAAGGCGAGCGGGGCGTACATCGCCACCGTCTCCGGCGCGATGCCCGGCAGGTGCGCGATGCGGGTCGCACCGCTGTCTGCCGGCTTCACCTCAGCCCGCTCGGCCAACGCCTCCCGGGCCTTGTCACGCCGCTCCTCAGCGGCACGGCAGAGCTTGCCGCGCCCGGTCGCACATTCCGCCGCAACGGCCGCTCGCGCGTCGTCATAGGCTTGCTGTGCGAGCCTTGCCCGCATGTTCTCGGCCTCCCCGGATGCGGCCGCCGCCTCCCGATGGCCGCCGGCGCGGCCGATCGACACCGTGAGCGAGAACGCCACGGCGAGGAGAAAGAACACCAGGAGCAGCGCGCCCTTGACGGGCTGCCAGTCCCGGAACGCCCGCTCCGCGCAAGGCGGGGCGATCGCAGCGGCCGCCGTCACCCCGATGCAGGCGAGGGTGAGCGGCGAGTGCCAGCCCTCGGATTGCGCAAGATGCTCGTATTCGAAATCCTTGAGGGCACTGCTCACAGCGGGCTTGAGGTTGTGCCGCTTGGCGATCTCGCCGACGATGTCGCCGATCTTCTTCTTGTCGTAGCCTTTGGAGCGCTGCTCTTTCAATTTCTCGCGGAGATCGGCGGCGGAGGCAGAAATCCGCATCTGGCGGGGAAAACCGGAGACCTCGACCTCATCGACCGTGTAGAGGCCCATAAAGGTCAGGCCAGTTTCGCGATAACCCATCGAGATGGCGAGAATGGCTCCCTTGCGCGGGATGGCAAGCTGGCCGTCGCGGTCATCGACCAGGATCTCGCAGGAATCCGACTTGAGCCCCTCGTTGTCGGTGACGGTAAGCTCGAGAAGGCGGTCGTTGAACCGGCTCGTGATATCGACGCCGTCCGCCGAAATAGACCAGGCAGGGGTCATGTCAATCCCACAGCCGGATGAGGTTCGTCTGGACCGGCTCCTCGATTTGAGGCAGAAGAATGGTCAGGTTCGCTGGGAACTCGAGCGGCTGCTCCTCTAGGCGATAGTTCGCCTCGAGAACCTGCTCGACAACGCCTCTGGTGCGCCCGTAATGACGCCAGCAGATGGCGTCCAGCATATCGCCGTCTTTCGTGATGTAGCGGTCCATGGGAGAACACTTTGATTTGGTTGATCGCGTTCACGAGCCTTTATCTGCTCGGAAGCGCTATTGAACTGCGCGAAACTTACACCCGCGCGAAACGCAATGATTTCGACACAGGCGATGCTGTGATCCAGAAGTTCACATCTCTACTCATTTGATATTTCTGCTTGCTCTATGTAGGCGCGATCGTTCTCTGGTATTTCGAATTACTTTAAAAGAATCGGCCAAGATTGCTTCCGCCGTCCGCCCCGTACTCGACAAGTTCAATGGTGAACTCGATCTTCGCAGGCTGGCCGTTTGGCCAGAAATGGGTCTGGGCATCCTGGATCGCGCGCACACACCAGCGTCCGTAATAGCGGGCACGGCTGCCGGCCATCGCACCGAGAGGAAACGCCTTGCCCATGGCCGCGTCGTTGCGCATCTGGTTCAGCCGCGACAGGGTACCCGCGAACAGCGGGTGATTGGGAAACGTCGTGCCGTGCAGCGTGATGTGCTCCTCGCCAGGCCCGAGGAACTGCTGGGCAGGGCGGCGCCCCAGCCGTTCCTGCGAAACCCAGCGATACTCCCATTTGCGGTCAAGCTCATGAAAGTTGAGCTTCTGGACCGTGAAGCGAAGATCGCCAAGGCCCATGAGGATATTCTGGTCGCTCACTGCCCACCGTCTCCCATCGCCTTCTTGACCTCAGACGCCACGCTTTGCCCCGCACCCTGAACCGCCCCGGCAATCGCGCCCGGCGACGCATTGGTCTGCGTCATGTTGATGGTGATCGGCATGGAGATATTGCTCTGCTGATTGTTGTTCGTGATGTTCGTCGCCGATGCTGCATCCCCGGAATCCGTGATCGAGGGAATGGTCTGGCCGGGCGTGCTCAGCCGGCCGAACAGCGACCGGATGTCCGTCCCGAACCCGCCCTGAGGCAGAAGCGGCACCTGGCCTGGCGTGGCGTAGCCGGGCGTCGGCACGCCGAATAGGCTCCCCAAAGCCTGACCGATCGAGGCGGCGTAGCTGCCGAAGGTCGCCTTGACCTCTTTCAGGAAGGAACGGATCGCCTCGAGCTGGCGCTGCTTCCACTCTTCGGGGAGGAGCTGCCAGCCGATCCAGGCAGCGGCAATGCCGAGACCGACCGGGCCCAAGGCGAGCCGGGCCAGCGCTCCCATCACCTCGCCGAGCACGGGCGCTGCGGCAGTAACAGCCGCGGCGATCCCCGCGGTGAGTGCGGTGGAAAGCGCCCACGCACCCTTGGCAACGCCGGCGAACAGCCCGCTGAGCCGGAAGGCCTTAAAGGCGCCGAGCACGGCGAACACCGCCTTGACCGTCTTTCGAAGAGCCTCGAAGCCGTAAATAAACGAGTTCACCAGGACGGCGATCGTGCGGAAGATCAGCGCGCCCCCGGCCAGGCCGGCAAAGCCGATCAGCAGATTGCGGACGAGGCCCTCATTTTGCTCCGCGAAGGTCTTGATGCCGTCGACCAGCCGGCGATGGTCTGGGTTACGCCTTTGGCGTCACCGAAGATCGAGCGCATCATGACATCGTTGAGATTGCCGATCGCGGTGGTGAGCTGCTCGACATTCTCCTTCATCATCCGGATCGAGGTGAGGAAGTCCCGGCCGATGACGTCGACCGTCACGGCCTTGTCGATCTCGCGCATCATGGGCGCCAGGTCGCGCGCATCGCGCAAAAGCGGCTTCAGGGCATCGAGCGCCTGCCTATCACCGAAGAATTTCCCGACCGCGAAGGGATTTGCGCCGGCAAATTGGTCGATAAGATCGAGCAGATGCAGTATCGGGTTGACGCCCGCCTTGATCGCCCTGGTCATCTCCTCGGCGAAGTCGATCCCCGCATATTTCTTGAAATTGGTGGCGGTCTCCTTGATGAAAAACTTCTGGAAGATGTTCGCCAGATTGTTCGCCGCCTGGTCCGCATCGGCCGCGCCGCGGCGCACGATCTGAAGCATCGCCCCGAGATGCTTGACGGCCTCCAGCCCCTCCATACCGAAGAAGGACATATTCGTGCTGAGCTCTGGCAGCCACTTGGCCGCGTCCTTCAGCTCAAAGCCGCCCATCTTGCCGGCCTGGTGCAGGATGTTGAAGGCGTCCCGCCAGCCTTCGGGCACGATCTTGAGGTTCTGCCGGAAGGCATAGGCCGATTTGGAGAGATCCTCGATGGCGGAGCCGGTCGCGGTCGAGACGATGCCGATCGTCTCGATGCCCCGCCGCGCATCCCCCAAGGGCAGACCGGTCTGCACGAGGAAGGCCAGACCGTCGGTGAGTTCCTTCACATCGGTATAGGTGGCGCGGGAAAGCCGGCGGACCTCCTCATTCATGGCCTTCAGCTCATCGACGAAGGCGGCCATGCCGAAGGTGCCGTCCTTCACCCCGAACTCTCCGACCTGGCCGAGACGGGTCAGGGACTCCTCCATATTCGCCGACTTGATGAAGGGAAAAGCGAGCGGGCTAATGAAGAACCCCGTCGTGATCAAGCTCCAGCGCGCCTCGCGCAGCCGGTCCCCCATGGCCCCCAGCTTGGCAAAGTCGCGATGGACGTCGGCAAGGGCCTTGCGCGTTCTGACCTGGAACTCGATCACCGCACGCCCCATCCGGCCCATCACGGCGATGAAGGGATTGGCGGAGGCGCGCATGCGGGAGAAGGCGTTCACCGCGCGCATGGCGTTCTGCATGTTGCGCTGGAGTTGCGTCATGGCCCGGGCCGCCTGTCGGGACGGACCCGTGAACTGGTCGATCAGCTTGAGGATGACCGAAACATCAAAGCTTCTCGCCATCAGCGGCCTCCCATCAGGGAGGCAAGGAACCGGCCGGTCACGTCGCGGACTTCATCGGCGTCCCTTTCGGTGAAACCCACGAAGGGGCGTGCGGCCATCTTCCTCGTGCCGAACTGGTGGAACTTGGCGTAGAAGACGTTCGTACCGACCTCGGCCTGCGTGCCCGACACGACCGAGCCGATCGAGCCGCGCAGGCGGCCGGTATCAACCAGGATCTGCCCCGCCCCGCCGCGCTTTTGCCGGATAGTGGAGGGGCGCAGCGGCGCGAACGGACCCGCAGGGCCCGCCTGCTCCTGGAAGTGCCGGAGCGTCTGGGTGCGCATCAGGTTCGCCATGACGGTGAGGTGACTCTTCGCCTCGAACTTCGAGAGCGTGCTGACCGCAACAAACGCCTTGTCGAGACCCTCGATCCGGAATTCGATCATCGCAGCTCCTCCATCTCACGGTCGACCGCTTCTTCGCCCCGGATCGCCAGCATCTCGCGGGCTTCGTCGCGGCTGCGGATGTCGGGATTGTCGGCCATCAGCGCGTCGACCGGGCTCCAGATCCCCGTGTTCAGACGCATGGCGTAGGCTTTGAGCCGCTCGTTCTCATCAAGCGGTTCATTGACCTCGCCGAAATCGACGCGGACGGTGGCGCTCTCCGGGATGGCGCCGGGTTCATAGGTGTTGACGACGCGCTTGACGGTTTCGAACAGCCGCTCCTCATAGGCGCGCCACAGTTCGAGGTCGTCCTCGCGGCTTTCGAGGAGGTCGCGCTGCTCGAGCGCCTTCGCCACGCCGCTTTCCGCGCGCGGCCGGATCTCGAAGGTGTTCGCAGCCAGGCCGTTTGAAACGGCGAGCTGCTTGATGACGAATTCGAGCGCCCCGATCACCTCCTCGATGGTCGTCTTCGGCGCGGCGAACTCGAATTTGCCGCCCTCGGGCAGGGTGATCGTCCGGTCCGGTCCCGCCCGGAGCTGATCGCCCGCCGGCAGCCCGACCGCCCAGGCTTGCCCATGGCTTTGCAGCTCGATGGCGCGCCACAGATTGACGAGCGCGATGTTGATGGCGCGCTGCCCCTCGATCAGATCGTCGCCGCCGGGGAGAAAGAATTCATCATCCGGGAAGCTGTCGAACAGCGGCACGAAAGGGAGCGCGCCGAACGGGTTGATGCGGCGCGGATTGTCCGGCTGCGGCAGGGGATGGCCGCGTGCGTCATAGGTCGAGAAGCGCTCCGCCGTCCATTCGAGATAACGCGTCTGCATCGGATGCCCGCCCGGCTGGGTGATGATGAAGCGCCAAGGCTCCATCGGATCGTCGAATTCGACATCGAGCACGTTGGGCGTCAGCAGGGTCAGGACTGGGCGGCGGCCGTTCCATGAGACTTGCAGCGCCGCCGTCTTCAGGAGCTTCGTCAGCCGGTTCGCCTTCTTGAGGACGAGGTTCGCGCTCATCGACCGGTACAGCGCTTCGCCGCGCTCCTGGTCCCAGCCGTCGAACTCCCGATAGGGCTTGCGCTGGTAGACGTTTGCCGTCTTGTCCACGATCTTCCTGACGATGTTCAAGAAGAACGGACGAAAGCTCTCCGGTTCCGCCCATTTCGCCCGGATGAGTTCGAGCAGATCGTCCTTCTGCCGGTCGAAATAATAGGCAAGGCGGAGTTCCGCATTTTTCTTGCGCTTCGTGCTCGATTACGTTATATCGAGTATCGAAGTATCGCGATTGACCAATTGCAGCATTAGAGCTGCCTCCAAGGCACAAATGTGCACGACAAGTCTATCACAGCTTGTCGATCTGTGTCAACGCCTTACGCTGTGACTTCCCACATTCTTCACTTTCGACGCGAAGAAAGCCCCGATACTCGTCGGATCGCCCCGCGGCTTACTGCGATACTGGTTGTAGTAGGCGGAAAGCTGCTGGAACGAGCGGCAACTCTCGGCGCAGGCCGGGACGATCTCGCCGTCATTCAGCAGGCAAAGCCGCGCCACCGCCGCATGCGCGTCGCAGTGGATGCCATGCATCTCCCAGGGGTTGAGCTCCTCCTCCCGCAGCGAAGCAGGTTCTCGACGAGCTGGCTGTCGGGGTCCTCACCAAATTCAATGGAGGGGC